>JAPKDE010000060.1 GCA_028822675.1 Dehalococcoidia bacterium | reverse complement strand
CATTGCCCACACTCACTACGATACCAACGGCGTGGCCGAGGATGTGGATGCGGTGGATGGTGGGCGAAGTGCTAACCCCTACTTATAGTTTCATGGGTTACATACCCGAACCGTCAGGGTTGATAAACGAGACCGCGCCCGAGGTGGCCGGAAGACTGAAGGACGAAGGGGTGGACGGCGTTGTCATCGGCACAACTTGACCCGTCTGCCATCAGTCCGGCGGACTGATCGCCCGTGCCATTGAAGAAGCTGGCATCCCTACTGTTGTGTTGATGGTGGACCAAACCAAAGCCGAGTCCATGTCGGTGCCACGTAGCTTGGTCTTGCGCTTTCCCTTTGGCCGCCCGTTTGGCGCGCCAGGCAATCCAGATCAGCAGCGGGTGGTGCTGGAAGACGCCTTAACCATGCTCAGTTCGGCCCGCAAGCCAGGTGAGATCAGGAATTTGCCCTACCGCTGGCGTCGTGAGGACTACGGCCGTATTTTGGCGGAGCGCCATGGCGGTATGCCGGCCGGCGCGTAGCCGGTCAGTCGCGTTCCTGACCTAAACACAAACGTCGCGCCTTTAAAAAGTAACGGCGGCAACGGCTAAGAAAATTGTCACCAATGCAGCCATTATCAAGACGTGCAACGGGTCAAGTCCGTTGCTGAGCGAATCTCCGCTGTTGTAGTAGCCCGTTGTTGTAGTAGAAGGAAGAGAATTTTCTGGACGGCTCCAGGGACTCAGCCAAGGGAGCCATCGCATTCAACAGATAGGCGGCAGTTGCCAGCCCTGCAGTTACCCCGATGCTTATACTGCGCTTTCCCGTTGCCGAGCCTAGGGCCAGCGCAAATGTGCCAAAGACCAGGCCGAGCCAGACCGTGCTAAAAGTGGTTTCCGCAAGTCTCAGTGCTCCTATCTCCATGTCCACCAATTGTGCTCCCACAACCAGTGAAAGCCAGATACCAACTGCTATGACGGCAGTGGCCACCGCCATGGCCAGCTGCATCAATAGACTAATGCGGCGGAATCTATTCTAAATGCATAGTCGAGGGTGGCAACAAGGGATACTTGAGGCAATGCTGCTTAAGAATCGCAGCCAAATCTAGCCCAACAATGGACAGGTCTCCCTTCTTAAACTCTTTCCCCTCTTTGATCATCCGTTGGTTTTCAGTTGTGCCGGTTATGACTATTTCCTTGGTGGTTGTCCATGTGCCGTCATCGTTGCGTACGAAGTCGTCGCTGAATAATTGAATCAGTACGTGTCGCTGACTCTGTTCTGTGTTAGCTGGTTGGCCGACGGCTTGTTCATTTTTCTGGATTTGTTTAAGCATGGTTTGACCTCTTTTAGGTGATATAAGCTTAAGAAACAGCGCCAAGGTGGTGCACGATATCCAGTCGGTCCACCACCCTCCAGCCCTCGGTAATCTTGCCATCTGCCAGCCGGTGGATAGTCACGACCGTGAAAGTGACGGGTTCTCCGGTGGGTTCGACTCCCCGGTAAACGCCTTCATGGTTTCCGGTGGCGGTGTACCGAGTAAATACCAGGTCGTCTTCGGTTACTTGATCTTCAATGGTTACCTTCAGGCCGGGGAAAGCGGTCAGGTTGTCGTTGGTCACTTTTTTAATATCGGCTCGACCGCGCACATCAGCTGTGTGGCCGACGAAGTTTTTGTCGATGTGTTCCTCGATTATCGCCACGTTCTGCTTGTTATGAATCACGTCTAGAAATCGGAAAATTATATCTTTGTTGTTCATGGTTGATCATCCATCCTGCCCAAAATGACTGCAATACGAATGGCCAAAACTTTTGACAAGGAAGGCGAATATCTGCCCTTTGTGAAGTTGCTTCTGTTCGGTCTGGCCGGTTCACGACGGGCGTTGTCCGATTCGCATTCCTTCTTGTTAAATCTAGCTGAGGGCAGCACTCCCAAATAGAGTCCAATGCTGTTTTCAGCGAGGATTTTGGCCCTATTTTGCCGGTCACTTCCCTTGAGGCCAAATTCAGCTTGCCATGACTATGGTAGACACCTTGCTAAGGCCCATCGTTGCTCCGTTTCGCAGGCGTGGGTATAATTGCGACCAAATCATGGCGCTCAAATCTATGGGACTCCGGTAAGCCGGTAAGTACGAATATAAATGCTCTTAGCTGTGGATATCGGAAATAGCATGGTTAACCTGGGTGTGTTCGACGGTGAAACCCTGGTGGCCAATCTCCGGGTTTCAACCGACGCCAGACGGTCTTCAGATGAATACGGTCTGATGATTAGAGACCTGCTAGCCCTGAACGGCGTGGAACGCTTGACCATCACCGACGTGTGTATGTGCAGCGTGGTACCGCCATTAACCGGCATATTTGAGGAACTCTTCGAGACCTATTTCCACGTAAAGTCGCTGTCGATCACCGCAGGGGTTCGGACCGGATTGCAGATCAGCTATGACAACCCCCGTGACGTTGGCGCCGACCGTATCGCGGATGCCGTCGCGGCCATCAATCTTTACGGCAAACCCGTCATCATAGTGGACTTTGGCACCGCCACGGTCTTTGACGCGATCTCTAAGGATGGCATCTATTTGGGTGGTGCCATCGCCCCCGGAATCAACGTAGCTGCCGAAGCATTATTTCTGAACACCTCCCAACTGCGACGGGTCGAGTTGGTGGCGCCGAAGTCGGCAATCGGCCAGAACACCTCGACTGCCCTGCAGGCGGGGTTGGTGTTGGGCTACGCCGGGTTGGTCACTGGCCTGGTGGAGCGGTTTAAAGCCGAACTCGGGGAAGAAGCCAAGGTAATTGGCACCGGCGGCTTGGCTACCATCATCTCCAAAGAAGCAGATATCTTTGACGACATCAATCAAGACCTGACGCTGATCGGACTGCACATGATCTACAATATGAACCAGACGAAATAAGTGGATTCAAATCGATAGCGCGAAACTTATAGGATTGGAAGAGAGCCGTGGTAGGACCGCTGAAAGATAAACACGTAGTCCTGGGAGTTACCGGGAGCATCGCTTGTTATAAGGCGTTGGACTTGGCCAGCAAGCTAATGCAGGCCGGAGCGCTGGTTGACGTCATCATGAGCCATGGCGCAACTCAGTTTGTCACGCCCCTGGCCTTTCGCAGCCTCACCCACCGGGCAGTGGTGACCGACTCCTTTAACCCGGATTCCGAGTACAGCGTTGAGCATGTGGCCCTGGCGCAACAGGCCGACGTTATTGTGATTGCGCCGGCCACCGTCAACTGCATCGCCAAGCTGGCCATAGGGTTGGCTGATGACCCCCTTACGACCACGATTGTGGCGGCCACCTGCCCGCTGGTCGTCGCTCCAGCCATGGATGGAAACATGTACGACCATCCCGCCACCCAGGCCAATCTGGCCACGCTGAAAGAGCGGGGTGTGGTGATTGCTGGGCCAGGCATTGGTCGGCTGGCTTCGGGTCTGTCCGGAGTGGGTCGTCTTTTGGAAACGTCAGAGCTGCTGGGCCACATCTCCTACGCCATGGGCAAAAACGGAGACCTGGCCGGCCGGACCGTGGTGGTCAGCGCCGGCGGCACCATGGAACCCATCGATCCAGTGCGGGTAATCACCAACCATTCTTCAGGGAAAATGGGCTATGCGGTGGCGGAAGCAGCCCGTGACCGTGGAGCCAACGTGGTGTTGGTGACGGCCCCGACCAACCTGGCCGACCCCGCGTTAATCAATGTGGTCCATGTGCGCACCGCCGAACAGATGGGAGCCGCGATCCAAGAACATGCGGAGAAGGCCGATGTGCTGGTCATGGCCGCAGCCGTAGCAGATTATCGGCCCACCGAGGCTGCCGACCAGAAAATCAAGAAATCCGACGACGACATGAACATCACCCTGGCCAAGACCACAGACATCCTCAAGACGGCCAAAGGCAATTTCGTGCGAGTGGGCTTTGCTGCCGAGAGCCAAAACCTGGTGGCCAACGCCAAGAGCAAAGTGGAAGCCAAGAAACTTGACCTAATCGTCGCCAATGATATTACTGCCGAGGGCAGCGGTTTCGGCTCGGACACCAACCAGGTCACCCTCATTGACCGAGGCTTGGTGGTGGAAGAACTACCCCTTCTGTCTAAGTACGATGTCAGCAACCGGATACTGGACCGAGTAAAGGGCTTGTTTCGGGACTGAAGCCGTTTAGCTGACAGCTCTCAGCCGTCAGCAACAAAATCTCTCCCGCTCCCACCGTCTTTCCCGCGAAGGCGGGAATCCATGTATTGCGGTTCAGACACGTTCATGACGAGTAGGCTTCCTGGATTCATACCTACCTAGACATGACACGTGTTGGCGATTCAGGTGTGACTGATGCGCATCCTTCGACGGGTCCGATAAATCGAGACTCTCGACCTAGGTCGGAGCTCAGGACTAACGATTTGGGGGCGCTCATCAACTGCAACATAATCACCTCGATCTGTACCCGATGACTCAAGACGAGCGGTGATGAGCTACAGAAAAAACCGAGTTGGTCTAGCCCGACACCGTTTCTTTGAAGCGTTTTATGGCTTCTATGTGTTGGTCCGGGCCTGTTAGTCCGGCTTTCATGGTGTTGATGGAAAAATGAGTTGCGCCAGCTTCGTCCCAGGCAGCGCCCATCTTCTCCCAGTCTGATTGTTTATCGGTGGCGTAGGAGACTCTCCCTTCAATGCCAATGGACTTGGGATCGCGCCCGGCTTTGCTGGCAGCTTCCCGCATTACGCCAATCTTCTCTTGGCCAGCGCTGTCAGGTTGGAACTGAGGGAACCAGCCGTCGGCCATTTTGCCGATGCGCTGAATGACCCGGTCCTCGCCGCCGCCCAACCAGATGGGTATCGGTCGCTGTACCGGCAATGGGTTGATGCCAGCGTTGGTGACCTTATGGTACCGACCGTCAAAGTTCACCGACTCCTGGGTCCACAACAGGCGCAGCAACTCGATCTGCTCCTCGCTGCGACGGCCACGGTTGCTAAAACTCTGGCCCAGCGCCTCGTATTCAACATCGTTCCAGCCAATGCCGATGCCCAGACGCAGACGACCACCGGTCAGTACATCAACCTCGGCGGCCTGCTTGGCAACAAGGGCGGTCTGGCGTTGACCCAGGATCAACACGCCGGTGGTGAACTCGATCCTTTCGGTGATTGCGGCCAGGTATCCAAACATCACAAAGGGCTCGTGGAACATGTCATCTTTGTTGTAGGGCTTGTCCCAGCCGTCCCGTTTGGTTTGGTCTGCGCCAAGAACGTGGTCAAAGACCAGGATATGGTCGTATCCCAACTCCTCGGCGGCCTGGGCAAAATCCTTAACTGCGGACGGGTCCGCGCCTATCTCTGTTTGAGGAAATATTGCACCTAATCGCATGACAGCCTCCCATTGCATCTATAAATCTCGCCCAGTATCAAGGGTTGCTCCGGCTGCGTCAACTAAGACCAAACGGTTTTTTGCTACTGGGTTTTGCCAATGGAGTATACTCACCGCGAATTCAGGCTGACCTGTAGAGCAACAACGTCCACTCATTCTGTGGCGAGGACGACCGACCTGTGCGCTGACTCGATGAAGACCTTATTTGGGCCGGACAAGCCGTACATCAAAGGTCGAATCAACGCCTACGAAGAGTTGCTGGAGTCTTGGGGTGGAGTGCGCGACAACCTGAAGACTGACTTTGGTCGCTGGCTACGGAAGTCAGATGGCGACCACAAGACCCGGGCCGCTGAGGCGGGTATTTCGCTGGACTATAGCCCCGGCGCTGCCAGGGCTGCAGTGGTCGAACTGGACTCCAATATCCTGGCCGACCTGGGCGTTATCATCGCCGGTAACCCGGAGAGTTGTATCAAGACATTGGTGTTGACCAGGTCATGCTGATTATGCAGACCGAGACCATCCCCCACGACAAGGTGATGGAGTCCATTGAGCTGTACGATAAATAGGTCATCCCGGCGTTCGCTGATTCCAAAGCAGCCTAATTAAAAATCTGGATTCATTGGAAGCGCTCTGAACTTTGCTCAGGGCGCTTCATTTCCGAAAAGGAGCTAGCAAGTTGTCGCGAAAGATGATTATCTAAGGCACTGATGGCGTTAGGAAGACCTTGATCGAGACTCTTGCTGACAACGAGGCCGAGCTCGAAAGATTCTTAAAAGAAAACCCTGTTCTTTTAAGAATCGAGGAGTTGAACCTGCCGGGACCTATGATGGTTGTTGCCGTGCAGGCACAAGTACCTTCCGGAGCCGTAGATATGGTTGGCCTAGCTAGCACTGATGATGTGATCATTCTGGAGTTCAAGACTGGCCCGCAGAACCCTGATTTTCGGAATGTGCTAGCCCAATTACTGGATCATGGTTCTCACATCTGGAACATGTCGTTTGACCAATTTGAAGATACCGTTGCTAAAAGGTTTTTTAGCAGTAACCGCTGCCAAGAACCCGCTCTACGGGGTAAAACTTCTTTATTAGTTGATGCCGCAACTGAGCTTTGGGAAGGTTTTTCCGAGGACGATGTTGGGGAGTTCGAGCAAACATTGGCGAATCGACTTCAATCTGGTGCGTTCTACTATGCAGTAGTTGCCCAGAAAATCACCAATGAAATCCAACAAACCATCGAGTATTTGAATAATTCAATGGCAGCCGCTCGGTTTTTCGGAGTAGAGGTTGTTAAGTTTTCGGGCGGAGAAGAGACCGCATATGAAGCGAGAACAGTCGTAAAACCTACGCTCAAATTAACGTCGAGGGCAATAAGAAACACTGGGACACTGGTGAGCTGATCTCAGTTCCTTGAAGAAATAACCGATGAAAACTACCATCAGGTAATTGCCCGTATACTTGACCGTTTCGAAGGACTTGGACTGCGTTTCGAATGGGGGTCGGCAGGCACGTAATTTCGCTACTACAAGCCTGAGATGCACGTGCATTTAAGTATTGGTTGGGTGTTCCCGCCTGGGCGAAAGGGTTGGTTTGGGTTAACTGATTTGACGTTGGGATATGATCCGGCAGGGGTTGAAGTCACTGAATCCGTCAAAATGGTATTGGACAGGTTCACTAACGTTGTATCTGGTATACCCGGAGCAACCGTCAAGCGAGTTGGCGTGCTTGGTTACAACTTTGAACCAGAGACAATTATCGCTGCAGAGGAAGCTATCGGGCAATCGGTGGCAGAGTTAATAAAAGGGCTGGATGAGGTCCTGTAATAACTTACCGCTCCGCTGCATCAACTTGTAGCGTTGAAGCCAGGCGTTCTCCCGTTGCCACTTTGGGCACATCGTAGCCGGCCACGCCGCATTTTAGGCTGGCTTGGGCGGTGGCGAAACGGGCGCATTGCTCCAAACTCCATCCTCGCAAGTTTGCGTAGATGTAGCTGGCAGAGAAGCAAGATCCGGCGCCGTTTCCGTCCACTACGTTTATCGTTGGAGCGCTGACCCGGACCTTTTGATTGGCCTCGGCAGCCAGACAACCCCGGCTGCCGCCTGTGATGAGCACGGTGGTGATTCCCACTTCCAGCAAAGAGTCAGCAATGGACTCCAGGTCATCCCCGGATTCTGGTTGGTCTGCTGAAATCTGGCAAACGGTGGTGTACGGCGCTAGTTTCACCAGCACCTCCGGGTTTGCAAGTTGGCTCTCCAGGTTCAAGAAAACGGGTAAACCCAACCTTGAGGCAGCCTGCATGGGCCGCAGAATATGGTCGCCGTCATACCAGTCAACGTAGAGGTAGGAGGCTTGTTCCAGCGGTGACAAGTCAGCGGAGTCCAGGGTGTTCAACAACTCTGAGGTGCGCTGATAGAAATACGTCCGCGCGCCGCTGGGGTCGGCTATTGATAGTTCAGCTACAGTGGTAACTGTGGGGTCGATTCTAATGTCCACCGGCACGCCCAGCCGACCAACAGTGGCGGCCACCTTGCGGCCCAATTCGTCATCACCAAGCGCCGATGCTATCAGCCTAGTTTTTTGGCCCATCTGATGGAGCATTCCGGCCACGATGGCAGCGTCGTCGCCGTAGGAGTCGGTCAATTGCTGTATCGGTGTGCCGCCGTTATGTACCGGCACTTGGTCCACGACCATCAACTGCAGATAACTCAGCACGCCAAAGCACACGACACTGCCGCCGGGTTCATGAGATAACTGGTTTTGTTCTGAGTTTTGCATTACTTGATGGCCAATGTAATCCGATGGCGGTGGGCTGTCGTATCTTCTGATGCACCAGTATAGCTAATCACGACGCAGTCCAGCTTGAAACTCAGGCTGAGTGAAGGCCACTTCCATTGACACTGACAATAGGCATTATTACAGTGGAATACAGATGAGGCCTTGTTTGATTAACCTGACTGGGCCACTGGAATCATTGGAACTGCGCGCTAAACCACACACAAGGACCATTTGACGAGGGCTTAGATGAAACCCGTTTTCCTATTACTATCGTTGCTTCTGTTGGTGGCAATCGCGTGTTCATCTGATTCCACTACAGACCCAACTCGCGAGTCTGTCGAAGCTGATTTCTCCAAGTCCCCATCAAGCACGGCGTCTCCGGGAACCGCATCGACTCCCACCCCCGTGGCTGAGTCTGCCGACTCCCGAAGCAGCGCCAATGCTGTAGACGGCGGAACTTTTCTTAGGCTGGGAGTTGATCCGCCCACCCTGGACCCACACCTGAACACCGACGCCAGTTCTGCCATGTACGCCGTGGAAATCTTTGGCGGTCTGATGACGATTGACAAGAACTTGGCCATAGTTGGAGATTTGGCTGAGGGTTGGGATGTTAGCCCTGATGGCACAACCACGACTTTCCGGTTGCGACCGGAGGCCAAGTTCCACAATGGACGACCGGTTACTGCTACCGATATCAAATGGTCTTTGGAAAGGGCGGCTGATCCCATCACGGAGTCCTTCAACGCTGCCGTTTTCCTCGGTGACATCGTTGGCGTTGACGACAAACTGACCGGGTTGGCCAATAACATTTCTGGCGTTCAGGTGATTAACGACCACACAATTACGACCACCACGGACGCCCCCAAGGCCTATTTCCTGTCCAAACTCACCTACCCTGTGAGCTTTGTTCTGGACCGGGAGAATGTGAGAACCGGTCCCAGTTGGATCTTGGAACCCAACGGCACCGGGCCGTTTAAGATGGCCGAATACCGGCCGGGTGAAGTGCTGCGGCTCACTAAATTTGATGATTACCACCTGGAACCGGCCAAGCTAGACGAAGTGGAGTTTCTGCTCAGCGGCGGTAACAGCATGCTGATGTATGAGAACGACGAGATACACATCACCGGCATTGGGCTGTCATTACTGCAAGGCGTGCAAGACCAATCTAACCCCCTCAGCGCTGAGGTGGTCACAGCGCCGCCCCAGTTTGACGTTGATTACTTTGGCCTGAATAATACTGAGCCACCGTTTGATGACATCAAGGTCAGACAGGCGTTCAACTACGCAATTGACCGGCAAACCCTAGCCACCACGCTGCTACAAGATTTGGTGGTGCCGGCTGTCGGAATCCTGCCGCCCGGGTTCCCCGGCTACAACCCAGACTTGGTGGGATACAACTACGACCCGGATAAGGCCCGCCAGTTGATTCAGGAATCCAAGTATGGCGATACCGGAGAATTACCCAGAATCACCCTCACAGTGCCGGGCAGTTTTGGCGCCGCCATTAGCCCGTCCATCGAGGCCATGTTGGCCATGTGGGAAGAGAATCTGGGCGTAGAGATATCCATCCTCCAAACAGAGTGGGCCATCTTCCTACAGGACCTGCACCAAAACAGGTTCCAAATGTTTGGCGGTCTGGGTTGGATCGCCGATTATCCGGATCCGGAAAACTTCCTGGACGTTTTGTTCCACAGCGAAAGTACCAATAACCAGTCGGAGTACACCAATCGCCAGCTGGACCGCCTGCTGGAACTGGCCCGCGTGGAACCGGATGAAGCAGCCAGGTTTGACCTGTATCACCAATCGGAAAAGATTATCGTGGACGACGCGCCGTGGATTCCGTTGTGGCACTCCAATGGCGGCTACGTTTTGGTGAAGCCAGAAGTAAATGATTACTTCCTGTTTCCGTTGATAATTCCCAAGTATCGCTACGTATACTTTACTGAGTAACGAGCCTTGCGAAGAGTCGGCATGAGGGATAATACCCAAGTACCGCTACGTATATTGCACTGAGTAACTGATTAAGTTGGGAGGATGGGTGCTATGAAGGTTCATCTGGTGGATGGCACCTATGAGTTGTTCCGGTCTTATTTTGCCCTGCCGCCCATCCAAGCGCCCGATGGACGCTCTGTGGGGGCGGTGCGCGGGATTATGCAGAGCCTTCTTTTCTTGCTCCGAGAAGAGCAGGTCACTCACATCGGCTGTGCCTTTGACCACACAGTGTTGTCGTTCCGGAACGAGATGTTTGCCGGCTACAAGACTGGGGAAGGAACGCCTGAAGACCTGCTCACCCAGTTTGACCTGGCAGAGCGGGCAATAGAGGCGCTGGGCATCTTGGTCTGGCCAATGATCGATTACGAAGCCGACGACGCCCTGGCCACTGCAGCCCTCACCTGCAGCAGACTGCCGGAGGTTGAACAGGTGGTTATCTGCTCTGCCGACAAAGACCTGGCTCAGATGGTGAAAGGCGACTCTGTGGTGTGCTACGACCGGCGGCGGGAGAAATTCATGGATGAAGCCGGCGTGGTTGAGAAGTTTGGCGTTTCCCCCAGCTCCATCCCCGACCTGCTGGCTCTGACCGGAGACGCTGCGGACGGGATACCCGGCATCCCCAAATGGGGCGCAAAGACATCATCTCAGTTGCTGTTTCACTATGGCCATATTGAGGACATACCCAGCGACCCGTCTGCCTGGGGGGTAAAGGTGAGAGGTGCGGCGACAGCCGCTGAAAGCCTGAACTCCCACACCGAAGAGGCCCGGCTGTATAAAAACCTGACCACGCTGCGTACTGATGTTCCAATGGATACCTCTCTTGAAGCACTGGAATGGAAGGGCGCTGACCGCCAGAAATACGAAGCCCTATGTGAAGACCTGGGGTTTGGCCGGCTGGCCAGTCTACCTCATAGGTGGTCTGACGAATCCTAAGAATGGATGTGAGAGTAAAGCGCCTGGATGATACCGAGGTAGTAAAAGAGTGTCAAACGATGGCGGTAAGCGTGGGTGTTTCTGAGGTAGAAAAATGGCTGGGGATGGAGGGTTCGAACCTCCGCTTCCTGATCCAGAGACAGGCGTCCTACCACTGGACTAATCCCCAACAAAGAGGCCGTTTAGCTGCCGATTTCCCCGGAACCGCTGGCGCGGTGAGGTAGGCGGCATCGGTCACAGTGGAGCGACCTATATACTATGATATTGACCCGTCTGAACCGTGTCAAGACACACTTGCCCCTGAGTGCCTGCGTTGGGCGTTCGCGCGAGGCCATGCTGCACTCACCGGAGCAACTTGACATCCCATCTGCTTTGTAACAGAATTCGGTTGCCGCGCGCCAGCCATTAATAATAGGCTGTCCGTTGTATATGACATTCAAATACAACGGACAGATACAGATGTTAAGCGGTAAATTTGGCCAATCTTGTTGGCTATTAATGAGGGATATTTCATGACTTTGATGAAAACCGCAAACCAGTCCACGGTCA
>JAPKDE010000059.1 GCA_028822675.1 Dehalococcoidia bacterium | reverse complement strand
GGCGTCCATCAAGACGGCCTAGTCCACATCAGCAACCTAGCCAACAAATACGTAAGCACCCCCGCCGACGTAGTAAAAGTCCAACAACAAGTCTGGGTAACAGTCCTAGAAGTGGACTTGGAGCGCAAGAGAATTGCGTTGAGTATGAAGGGGTAACGGGTTCGGGTGGCTAGTTTAGCCCCGCTCAATATGCCTTTTGATGAGTTCATATACTTCCATGGGATTCGCAGGTCTCGACAAGCTTCCGTGGCGGAGATACGGAACTCCATTTTTGGTGTAATAGACAGCTTCTGGTCCTTTCGGGACCTCTACAACAGCTAAATTTTTTCCTTCGATTTGAGTTGATCTCACTCGAATCGCCAGACTCGGTATAATGCTGTTCGATGAAATTCCTTCAATCCAGGTCCTGAATTCATCGAACCCAGCAGGGGTGGCAATCTCATCTATTCCGATGATATCGCTATTTTTGGCAACACCGAGAAGGATTACGCCAGGGTTGGTAGAACCAAAAGCTGCAATTTCTTTTGCTAAACTATCAGCCTGTTTCGGGAGTTGTTTTTTGAACTCTATGGTCTGCCCTTCTCCTTCTTGTATCAACTCAGCGGCTTAGATGTTACTTGGATAAGCCAATCCTGATTTTCGTTCACGCCTAGAGCTCAACTCCTCAAGCAAAGCTGATTCCCCATATTGGAAGTAAAACGCATCGAAATCTTGATTGAGGTTATTCAATTCAAGTTCAATAGGAAAACTTGCTTCAGTCGGCATCAGCAAGTCTGATTTTACCGACCCGAGTCGATTATTTAAATCATCTTTGTATAGCAATAAAGCGGATGCGGTCACTCTCAAATGATCGTCCCAAAGATTTACACCAGGGAATCTCAAATCATCACCCCCTTGGTAAGCACGATTTGCATTGATTCCTTGGCAAGTCGGTATTCGTCCGAAAGATCCCTAGGGATATGATTCTCTGCCTTTTCCCCAACGAACTTTGCCTGCTCGCCTATGGCATCAATCATTTATTTAAGTTCTGACGAATACACCTTTAAAGACCTAACCAACCGGTCTCGCGAGTTGACGCTCATATTAACTGGTGGCATTGTTACTTACCTTCCCGAATAAGTTACGAATCATTCACACGGGCCGGCAATCATATCGACTATTAGAAATCGCGATAGTTTCACTCTGCATAGCTAATTATATCGGTTAGGTAAATACGCAACAACTGAGCTAGTTAGGTACCTTCGGAAGATCTCGCTCTTTACCTCCAAGCCACTCGCCCACCGCCCTCCGTAGTACAATACCCACCGCCAACCACCCCACCACGAAAAGGAACCACCACCATGAAATTCGGCCACTTTCTGTATCCCATGAAATTTGATGACAGCCGGGACAGTCAGGAGATTGACCAGTGTCTGGACGAGGCGGTTTTGGCCGAAGAGTTAGGGATGGACGCCGTCTGGTTTGCGGAGCATTACTTCACCGGTGAGTGCGTTTATGGCGACCCGTTGGTCTTCGCCAGCGCAGTGGCGGTCAAGACGTCAAGGATCACGCTGGGGTTTGGCATTATCGAACTGCCGCTCCACAACCCGGTGCGGGTGGCCCATCAGACCGCGCTGCTGGACAACCTGTCCAAGGGTCGGCTGATCGTCGGCACCGGCCGAGGCTCCAACTACAACGCCTACGAGTACGTGGGCTTTGGCACCACCCCCGGCCTGGGCAAGGCCCAGTTGGACGAGGCCGAAGAGCTGCTGGTGAAGGCCTGGACCACCGACAACGTAAAGTTCGAGGGCCAGTTTTGGCAGGTGGCGTTCCCATCCGTGCGGCCCAGGCCGTTTCAGAAACCGCACCCTCCCCTGGCTCGGGCCGCATCCACTCTGCCTTCTGTTATAGAACTGGCCAAGATTGGCCGCCCGGTGCTGCTCAGGGGTGGCACGTTTGATGCCACTGCAGAGCAAATCCTGGCCTATCGCGACACTATGTCGGCGTCGGGCTTCAGTGACGAAGCCGTCCAGAAAAACCTGGACCAGATCTGGGTCTGGCGCGAGATGCATATCGCCGAGACCAACGACGCGGCCTGGGACGAGTATCTGCCCGCCCATTACGCCGCCTTCGAGTACCTGGAGGAGGTGCGGAAGGAGTGGAACCCTCCGGAGATGGAGGTGAACATGCAGCGGCCTCCCATGAAAAAGGAAGGCTACGCTGAAAATCCGGACCCGACTGTGGGGGAACTTCTAATCGGAGGACCGGAGCGGGTGACTGAGCAGATAGCCATGATGCGCGACATGGGTGTCAGGAACTTGATGTTGACCAACCGTGGTCTGATCTCCAGCGAGAATACCGCCAAATCGATGCGGCTGCTCAGCGAGAAGATCATGCCCAAGTTCCGCGATAGCTGATTTGTCTCCCTAGGCCAGAGTCTTGGCGCAACGGGCTCCGACTAAAGTCGGAATGACGGGTGGTAGGGCTGGCGGAATTGGTTGGCAACCACCAGCACAGCCGCACTCCCTGTTCCGTTCGTCCTGAGCTTGTCGAAGGATTGCTTGGGTCACGCAGGGTTGTTGCGAAGCGGGTGGTTCGATCCTTCCGCGGAAGGACACCATGAGCGGGCCGGGTAGGCAGGTGGTTTTGGTCGGCTGACTTAGGTTATGGCGCAGTTGATTCCAGCTTTCGCTGGAATGACGGGTGGGGGCTGAGAAGTTAACTAGAACAAAAAGGGCGTCCCGATGAAACGGGACGCCCTTTTTTGTTCTAGTTGTCTGGTTTTGAAAACCTAGATTTTTCCCTTGTCTTTGGTGAAGATGGGGCTCAACTCCACACGGGTGGGGTCGCCATCAAACCAAGGGGAAACCGTCTCACGCCATTTGGTGTAATGAGGGGCGGAGCGGTGGGCGGTCTCCCAAGCGTCTTTATTCTCGTAGACCTCATACAGGTATACGGTGTTCTCGTCATTGGGGTTCGCGTGAACGTCGAACTGCAGGCAGCCCGGCTCGTCGTTGTTGGACCCAACAGCGTCACCCATGGTGGCCTCGATGAATTCAGCGCGGTGTCCAGCCTTGATCTTGGCGGTTACGAATAGTGCGAACATTGTTCCTCCATGAACAGTTTTTATTGTCTCTAAATTGATAACTTGCCTCGGCATTATAGCCACGAGAGTATCCAGGGACAACAGCCTCGTTCCTTAGTGCTCGTCACGAGGGATGACACCGGTTGGCGGTAGTTGTAGAATGTTCCCCTCTGGCGCTTATTAAAGATTAGGGAGCCTTCTTCATGGCCGACATACCCATCGTTTATACGCTAACCGTCTGTCCTGCCTGCGACGCCCTGCGCGCCGCCTGGAAGCGCGACGGCATTGAGTACCAGGAAATCAGGGTGGACCAGAACCAAGATGACCTGGACACCGCCCTTGATTACGCCGCCACAGTGCCCATAATCATCTACCCGGACGGCCGTATAGAGGTAGGCTTTAATGGCCAGACCGGTTGAGAGATCGGCTAACGGGCCGTTGGCCCGACCAAGTCTGCAGCAGAATAGTTGTTCAAAGATTCATTAGATCAAACGGAGGAGCCATGGCTAGAGAAGATAGTGTTGTGACCCCGGAGCGGTATGCCCAAGGCTTCAATTACCCAGACTACATGGACCAGATCAAGGTCAACAAACAGCGTTTTGAGGGATTCTATGACGGCCTCACGCTGAGCGCAGCGGATACCGAGTTCTTCAAAGAGCTAACACAGAGCCCCAACGGCCCAGCCAAGATGATGGTCATTGGCGAAGACTGGTGCGGCGACGTTATCCGTGGTCTGCCAGTGCTAGCACGAGTCGCGGAAGCGGCTGAAATTCCCATCAGCATATTCCCCAGGGACAGCCACATGGACATCATGAACGAGTACCTAAACAAGGGCGAGTACCTGTCCATTCCGGTGGCCGTTTTCTACACTGCCGACCACAAGTACATCTGCCACTGGATCGAACGTCCCGCCGTCGCAGTCACAGAGCAGCGTGCAATTGAACAGGCCATTCGAGCCGAAAACCCGGACATTGACGAACGCGAGTTTGGCCAACAACGCCGGGCCCGCACCGCTGACAAGGCCCAGGACTGGATCGACGCCACTGTTGTGGAACTGAAGGAACTGCTGACCAGCAGCCTCTCCTAACAACCCATTACCAAGGTCCCTATGAGCATCAAAAGGCTCGGCCAAATTGTTTGGCCGAGCCTTTTTGTTATTCCCCGAACACGAACGGACACGTTCGCAGAACATGGTGGCGAAGTGGATTGCGGCCTTCTCCGGAATGACGGTTGGGGTCGATGGTTGCCACAATTTCGTTCGTCCTGAGTTCCGACTAAAGTCGAGAGTCTCGATTTATCGGACCCGTCGAAGGATGCGCATAAGTCAGGTCTTGTTCAAATCGTTGGAGTTGCTTGAAATACGCCCGGAAGTTTGGGTTTTTTAGCCACCAGGAACAACACAGCTCCAATCATGTTGAGTCCGGCCAAAACCAGGAATGCCATGTCGTAATCACCCAGCTCATCCCGCATGAACCCGGCCATGGGTGCGGCGATCAACAGCAGAATATTCATGGGAACAGTGGATATACCCAATATCTTCCCGAAGGACGCTCTGCCGAAGTAGTCGCCCCTGATTGCCGTGGTCAATGGAGTACGGCCGCCAAAGCCGATGCCAAACAGCACCGCAAAGGCGTAGAAATAGATCAGGTCCGAGCCTAGGGTCAAGAACACCACACCGATGCCCTGTATGATGGTAAACACGAACAGCGCTACATTTTTGGGCATCTGGTCGCCAATCCAGCCGCCAAAAAACTGGAACACGATAGACACCCCGGTCTGCACCATGATTATCCAGGCCGCTGTCTGCACACCGTAGTCGAAATCGCTCAGCAGCAATCCCAAATGAGCCATGATGGCCAGCACAACCATGGAACCGAGACCATGGCCAAATGAAATGCACCAAAACGCCTGAGTGCGCAGCGCCTGTCCAATCGTCAGATCCAATTCCTGGCTTGAACTGTCCGAGTCCGAGTTCGAGTCTGACCCGGAACCGGCACCGGCACCGGTGCCCCGCACCTCTCCATCGGGAAATGCCCCGATGTCCTCGGGTTTGTTCCGGATTATCTTGGGCAATACCACCGCTGAGACTAAAGTAACAACCGCAAAAATCTCCACCGTATGCCGCCAGCCCAACCGGTCAGCCTCAGGGTTGATCAGCCAGGCAATCATCGGCATCAGAAACAACCCGCCAATGCCCATCCCGACCATCGCCAGCCCCATGGCCATTCCCCGGTGTCGCACAAACCAATGGTTCAGCAGCGTCATCACAGTGAGCCAACCAGCCTGGCCCTGCCCTACAGACATGACGAAATAAGCCAGGTAGAACATCCACAGGTTCTGTACTTGGCTAAATAGGAAAAACCCTACCGTGAGAATCATCAAGCCGGTTAAGACCATGAACCGTGTGCCCATGCGGTCCACCAGGTATCCGGCAATGGGTCCGGTGAGGCTGCCTTCTACCCTGGTGAAACTCAAGGCCAGACCCAACTGAGTCCGGCTCCAGCCGAACTGAGACTCCAACGCCACCGCCCAGAGCGCAGACGCCTGGAATATCGGCACGGAGGTGATGACCATGATGAAGCCACTGACGGCTACCATCCACCAGCCGTAGAAAATTCCCTTTGATTTACCGGTGGGGGATTCCTGCCAAGGGTTCCCCATGTTCAAAAGACTAAACAAGTAACTCCAAACCGGCGTTGGCCGGATTTTAATTATAACCAGCCTTGTTCTAGAGAAAGGCGCTGAAACTCAATGCCAGATACCCGAGTCTCCCCTATGACAATTGGCCAGCGGACGCTAGAATGGGTGCTCTTACGGCCATTTGACTAGAATTTCGACAATAACGACCTAGGGGAGTGATCATGGATTACGGAGTCTTTCTGATGCCATCCCATCCGCCGGAGCGGGAGCTATTCCAAGCCCATCAGTGGGACTTGGACTGCTTGGTTTTAGCCGACAAGTTGGGCTTCTCAGAGGCTTGGATCGGAGAACACTATACCTCCCCTTGGGAGCCAGTACCTTCGCCAGACCTGATGATCGCCCAGGCTTTGATGCTGACCAAGAATATCCGTTTGGGGACAGGCGTTCACTTGCTGCCGTACCACCATCCCGCAGAGTTGGCCTGCCGCGTCGCCTACCTGGACCACATGGCTCAGGGTAGGTTCATGTTTGGCATTGGGGCTGGTGGCCTGCCCACCGACTACACAATGTTCGACGTTGACGGTCTGAACGGCCAGCACCGAGAGATGACCCGCGAGGCGATTGACATAATTCTCAAGCTTTGGGCGGAAGACGAGCCCTTTGAATACAAGGGGCAGTTCTGGAACGTCAACCTGCCGGAGCCCCAATACGGCACGTTGAAGCACCACATAAAACCCTTCCAACAACCCCACCCACCCATCGGTGTGGCCTCGGTCAGTTTTGCATCCGAGACGCTCAAAATTGCCGGCGAACGCGGCTTCATTCCCATGAGCTTGGCCTTCAACCAAGATTACGTGATCAGCCATTGGGAGGCGGTCCTGGAAGGCGCAAAACGGAGCGGCAGGACCCCCAGTAGAAAAGACTGGCGGATAACCCGAGATATCTGGGTGGCAGACTCGGATGACGAGGCGTACGACAAGGCGGTTAACGGCATGCTTGGCCGGGTTTGGGGCGATTATCTGCTGCCTCTGTTTGCCCAATTTGACCTGCTCCGAGTGATTAAACATGACTCCAGTCTGCCGGATTCTGCGGTCACTCCGGAATACATGGCCGAGCATGTTTGGCTGATCGGCTCCCCAGATACGGTCGAGAAAAAGATACTAAACCTGTACGAGATGTGTGGCGGATTTGGGACCCTGCTCTCCTTGGTCTATGACAACATGGACGACCAACAGGGTTGGGAAAAGTCTATGAAACTGTTGGCAGAGGAAGTGATGCCTCGGTTTGAGGGCATGAACCCCGACTAATTCATCTCAAAACTAATTGGCGCAATTTAAAAAGAGGGCCTCAGTATCGGGGCTCTCTTTTTTATTGTCAGCAACTATGTCAAATTGCTTACCTCCTCCAATCGTCACCGCCAAAAAAGCGAAGAATTCATCTGTTGGCGCCCTAGATTTCCCAATACGACAACTCAATATCCATTGGATTTCTCACCAATTTTCCGCCAATTTGCTTAGTCACAAACCGGGATTTAACTCGTGACTGGAGCGGCCTATCGTGAAATTATTATCGATTATTGAAATACAAATCGGGGTGAATCATCTGATTTTCAGGTGCATTTGAATTTGTGAACGGGCAACAACAAGTTGCGTAGCCCTTCAGATCACAGGACACAATGGAGGTCCACAATGGGAATGTTTGGAAAGAAATAAGGTGGCTACGATACAGCCACAGGAGAATGGGGTGGTGACAATGTTGGCATGATGAAAATGCTGGCCGGTATGCCGCACATGATGCGAAAGCCAATGATGAAAGGGCGTATCAATCAACTCCTTTCGCTGAGTGAGGAACAGCGTCAGGAATCGATCCGTGACATGATCGAAGCCTTTCACAGCTCCAAGGTAAATTCCAAGGCCCGCGAGAGTTTCGTCGCTACTAGGGTAGAGATAGTCGGAGAACTCTCAGCAGATAAACGCCGCACCATCATCTCCTCACTGAGCGAGGCACTGAAGGTAGCGCCGGAGCTAGACCAACAGGACCGAGACGTGCCGAAGAAAATCTTCTCCAAGCTCTCAAAGTCCACTCGAGACGCGTTCCAGTCCACCTGGGACCAGGTCCACAGCTAGTAACCACAGCAAAGATACTAGCAGCACCCTAGCTAGAAGTTCGCGCTAGGCCTGAGAGGGTTCTTCGACAAGAGTATATCCGGCGTGGGACCTACTCTGGTCTGAAACCGAGAATCTCAAGCTACCCTGAACCACCAGCGCTGCAAGCGCGATAACGAGGACTACAGTGATCAATAGATTGATCCCCAACTACCCAACATTCTTGACCATCTGCCTATGGATCGTGATGTCCGGATTGTTCGTTCTGTTCGCTGGCGGAGACATCTTAATCTCCATCTGGGTTGATAAACTCTTAGATGGAAATTCATCAGATGGTCTCTTTCAAGCAGCTCAAACAGCAGAACAGGCCATTGGCCACACACTTACTATATGGTTCTTCCTAGGCCTGAGGTTTATAAAACTTGGGATTGGTTTTGCCATAGCAACCATCGTTCAAAACCTAAGAATAACTGGACGATTAAGCCTTAGCTCCTACGCCTCAGCGGGGTTGAGTGAAGCCCAAGATGAACTGGACAGCTATGAAGAACCGTGGTTAAGCAGAATGTTCACCAAATTCCTGTTCACAGGAATCTTGCTCCTTGGGTTCTTCTTTTTACTAACCATCTGGTGGGACATAAACCTGGTTTTCCTAAGGAACGCGGAGTTTGACGGACGCACCACCGGGTTTGCTTATGAAGCTTATCTGATGATTGAAAGGGTGCTAGGCGCCGTTGTCTTTGGTGGCAAGTTCCTGGGTGAGGCTTTCCTAATATTTGGAATCCTGACCGGACTGGCAACCATCATCTGGAACCTGAGCCGACAGGCGCGAAACCTACCGGAGTTAGCTCGCCGGGCGCTGGATGAGCACAACCCCAGCCGTGGCACACCGTTGGCGGGACCGGTAATACCATCTGCCCTAATCAAGCTGGGCACCTTTGGGTTCGCCGTGTTGGCTTTGGCCTTCCCCCTGGCGACGGCCCGGGCCGGAGTCATTGGCTGGGTTTTGCCGGCAATTTGAAGGCGGACTGAGCGAGACTGCTGTCCGGTTGGACGGCCTTCTAGCCAGAACGATTGACCCACTGACTAACCTGGGTCTGGGAATCCTGTTCTTCACCATTGCCCTGTTATTGGTGACCATCATCCGGTGGTTGGGCGAACAACGCGGGGCTTACGGAAGTCTGTCAGCGGAAGTATCAGGAACGGCTACTGGACCGTCGGCACCGGAGCCTCAGCTCTGGCCGGCCAGATGGGTAACACCGTTTGCAATCTTTGGCATCTTCGTGGTTGGGTTCTTCTTCTTTACGATAACCGAGATACGTGACTTCAACTTCAACCACTTCCTCACCATGCAGTTTGCCGGTGACACCACCTGCGGTGCCTACCAAAGAGCACTGCGGTTGGACCGGCTACTCGGCCCCGTGATCGGTGCAGTTCGATTCATCGGTATAACATCGTTGTTCGTAGCAATCGGACTGGCCTTGGTGGCCATTGTGGTCAACCTCATGACCACCACCCTGGCGCTGCTACAGGCCTTCTCCAAGCTCATCGTCGCCGCTGGCGGTGGGTCTGACGAATACGATGATGACGACCCGGAAGAAGGATCTGAAGAAGAACCGGCCTCGTTCAACCTGATAGAACTTGCTCCTTGGAACTTGTTCCGCCCCCTGATGTTGGGAGTGTTGATTGTCATCTCTGGAACGCTACCGGCAGTTATTTTCTTCGGCCTGAGCATCGACCGCATGTTGGGAGAACAGTTTGCTGGCTCCGGGGTGGTAGGCACAGCCTCCAGGCTGTACGAGTCAAGCTTCCTGGCCAACAACCTCTTTGGGGCATCATTAGCGCCTTGGATGCTGTTTGGGATGGGAATAATCCTCTACTCAGTGGCTCGGTTCTTCACAACCATAGTGGGGTTCGTTGAAGCCCGCCGCATGATAATGATTGAAGGAAACCAGGCGGTCGCAGAAGCGGTATCGACTCCCGAGCCAGAATTGGTAGCAGGCGATTAATCCAGCCAACAACCAGCCAAGTTAATCACTTGGCGGGTTGAGTGGCCGACAGGCCTTGGCCCAATTTGGAGTAGCAAATGGCTACAACAGACACAGATCACACACACTTAGCAGGCAACTCGATGGGTGATGGGTCAGAGACAAACCAATCTGAAAACCCTGAACAACCTCCGGCACCCAATAAATGCCGGAACACGGTGAGCCGGATGGTTCACGATTTAATGGAATTGATGGTGGATGGTTTCGCTCCCTGGGTTAGGAAATAGCCACATCAAACCGCCGCACAGCAAAATTGAAAACAAAAAGGCCGTCCTTCGATGGAAGGACAGCCTTTTTGTTGGTTGCGAATTAGCGCTGGGTTGCTAGGCTTTTTTCTGCCTTAGGGGAGCGCTCACTTCATGAAGGAATGTGATTATCTCCACATGAGATTGCCACACTCCAGTCTCGTAGTAGGGTATTCCCTTTTCCTTGCAGAATGACCGCACTATTGGCTGGGCCTTTTTGAGGTTGTTGCGCGGCATGTTGGGGAACAAGTGGTGCTCAATCTGGTAATTCAGCCCGCCGTACCAGAAGTCTGCTATTGGGCTTCCCTGGACGTTACGAGCGGTGAGCACCTGCTGGTGCAGAAAATCCATATCCGTGTCGTTGTCCAGGATCGGCATCCCCTTGTGGTTGGGCGCAAAGACTGAACCCATGTAGATTCCGCCCAAAGCCCGGTGCACCGCAATGAAAGCTGCGCCGTACCAGGGGCCAAGGAAGAAGAATATAACCGCCAAGTAAGCGATTACCCCGGAGACCACCAGGATCGGCTCGGTGATCGGATAGCGCATGCGCTCCTTGCGAAGCTGGTAGGCGATGCCACCAAACAGCAAGCTTATGGCGGTCAACATCAACAATGGGTAGAACAGTACTGCTTGATGCTTAACCGTGATGCGGCCAATGCCCTTCATGGTCATGGCTTGTTCTTGGGTGAAGGCGAAGAGGGAGACCTCAATATCGCCGTCAATTTCAAGTTGGTTGGGCGCACGGTGGTGGGTGTTGTGCTTGTCTTGCCACCAACTAGGCGTCATACCCGTTAGGAATCCCACGCCAAGTAGGACCCAGTCATTGTGCCTTACTTTCTTGAAAATCTGGCGGTGGCCGGAGTCGTGCCCCAAAAACCCCAGGTTCGTGAAGGTCAGCGCCAGGAAGGCCGCGTTGATTAATTGTATCCACAGCGTTCCGCTGAAGATGACCATCACCGCCACGCTGGTTGCAACCATGGCCACCACGCTTGGAATCTTCCACGCGTAATAACCGTATTGCCGGTCCAGCAGTCCTGCTTTGGTGACTCTTCTTTTTAGCTCTAGATATTCCCTGTCTCGTTCTCGTCTGATTATTGGTTCGGCGGAGAATGCTTCGTCACTGACGCCGCCAGTGACGCCAACCGCAGACCCAATAGTATTTTCTGTACTGATGTTATTTTCTCCCGTGGCCTTGGGGCTCACGTGACCGTAGTCAGGCACCGGCAGTCAGCATTATAAGCCGAAATATTTCCGCCGGATGTTGTTCCAAATTATAGCGGTTCGGTCTCAAAGCCACCACTGATTACGTCAACGATTTAATCGGAATCCGATTCACTCGTCAGGTTCCAGCGTTAGCCGCAAGAAGGGCTAAGCTTTGGTTGCTTCTTCCCGGATGCTGGCAGCTGTAGCCTTAAGGGCGTTCAACACAATGGTCGGAGGCGCCGGAGCCACGGAGCAGTAATTTACTCCCATATTAATTAGGTCTTGGGGTGTGA
>JAPKDE010000311.1 GCA_028822675.1 Dehalococcoidia bacterium | reverse complement strand
CCTTCCAGTGCTAGCCCGTAACCAAGGAGGTCGTGAATCTGACGCTTCACCACCAGAGTCAAGGCCACCCGACTGTAGCGGAGCACAATGTCAGATTGCTGGGCCATCTGTTCGGCCAACTCCCACGCACGAGGCAGCAAGTCGGCCTGGGGCAATACTTCGTTTACCAGCCCCAGGGTCTTGGCTTCTTCGGCTTCGATCCGCTGGCCGGTCAGGAGGAAATAACGGCCCCGGTTGAGCCCCAGTAAAAGCGGATAGACAATGTGCATTCCGTCGCCGGGAACCAGACCGCTCATGAAGTGGCCCGAGTCCTGGAATGCAGCGTTGTCCGAGGCCAAGACGATGTCGCACAACAGCGGAATTTCTGAGTGTCGCAACGCCGGACCGTTGATGGCGCTAATCATAGGAACTTCAATGTCCAGCAGGCTGGTGAGGATGCGCTTGCCTTCCCAATAGGTCTGGTCCCACTCTCTGGGCGAGCGCTTGGGGGTGCCGGCGGCAGTACCGGGCGGGCCTGTGAAGATGTCTCCGGTGCCGGTCATGATGATAATCCGGTTTTCCGGGTCGCTGCCCACGTCTACGAAAACCTGGGAGAACTCTGTATGTGGGGTGCCGCCCCAGTGGAGGGGGCCGTTGTCTGTGTGAAAGGTCATCTGCAGAATGCCGTTGCGGCGTTCCATCTTGATGCTCTGATACTTGTTGGAATACTGGTCAAATGAAGCCATACTGATATCTCCCGTTCAGGTTCTCCCGGTCAGGGTATGAGGCCAGGGCAAAAGGGAAAGCCGAGCTGGGCTAAAGTTCTGAATCTGAAGCTTCTGTGGGCTCAGGTTCGGTCGCTATGGGTGCAGAATCCGGGCCGTTGACCAGCAATGCCTGAGGGTTAGCTTCTTCGGGTATAGCATGGCGTACCACAAAATTTGCCACATCCCGGTAGAGCGGCTCGTCGAGGTTGCAACCACGCAGCATGGAGAATTCTGGGTCAAGTTCTTCCAACATCTGCCTGACGCGTCTATTACCGTGGCGGGCTGCCAAGGCGTAGGCGAGACCTCTGGTATCTCGGTCTAGTGAGCGTTCGTGTTCTTCGCCCTCTTCCAACTCAATGTCATAGTCGACGCGGTCAGCTACGGATAGCGCATCCATAGCCTGTCGGCGGGAACTGTCTATGTCCTTGAGCAAGGTGTAAAGCGCAATAACGGTGCTGGCTGTCTGACTCAGCAGGTCTGGCACCAGGTTCTGCTTATCGGCCGCCGCCTGGGCGGAGAACCTGGCCTTGGAAAGAGCGTCTTCTTTGGTTCGAGTTCGTTCTTCTTCTTTTTGGGCTTTGGCTTGTTGCAAGCGCAATTGGGGAGCTTCTGCGGCCAAAGGCTGCAGCCGATGCATCTCTTTTTCTGCAGATTCAGCTTGCTTAAGACGTTCTTGGAAACCTTCGTCTATGTCGTTTCCGTTGACCATGTCGCATTCTCCTAAATCATCAATTGCGGTCCGTCAGAGCCTTTATCGAGGCTTTTGACGGGAGACGCAAAACCAGGTGAGGCGAATTAGTGCCCTCACTAATACTACCCAACTTGCAGTATTTTCCCTAATTGCAGTATTTTCCCTTGCGAGATCGGAGACGGATTTCCATATATTTTGGCCCTGGTCATCTTAAACCTAGCCGGAGCCTTGACCGGCGTCAGTGCCTTGAATAGACTCCAATGGACCAGTCACGCGTCAATCTCGTTCCGTTGATACAAGACACTGGACAGGAGGGTAATACTATGCGCCGTGCCGCCTTTATCTACGAAGATGCACTCTCCCTCCACGAGCTGCGCTCCGACCATCCCATGCGTCCGGTGCGGCTGCGGTATACCTACCAGTTACTTCAGGAATACGGCGCGTTCGATCATTCCGGCGCAGTATTGCTGGACTCCCGCTCCGCTACAGAAGAAGAGCTGGGATGGTTGCATACTTCTGAGTATATTGCGGCAGTGAAAGCCCTTGGGTCCGGTTCACCTGAAATTGATGGCGCCCGATTTGGCTTCAGCGGCGCGGGCGACAATCCGGTGTACCCCCATATGTTTGAAGCGGCGGCCCTGAGCACTGGCGGGTCGCTGCTGGCAGCTGAGATGGTGGCCAGCGGTACGGTGGACTCAGCGTTCAACATATCTGGGGGTCTGCACCACGCTGCAGCAGGGCACGCTTCCGGGTTTTGCGTTTTTAACGACCCAGCACTGGCGATCCATTATTTCTTGAACCAGGGGAAGCGGGTGGCCTACGTGGATATCGACGCCCACCACGGTGACGGCGTTCAAGAGGCTTTCTATGCCGATGACCGAGTGCTGACCATCTCAGTCCATGAATCTGGCCAATACCTGTTCCCTGGTACTGGGGCAGTGGCTGAATTGGGTGAGGGGTCTGGACGTGGCTACTCGGTCAACCTGCCTTTATACCCCTACACAGGCGATAACGACTATATTGAAGCCTTCAGCCAAGTGGTGCCCCCGTTAATTGAGGCCTTTGCCCCTGATGTTTTGGTGACGCAATTGGGGATAGATAGCTATCACAGTGATCCGTTAACCCATCTGCAGGTGACCACAGAGGGCTATATAGAAGCGGTGCGTCAGTTATCTGCGCTG
>JAPKDE010000310.1 GCA_028822675.1 Dehalococcoidia bacterium | reverse complement strand
ACGAAGAAATCCGTTCCATCAGCTATTCAGTGTACGGCCAGCGTCCAGAACGCCCCGAGCTAACCGCCAGAAGCACTTCCCGTGAAGCCATGGAGTGGATTGACAACAACGTCAGACGAGACGCCATCCTGGGTGCGACAAGGACTCTGCAAACCACAGCCCCCTAGTCCACTACAACAATCACGGCCTTTTATTACGACTTATCGGGTTGCCACGAAGCTCCTTTGGCGGGAGAATGGGCGGACGCGGATGAACTGAAGAGGCTTAATTGATGGTGACCCAACCACAAAATGATGGACCCGCTTTTGGCGGGTCCATCTCTTTTTCCAAAGTAGTAGAACTTAGCTGGCCGGTACAGCCCAACATTCCCCAGTGGCCAGGGGATCCAAATATAGAATTTGAAAAGGTGGCAGAGGTTGAGAAAGACGGCTATTTCTTGCGTCGCTTCGCCATGGGGGAACACTCCGGCACGCACCTGAGCGCACAGTCTAGTTTTCAAGCCGGAGCACCAGGACACGAAGCCCATTCGCCCCAGGACTTGGTCAGACCGGCAATCGTTATAGACATCTCCGCCCAGGCAGAATCCAACCGAGACTATGCCCTGACCATGAATGATGTCCTGGATTGGGAGTCTGACCACGGCCCAATTCCCCTGGGTTGCTTAGTGCTGCTCCGCACTGGCTGGCAGGCCAAATGGACCAACCCAACCGATTACCTAGGCGGCTCCCAAACCGACCAACTCCACTTCCCCGGGTTCGGGCTGGACGCGGTCCAGTTGTTGCTTGAGGGCCGGGCCGTTGCCGGATTGGCAGCCGACACTGCCGGCCTTGAGCCGGGTACGGACACAGGTTTTTCTGTGAGCCGGTTGGCTCTGGATAACAGGCTAATCGTCATAGAAAACCTGACCAACCTGGACCAACTACCACCAACCGGAGCCCTCCTGGTGATTGGCTTGCTCCGGCTAGATGGTGGCAGCGGTGGCCCGGTTTCCGTTACTGCGTTAGTTCCCTAAGAACCCAACGCCGCTGAGATGCCGGCCTTGGCACAGTCTTCATCCTGTTGGCTTGTTTTATTTAAGAACCCAGTGCCGCAGCGATGCCGGCCTTGGCGCAGTCTTCATCCTGTTGGCTTGAGCCGCCGCCAACACCCACGGCTCCGTCGCATCCGCCGTTCCTGATGACCGGAGCTGCGCCTTGGCTAGGGATGCCGTGGCCGCCCTCTGCGCCCAAGATTCCCTTCATGATTGGAGACTCGGCCCGCTCTTGCAGTTCACCACTGGGACGACCAAATGCCGTCGCGGCAACTGCCTTGCCTTGAGCGCCGTACGCGCCGCCCCAGATTGCGCCGTCCATGCGATTGAAAGCCAGCAGTCGCCCGCCGGCGTCACACACGGCAACGTTGATCTTGATACCAAACTCGTTGGCTTGGGCAATGGCACCGGCCACCATCTTGTTGGCTTCGTCTAGTGTTATGGCCATGATTCCCTCCGTATATTTTCATAGTTTCGATAGTCTGAAAAGATAGCCCATTCTAGCTCAGACCAACCCCTTCGCCAATAGGTCGTTAATCCTGATGGAAATAGGCACGGTGTTATACTTCTAAAGTAGCCTGATTCACAGCCGATTCCGTCATTAAACCACCGCTGGTAATTACTGCTAGAGCCTACCGATAGATACTAATGTTGGAGAGTCCTTCCCACTGTGCTGACCAAACGTATAATCCCATGCCTGGATGTAGACGCCGGACGGGTTGTGAAAGGCGTGAGTTTTGTAGAGCTACGCGACGCCGGAGACCCGGCCGAATTGGCTGCTTTCTATGACAAAGAGGGCGGTGATGAGTTGGTCTTTTTGGACATCACAGCCAGCTCTGATTCAAGGGATACCATGGTGGATGTGGTCCAGCGGGTTTCGGAGCAGGTGTTCATCCCCCTGACCGTCGGTGGAGGTATCAGGGCCGTGGAAGACGTGCGCCGGATGCTAAAAGCAGGCGCCGACAAGGTGGGCATGAACACCGCCGCGGTGAATAACCCGCAGTTGGTCAGCCAGAGTGCTGCCGCGTTCGGCAACCAGTGCATCGTGGTGGCCATCGACGCCAAGCGGGTTGCCACTCCCGAAGGTCACCCCACTCCTGAGGACTCAGATTTGGGTTTAGACGATGAGTCACAGTGGCAAGTCTACACCAGAGGCGGCCGCACTCCCACCGGAATCGACGCGGTCAAATGGGCCACCAGGGCCGTCGAACTGGGAGCGGGAGAGATACTTCTGACCAGCATGGACGAAGACGGGCAGCTTTCCGGGTACGACCTGGCGTTGACCCGGACAATCTCTGAAGCAGTGCCAGTGCCGGTGATCGCCAGCGGAGGTGCCGGTGAATTGGATCATCTCTATCAGGCGTTGGACCAAGGGAAGGCTGACGCGGTCTTGGCCGCCAGCATCTTCCACTTTGGCACGTTTACCATTGACCAGGCCAAGGACTATCTCAAGAGCAAGGGCGTCCCGGTCAGGCCAAAATATCAAGGTTCGGAATAACCGGCCAGAAAATCATTCAGACCATCTAGGTCACTCAGGAAATTAGGTAGCTATCGATGCCACGAATCACCACGGTAATCTTCGACATGTATGGGA
>JAPKDE010000309.1 GCA_028822675.1 Dehalococcoidia bacterium | reverse complement strand
ACCAAGGACCGGGGTATCTTGTTGATGCTAGACGGTGCCCAGACCGGCGGCCATATTGAGCTTGATATGGACCGCTCCGGGTTTGATTTCTACTCTATTCCCGGCCAGAAATGGTTGTTAGGCTACGAGGGCTCCGGGGCGCTGTATATCCGACGTGAACACCTAGAGCGAATACACCCGGCCCACACCGGCGGGCGCGGTATCGCCCGGCCAGCCGACGCCAACAACTTCCAACCAGTTGCCGACAGCATGGAGAAGTTTCTGGGCGGTTCGGTGAGCGTACCGGTGCAGGTGGCCTTTTTGGAAGCGACCAAGTTTGTCGAAGAGGTCGGCATCAAGAATATTGAAGCGCGTAACCTGGATCTGGCAGACTCGGCCAAGGCCAAGCTAGCAGAAATCCCTGGCGTCACAGTAAATTCGCCACTGGAACGGGCCGACTCTTCAGGCCTGGTCAGCTTTGCGATTGCCGGTCAGGAGCCAATTCCCATCGTGGAACAACTTTGGGAGAACCACCGCCTAGTGGTACGGCAGGTGGGCAACCCCGCCGGAGTCCGAGCATCCCTACATTTCTTCAACACCGAAGCAGAAGTTGACCTGCTAGTAGACGGAGTTCGCGAACTAGCAAAGTAAATTTTTAATTCCCACTGAACCCAAAAGCGCCGCAAGAATCATTCTTGCGGCGCTTTTTTTATTTCGTCAGCCTCATTCAACCAACACCTTGTACGTTGGCGACTACAACTGGGCGCATTAACCCCCCGCGTCAGCGACAAAACCCGGCTATGCCGGTGCCGGCCGGATGGGTTGGGTTTGGGGTACATATGGCCCTATTGAACTGCTTTCAAATAAGGGACCATGAGCTTGGTAAACCTGAGAGGAGGTGGCTGCAATGTACGAGAAAATACTGGTTCCGCTGGACGGTTCGAAGACCGCCGAGACGATTTTGCCCAACGTTATGAGAATCGCCCGTGAATCCAAGGCCAAAGTAGTGTTGTTCACGGTAGACGTTCCAGATTCGTCCGGCGGCAAACATACTTCGTCATGGGGAGACATGGGGAACGCGCTGGCGACCATGGAAAAGCCGAACGCTGCCGTGAAGGCGTATCTGGACAGCGCGGCCAGCATGATGTCTGAATTGGGCGTAGATTCGCTGACAGCCTCGGCTGATGGCGATGCGGCGGCGGCGATTTTGGCTTACGCCAACGATTATGGCTGCGACCTGATTGCCATGTCCACCCGTGGCCGTTCGGCGCTGCGCCGTGGGCTGATGGGCAGTGTCACCGACGCAGTGGTGCGGGCGTCAAACGTGCCCGTGCTGGCCGTTGGCCCCAACAGCGTACAAGGCAAAGACTTGGACGGTGCGATTCGCAGCGTGGCAGTGCCACTGGACGGCTCCGAGTTGGCTGAAACTGTCTTGCCGCATGTAGAGAAACTGGCCAGCTTGCTTTCCCTAGAGGTTGTCCTGCTTCGGGTTGTTCGGCTGGTCCCTTGGGCCTACGGTGCGCACGAGCGAGTGCCGCTCGACACCACAGAAATCGAAAAGGCTCTGGAATTGGAGGCCAGGAATTGTCTGGACGTGATTGAAGCCAGGTTCAAGGCTAAAGGCATCGAGTGCCGCAGTGAGGTGATGCACGGGGTGCCATGGGACAAGATTGTGAATTTCTCCGGGAAGTCGCACGACATGATGGTGGCGATTACCACCCATGGCCGGTCTGGTATCGCAAGGTTGGTTCTGGGCAGCGTGGCGGACATGTTGATTAGATCGCTGGAGACGCCGGTTCTAGTGGTACGGCCTCTCTAGTTCCTAAACGAGCCTGGGAAAATGGCCTCGGGCCTCTGCTAGGGAAACAGTAGGCAAGCCCGGGGCCGGTGCCAGGCTTGGTGCCAGAATGTGACCGATGGCCCCATATTGGGGTGCCGATTGGCCCTTATCGCTAGGGGGCGTCATCGTTAAAGTTGCCAGCTAACCAGAGGGTTTCTGGTTTTGGGCGCCGCCTCGAGATTCGCGTAATCTCGTATTAGACGCTATTTTGTACTGTCTTTCCTCCCAAGGACTCGGTCCATAGTGTTGCCGAAAGATTAGAGGTCTCACCGCCGGGGGTATTGGTGAGGCCTCTATTTTTATGGGCTATATTCTGGGTTGCCAGGTTTAATTGCCTGTTTAATTAACTATCAGTTTGTCTTGCAACGTGCCTGGTGGGTAGTGTTCCAACCACCAACGGGCAATCTCGTCGCGCCGGGCGAACCAAACCCCCGGAAAGGTCTTTGTGTAATTCAGAAACCGTTCAACTGCCCTAGAACGGGCCGGACGGCCGGCGATGCGGCAATGCAACCCAATGGACATCATCTTGGGATGCTCTGCGCCTTCCTGATACAGGCAATCGAAGGTCTCTTGCAGGTATTCGTAGAAATCGGTGATGCTGACCAGCCCGCCGCGCCAGAACCGAGCGTCGTTGGTCTCCATGCTGTAAGGGATTACCAGCCAGGGCTTATCCCGTGCCTCCACGTAATAGGGCAGGTCATCGTTCAGACCAGCGCTGTCGTATAAGAACCCACCTTCGTCCACCACTAGATTTCTGGTGTTGAGGCTGGGGCCGTAGCGGGTGAACCAGCCAACCGGACGCTCCC
>JAPKDE010000058.1 GCA_028822675.1 Dehalococcoidia bacterium | reverse complement strand
GAGAACGATTCCTCATTGAAGGCTTTCATGATGATCTCAACCTGCTCTTCAAAAATCTCACGGTTGGTGTCGTTGTCGGTGAGGGTGCTGGGCACGCCAAAGGTGTCTACCTCTCTGGAGTGATAGCCTCGGCCCACGCCAAATATGACGCGTCCTTTGGTGAGAATATCAGCGGTGGCATAATCCTCCGCCAACCGCAGGGGGTGCCACATGGGATTGACGTTGAACCCGCAGCCAAACTTTAGGTTCTTGGTCAGGTGGGCCAGGTGCACGTACATCATCAACAGGTTGGGGATGCACTCGTAGCCCTCACGCTGGAAGTGGTGCTCGGCTGCCCAGAAAGTATCGAAGCCTAGTTCGTCCATTCGAACGGCAATCGCCTGGGCTTTGGGGAATACCGACGCCAGTTTCTCGTCGGATATCCAGCGGTCATTCACCGGGGTGGCGTCGTAGCCAATATCGTCTAGGTCAACGTGCCCGGCGTAGAGTGATCCGAATTTGGTGATCATGTGTTGTCTCCCGTTTTGGCTTCGGTCTTTGAGTTTAAAAACAATTTGGTGCTTACTCGTCTTATTTTAGCCAGGGTGTGCGGGGTGTCAAATTGCCGCGCTGGTAGGTAGCATCGAATCAGGAATCACAGCATCTATATACATATAACCCTAGGTACTACCTTGATAAACGGGGTGGCATGTTATCTATCCGGGTGATAGATTGTTCAATAATCCTATCTAGGGCTGCTTGGTAAGTCTTAGACGCGGAAACCAAGGCTAAGAAATCTGCGGAATTTACTGACGTGATTTTGTGCTAGGGATAATCTCCAACTACAAAGAGATCGTGAACACGCCTGATCGCCGTCAGGTGTTGACTGCCATTACCGGTGGGCAGTTGCTGGTGCAACTCTCCAGCCTTCCCGTGACCTTGGCTCTGCCCAGCATGGCCCGTAGTTTTGGCACTAGTCTGGAAGAAGCTTCTTGGATTGTTATTCTGAACCTGCTGGTGCTGGGTAGCACAGTTCTTCTTGGTGCTCGGATGGGCGATAAATTTGGCCATCCCAAAATATTTTTCTTCGGCGCAATTATCATCACTGTCGGAGCAGTGGCCATCGCCTCATCCCAGACCCTGATGTGGGTCATTGTCTTTAGGGGTGTGCAGGGGCTGGGTGCCGGGCTGATTCACGGCAACGGTAACGCGATGCTGGCCTTTGCCTTTCCTGCAGAAGAGCGTGGCCGAGCCTACGCATTCCCAATCTCAGGTTCCAGAGTGGGAACCCTGATTGGGATTGCGATTTTTGGCATCTTCTTGGAGTTCATTAGTTGGCGGCTGGTGTTCCTGACCATGCTTCCCATTGGATTGTTGGTCATGTGGACCAGCATGCCGGTGTTCCGTCGCAACGTCGAAGCCCTGCCCAAGATACCGATTTCAATTGACTTCATCGGCGCAGGTCTACTCATTGCGACTGCGGTGGTCTTCCTGTTGTCCGGGATGCACGTTCACGGCGGAGATGAAACATTCACTTCTTCTGACGCTCTGAGCTACCACGTTCCGATGCACGTCCTGTTTGTGGTTCTGCTGTTGGTGTTCGTCTTTGTCGAGCGGCGAATTTCTCAGCCATTTGTAGATTTCAGGCACTTCAGACACAAGTATTTCACGCTGTCTCTAGTGTCGAACGTCGCCTTCCATCTGTCGATGCTGGCCACTATGACCCTGATACCGATCATGATTGAAGAAGGTCTGGGGAAGTCGCCCATCTTTGTGACCGCGATTCTGATACCGCACCAGTCGTTTGGCATCTGGTTGCCGGCCATTGCGGGCAGTATCCATGACAAGTACAGCCCCAAGTTGCTGCGCACGTTCTGCATGATTTCCATTGCAGTTGGGTTTGTGCTACTGGCTCTGTTTGCAGGCAAGGTCAACTTCTGGATGTTGCCGTTGTTGTTGCTGCCAATATCATTTGGGACCAACGTCTTTAACACCGTGAACAATGCCACCGTGATGAGCGGACTGCCCACCGAGAACCGTGGGTTCGCCTCCGGGATGCTGGAGACAACCAGGGACTTGGGGCACGCCACCGGTGCCACTCTTTCAACGATCATCTTGGCGATGGTTCTGCCAGCAGGGATTGCCTTCATGGTCGCCAGCGAATCGCAGGGCTTCTACATGAAGGGATTCCAGACCGCTTCACTCACAGTGGTTGGGATCATGATTTTAGGCGCAATCATAGCGGCGTTCCATCGTCCGTATGAACCGTCTAAGGACCGGTCTGTGGAGCAGGCCAGCCCTGCCGCTGCCGACGATTAGACATTCACGATGAATAATAAAAAAGCCCCGGCGAATTCGCCGGGGCTTTTTTATTGCCTGATCTTAGACTGCCAGAGCCGCTAGCCTCTGACGTTTAGCGGTTCGAATGCGCCGGTGTGGGGTACGTAGTAATGGAGTTCACCGGAACTGATCTTGGTGGCGATCAGGGTGTAGTCCAGTTTGTACTCGTCTATGTGGCGGTAGATACGGGCGTCCCGCCATTCTTCAGTCGCCAGAGATGCTCGAACTTTTTTTAGTTCAATCACCTCTGGTTCCGTGGATCCCCAATCTTTTTCTTCTGGCATCTGGTTTAGTCCTCGCCCATCACGCCCAATTGTTGCATCATGGTCATGCCATCACCCACACCCCAGTGCTCCACCATCTTTCCGTTGGCGATGCGCATCATGTGCAGCTCGGTGATGGAAATCTTCATGCCAGATTTTGGTATGCCCATGAAGTCGCCGTCTTGGGTGCCCTCCGTGGTGACAGCGCCCGCCACGGTGTCCTCATCGGCAACCAACCGGTTGACGGTTACGTGCAGGTCCGGGAACGCCGTGAAAAACATCTGCATCAGGTCTTTAATTCCCTGAAGGCCTGGAGCCTGCCCGGGCGCCGGGTCGTGATCCACAAAATCAGGGTCAACCAGCCGGTCAACAAAGGAAACGTCTTTGTTGTTCAACCCATTGACGAATTCCTGAAACAATGCTCGGTTCTCTGCGGACATAGTTTTCCTCCGTGAAATCTAAATCACCGGTGACCTGGTAGGCCCAATGGCCAATCGCCAGAGGGATTAGCTCTGGCGAACGTATTTGTCGATGCCGTCTGGCACTCCGCCCAGATAGATATCACCGTGAGAATCGATCCAGCTACCGTGGCCGGAGCCGCGGGTCTCAAACCTGGAGAGCACACCGCCCTTTTTGTCTAGGATACTGATGCGGGCGGAACCGCCGTCTTTCTGGCCTTCTGAGACCATGAAGTTGCCGTCGGAGTCCATGGAGATGTCCATGGGGCGGTTGATGTCGTCCCATATCTCTTTGAACTCGCCGTCCAGACCAAAGATCTGAATTCGGTGGTTCTCTCGGTCGCAGACAATCACGTTGTCGCCGTCAATTATCAGGCTGTGGGGAAGGTGGAACTCGTTGGGCGCATCTTTACCGGGGACACCCCAAGACTTCTTGAGTTCGCCTTCTGCGGAAAATCGGTGCACGCGCGAGTTGCGATACCCGTCGGCTACGTAGAGGTCACCGGACGGCGAGGGCACGATTTCTGCGGGATAGTTGAAGGGGCCTGCAGCCCTCGGGACCAGGTCTCCGGGGTTCTCGCAGCCGGTGTCCGAGTGGACGCCGTGGCGGCCCAGCATTTGGATGGGTTTGCCGTCCAGTGTGTACATGATGCAGACGGAGGTGTTCCGGTCTGTCACATAGACAATATCGTTGGCGATGTGGATACCGTGGGCGAACTCAAAGGAACCGTTGCCCCAAGTTTCCAGCAGATTGCCTTCCCGGTCAAAAATGAGCATGGGCGGCTCTTTGCGCTGAAAGGCAAAGATGCGGTTTTGTGAGTCGGCGGACAGAGCGCTGACCATGCCAAAGGTGTCGCCAGCGGGCAGGGTGCCCCAATTTTGAATCAGTTCGTAAGTGTATTTACCGGAGCCTACTGTAGCCATGTCAGGTAATCTCCTAAATCGTGTTAGTCAGTGATTGGGCTATTAGCAGATGCCTAGAGACGGCCTGCGTCCCGTTTGTTGAACAATTGTTGCAGGGGTGACATACCGCCCAGGGCGTCTAGGCTGATGCTGTCGATGGTGGGGCAGCCGCAGATGCCCATGGTGGCTTCCAGTTCGGTCCGAAGCATCTCCAGCATAGATGTGACTCCAGCTTCTCCGTCTACCGCCAGTCCCCAGAAGAGAGGACGGCCCAGCAGTACGGAGTCTGCTCCCAAGGCCAGGGCCTTGAAGATGTCAGACCCACGGCGGATGCCGCCGTCCAGGTAGACCTCAGCCTTGCCTGCAACCTGCTCTACAACCTCAGGGAGCACTTCAATAGTAGTGAACGTCGTGTCCAAATATCGAGTACCGTGGTTGGAGACGATCATTGCCTTTGCGCCGGATTCGGCGGCCAACCGGCCGTCTTCGCCAGTCATGATTCCCTTGACGATGATGGGCAACTTGGTCTTACCAGCCAACCACTCCAGGTCACTCCAAACCGTGGCTTGGTCTCGGATGTCCGAGGGGCCTGCGGGGGCGTCGGCGGCGAACTGCCAAGAGTGGGTGCCCAGTTCCAGGTGGGCGTAGTTGGGGGAAACCGGCCCCACGTAGTCGTTACGCATGTTGCGCTCCCGTTTGGGAACGATCTTGGCGTCCAGTGTCATACACAGGGCGGAATACCCGGCCTCTTCAGCCCGTGCGGCCATGCTCAGTGTGAGTTCAGGGTCTTTGAAGAAATACTGCTGGAACCACATGGGTCCGGTGGCAGCCTCGGCTACATCTTCCAATGTCTTGGCCGAGTGGGAGCTGAGGATCATAACCGTGTCGGCCTTTCCGGCGGCCCTAGCGGTGGCTAGTTCGGCGTCCGGGTGGGCAGCGCCGTGGTTTCCGGCGGGGCAGAGCATCACCGGGAAGCTGATCTTCTCACCTAGCACGGTGGTGCTCAGGTCACGTTGGCTCACGTCTACCATCATCCGGGGTTTCATGACGATGGAGTCTAATATCTCACGGGTGCGACGCAAGGTAATCTCGTCGGTGGCGGCACCAGCGATGAAATCGTAATGTCCTTTTTCGAGTCGATCTTTAGCGATAGCTTCGTATTCATAGATATTTACCGGGTCGTGGCGCATTGGGAATTCCTCCATAGAATGATCGACGACGAACGTCTGGCGATTAGAATTGCATAAGATTGTGCCGGGGATTGCGAGGCAAGTCTAAAAGCTGGGCTGGGCGTAGTCAATCGGGCTGATGCCGCGTTTTTGGGGTGACGTCTGTCGAAGGCAGCGGGAAACACGTGGTATTCTTTCTCACGATGATATGAGGGTGAATCAAGGGTGGATCAAATGGCAGATATAGAGATTTTTGAGGCAGGAGACCTGGCTTTGCAGTCGGGCGAGACCCTGACCGGGGCTAAGCTGGCCTACAAAACTTACGGCCAACTGAACGCCAACAAAGACAATGTGGTGGTGTTTCCCACATTTTTTGGCGGCCAACATACCCACAATGAAGGAATAATTGGTGAAGGGCACGCGCTAGATCCCAGCAAGTACTTCATCATTGTCCCCAACATGTTTGGCAACAGCGTTTCTTCCTCGCCCAGCAACGGTGCTCCCCCGGACAATGCTGCGGGGTTTCCGAAAACCAGTCTCTACGACAATGTGGCCTGCCAGCACCGTTTGGTGACGGAGGTCTTTGGCATTGAGAAAATTGCATTAGTTGTGGGCTGGTCAATGGGTGCTCAACAGACTTTCCAGTGGGGCAGTCTCTATCCGGAGATGGTGGAACGAATCGCCCCTATTTGCGGCTCGGCGAAGACATCACGACACAACTTTGTCTTTTTGGAAGGGGTCAAAGCAGCCATCACCACGGACGCTGCTTGGGCTGGCGGCTCTTACACGGAACCGCCGCTGCGAGGCCTACGTGCCATGGGCCGGGTTTACGCTGGCTGGGCGGTGTCTCAGGCCTTCTACCGGGAAGAGGTCTACCTGACGCTGGGTTACGAGTCGCTGGAAGACTACCTAGTGCGGTTCTGGGAGGCCCGTAGGACCAGCTCCGACGCCAATGACCTGCTGGCCATGGTCTGGACTTGGCAGAACGCCGATATCAGCAACAACCAGAAGTACGGCGGTGATTTTGGGAAGGCGTTGGCGGGCATCAAGGCCAAGGCGATTGTCATGCCGGGGCGGACCGATCTGTATTTTCCACCGGAAGATAATGAACTGGAGGTAGCCCAGATGCCCAATGCTGAGCTACGGCCCATTGAATCTATCTGGGGCCACCTGGCCGGTGGGCCTGGCTTCAACCTGCCCGATGCTAAATTCGTCGACGATGCGATCAGAGAGATTCTATCCAGCTAGCGCCAGGCTTATACAACACTATTTTGGAGAATTGATATGCCGGACCTGCGGTACGAACGACATCCCGAAGGCAATTACGCCATCTTTACCATGGACCGGCCAGACCGGCTGAACGCCCAGGGTCTAGGCATGCGGCAGGAACTGCGGGAGGCGCTGGACGAGTTCACCGCCGATTCTGAGATGCGGGTTGGCATTCTCACTGGGGCAGGACGGGCATTTTCAGCGGGGGCCGACCTGAAGGAAATGTCTGCCAATACTGGGAAGACAGCGGCGTTGTCCGATGAACAGAGGATAGAAGGCTACCGGGGCAACCAGCCGTTTGGCAGACATCCCAAGCCGTTCATTGCCGCGGTCAATGGCTTGGCCCTCGGTGCCGGAATGGAGCGGGCCTGCGACTGTGATATTCGTATCGCCTCAACCGAGGCATATTTTGGTCTGTTTGAAGTGAAACGGGGCATCATGGCCAACTATGCCATCAATAACTTGTCCCGGTTGATACCCTACGGCGAGGCAATGTACCTGATGCTGACTGGAGACACGCTGAGCGCGGCAGAAGCCCAACGGATTGGGTTTGTGCACCAGGTCTTGGAACCGGATGCTCTGCTGCCTAGGGCGGTTGAGATTGCGGAGATGATTGGGGCCAATGCGCCGTTGGCAGTACAGGGCACCAAGTCTGTGGCCCAGTTCTGGCGTCGGTACGGATTGGAAGAATCCATGGAATATCTCGCCCGGGTGGGCAATTTGGTGTTGGGGTCTGAGGACGCTGCAGAAGGCCCCAAGGCATTCTCGGAAAAGAGACCGGCGGTGTGGCATGGCAAGTAACTTGGAATAGTTTTCCCAGCTGGCAGGAAAAGCAAAAGCCCCCGGCCACGGCCGGGGGCTTTTGCTTCTAACTTTACTAGATTAGCTGATTGATAGAGGGATTATTGCCGGATGATCTGAGTATCTAGTTCGTCTGACTAGAGGTCTATTACGAACAGGCAGTTGAACCCCATTAGACCATCATCTGCGAGTCTACTCATGTCGACCAATCCAGATAGCCGAGCCATTCCTGAACCTGCGGCGTCGGCAAATTCCCCGGTACCGCTCAGGACGTTGCTCTCGCCAATGGGAGGGGCGGGCGCTCCGGTGGCGTGGGTGAATCCGTTGGCCCCGTGGAGCAACGGCTGAGCAGTGGTTTCACCACGAGTGACCAACTGTCCCTGTGGGAAGTTGAAAGTGGTGGTGCCGATGACCCGCAGGCCATCCCCGTCTGGAGTGATGTTCGAGAGACAGTCTGTTGCGTCGCCGATAATCTCGTTCGAATCCAGGTCAATCAGGTCGATGGTGAAGCAGGTTGCTTCGTCGGCTACGCCGTCGCCGTCGATGTCTGGGACAGTCGACGAGAAAGCTTCACCGGTTCCGACCAATGCGACGGCAATCCTTGAGCCAATTTCGTCGTCCGAGTCATCGTATGGATTTGCGAATATAAAGAACGCTGCCACTGCAATGGCAAACACCACGATTAACGCGATGGGCAGCACCATGGAATTCTGTGTCATTCGGTTCCCCCTGATAATTTATTTGGTTTCGGCGGATATGGGATATTCCCCTCTATCTGATCCATGGTTCCGTCGTGACTTTCTCATTGGTTGAGAAGACTCATATTTAGATGAGGCAAATTTAGATAGGATTCATAATTGGCGGAAATCCATAATCCTGGGATAATCCAAACAACGCTTCGATTATCCTGTGGTACTTAGAACAAGGCTTAGATTGAGGCTAAAGAGGCTGAACCTAAGGGAATCAGCTACCGAATCTGAGATCGCAAAAGGTTCCGAAATAGATACCAGAAAAGAGGATACTGACGCTGGCGGCAGGTAATTGCCACATAGGGTGTTATCATATATGCGAATATTAATCGCGGAATTTCATCAAGATAGCCGCTTGAAGATAGGTCTATGTTAAATAGGGCGCCCCTGCCTAATAAGGTCAAGAATGCCTACTATGGATGGTGGGTATTGGCCGCGACTTTCATGCTCGGGACGTTGTCCGGCGGCATATTTTCCAACAGTAGCGGCATCTTTTTTGGTCCGATAAAGCGCGATATGGGCCTGAATAGTGCCCAAACTGCTTTGATCTTTAGCCTGGTGCGGGCTGAGGGTAGCATCGCCGGGCCCATCGTTGGCCGGTTCGTGGACAAGTTCGGCTCACGCCCGATGATCATCTTTGGCGGGCTGCTGGCCAGTTTCGGGTTCATCGCCCTCCATTGGGTCCACAATTACGTACTTTTCATCATCATATTTGTAGGTGTTGTAGGCGTAGGCAAGAGCGCCGGGTTGGGCCAGGTATTGATCAGTGCAGTCAACCGATGGTTCATTCGACGTCGATCTCTGGCAATGTCCATCTGCATCACCGGGTTCTCCTCTGGTGGAGCGGCCATCCTGCCGTTAATTACCCTGGGCGTCAGCACCATTGGTTGGCGTGACGTGATGCTCTATTCCGGCATTTTCATGGGCCTGATTGTCATACCGCTAGCGTCGATGGTGAAGCATTCACCAGAGCGGGAGGGCATAGGCCCAGATCTGCCTTTTCCCGTGGAAGGTGAAGAGGAAGCAGGGGTTGTCCCGGTCGACTTTACCGTACGTCAGGCGCTGCGGACCAAGTCGTATTGGATACTATTTGCTGGGTCAGTATTGCGGATAAGTCTCTGGGGCACTGTTTCAGTCCACGCGGTGGAGATGTTTGTGTGGAAGGGTATGTCCCATGAGTTGGCCGGGCTGATGTTCTCCGTGATGTTCTTGCTGTCGATCCCGCTGCGGTTGATAGTGGGGGTCCTGGGAGACAAGTGGCCGCTACAGCCGATGATGGGCACTGGGATGGTCGCCGCAGCCCTGGCGACGTTGGCATTGTTGGTTGTTGATGGGAATCTTGCGGTCTATTTGTTTGTGGCCTTGATGGCCCTTGAACAGGGGACCAGTTCGCTCAACTGGGTTTCTCTGGGCAACTTCTTCGGGCGGACCAGTTTTGCTACTCTGATGGGTCTCATCAGCGTGGCTTTCAACATTGGCATGTTAATCACGCCAATCTATGCCGGAGTGGTGTTTGACCGAACAGATAGCTACGCCATTGTGCTGGTCTCGTTCCTGCCGATCTACCTGGCTGCGGGAGTTTTCTTCCTGTTTACCCGAAAGCCAGCGGCGCCAGTCTCGGCCCGAGAGATGGCCTACGGGCGTTAGCAACTGGCCAATTTGTCGACCAGACCTGGTTTTTCCGGGTGGTTTTGCTGCAGGCGAACTTTTAGACTGGCCTGCTTCGAATAGACCGAGGTGCTTCGATTAGACTGGGATGTTTCGATAAGGGGAGTCAGCTAGATACGATGCTGGCACCAGCAGAATCCTACTGAACAGACGCTTGGTGCTGTCTTCGCTCTCTCTCCAATTCTCGTGTAGCCAAAAGAAGACCTTGCCTGCCGTGGTCTCTCGCCAAAGCCAGTCGGCCAGCATCTTTCCAGTGGCAGCGGCATGTCCAGGCTGAGCAGCCATCGCCTCGTAGTAGTAGGCTTTTAGGTCCTCGATCACAAGTTTCAACAGCGTGAACGACGGCATATCATCGCGGGGGCTTGTCGGTATTTTGTCGCCCAGGAACGCACCAAGAAATTCCCCAATTGCCTCTGGTTCCAGGCCACTGACGCCCACCGTGGTCCGACCGTTCTTGGTCACGGCCATGTTGTACCAAGAACGTAACTCGCTCACTTCTCGTTGTAACGTGGTGTTGAGTTGCTCCATGTCATTCAGGTCAGTAACTGGAGCGGGAAAGGAAACCGGGCAGGCGAGGACTGCAGGTTCGTCTGATACCGGGGCGTCATCCGGAAAATCGACCAGCACCGGCCCCTCAGAGGCTTCGATAAGTTCCAAGGCGGATTGCAGCACCCGCGTTTGCCAGGCAGCGTCGTTGGGCACACCCAGCGGGCGTCCCAGTTCAAACGGCACCCACAGCGCCCTTGGTGGTTTTATTTTCTCGGTATGTTCTCGAATCAGACTAATCTGAGTTGTCGCCAACCCCTCTTCTTCCAGGTAGTGTCCCAGCCCGCCAACGGCGCGCGTGCAAGCCGGTCAAACAGGCACCAACATGACCAGGTCCACGTTGTCTGCCTTGAGTATTGGAGCCAGTTTACGGGCGGACGGCTCCATCCGCTGGGGGGTGACGGCACCCATGAAAGAGTAATGGTAATCCGCCAGACTTCCAATCACGTTTGATTGGGCTAGCTCCCGCAGTCGATCCAGCGGGAAGACCACGTTCCAGTCCTGCTGGAAGCCGGTGCGGTCAAAGTTGGTTGAGACGTGGCTCATGACCAAATCTTCGGCTTGGCTGTCGCTTGGAATCACCCGGTAATCAGCGGGCCAATCCCCGGCCGAGTCCGTCTGAACCAAGAAGGGAGTGTCTTCCCGACGGTGCAGCCCTGCTGTGGAGATCAACGCTACTCGGCGCTGATTCAGTGGCGGGCCGTTGACCCAGGGTCGAGTGTCGTACTCAGAGCATTCAATTGCCCGGAGGTGCGACGCGAAGGTTTCGTCGAGCGATTCAAGTCGAACCATTGTTATCTTCTCTCAGCGAATGATGGATGCCGTCCCAGGTCTAATACTTAAGTGTTAACCCAGGTTTCGGAGCAGGCTGCCAAATCCCTGAATCGGCTCGGTCCAGCCAATCCTCCGTAGAGCCAACCAGATGGTGGCTTGGTTTACTGAGATCACGGTCTTGCCCAGCTTTTGTTCCAGGGGTTCCACTGCGTCCAATCCCCGCCACGCTGTACCCGGCAAGAAAATGGTATCCGCTTCGTCTTTGACCACCGTGGGCACAAAGTCGATGATCGTTTGTACGGTCTCTTCTTCAATCTCCAGTGGGTTCATGGAGTCTTGCATCCACGGTTCACCGTCGGCGCTCAGAACTTCAAACCCGGCTTCTTCCAGCAATGGCTTTAGGCGGTTGCGTAGGTGGAAGTGGCGATAGGGCCCGGCGATGCTCAGCTTCTTGGCTCCCATGTGTTTAAACGCCTCAATGCATGAACCAACGGCAGTGATGGACTCCACACCGCTGGCCAACTGCATTTCCTGGGACATCTCTTGGTCAAACTGGATGTAGCCCTTGTGGTAGGTGCCGGAGGTGCAGGCGTAGACCAAGATGTCTGGTTTGATGTTGGCCAGGGATCGAGCGCCCCGGCTGACATCCTCGTTCATCTTGTCGGCGTCAAAGCCAAAGAGGGCGGTGTCCACCGTTGCCGCCTCCTCACTGGAGATGGCTATCTGGTGGCCAGTGTCCTCTACCTGCTTGGGTTGGGTTCCCCAATCGCCGTTGAACATCCGCTCAAAGTGAACGGTTATCTCCGGCGGTAATACCCGGTAAAAATCTGGCTCCACTACAGGGTTGGTGGCGGGCACCAACGCCCCAATACGTTTAGTTGCAGGCATAAATTACAGTACTCCGACCGGATT
>JAPKDE010000308.1 GCA_028822675.1 Dehalococcoidia bacterium | reverse complement strand
CAACTTCAACCAGGTTGAAGAAATGAAAGACCGGGCCACTGAGAGGATCGACGGCGCGATAATCGCCAACTGGAAACTCCACGGAGTGGTCAGCCAGGCGGAGATTGAAGCGGCGGTCAAAAAAGCGACCGAAACCTTGGACCAACAGAACACCGGACAGGCTGGTTACATACCAATGACCGATACTGAGGAAAAACGGGCTGGCCTGCTGCAAGAACCGGCAATCTGCGCGGTGTTGCAGATAATAGACGATGCGCTGACTTCTCCCAGCGCGTACGTGGAACCGGCCTTATTCAAGTATCGCAAGGCAGTGAAATCAGCCGCCGCTTAACAACTTGGTTTCGGGATCATGCCGTAATGGAATTCGCCATTCGCATATTGGTAATACGGAATGGTTAAGAGGGAAAGAGGGAAAAACCAGCTACAAATCGCCAGGCCAAATCAGAGGAAGATTTGAAATGAGCAAGCTTGATATTTCTAAAAAGATTAGGCTACGTTGGCGCTGGCTCGGTCAACAAACCGGGCTACCTGGGCAGAAATGGCCGCGTGCTCAGGTGCTTCTAGGTCGGGATCGTCTTCCATAAGTTTTGTCGCTTCGTCCCTGGCCATCTCCAATAATTCGCGGTCGGTGATGTGGGCCATCTTCAAACTTGGTAGGCCGCTCTGGCGAGTGCCAAAAAAGTCTCCAGGCCCCCGCAGTTCCAAGTCGACCTCGGCCAGTTGGAAACCGTCATGAATGCGGGCTAAAGCAGACAGACGCTCTTTAGCGGTTTCAGAAGCAGAGTCGGACAGCAGCATGCAATAGCTCTTGTGCTCGCCCCGTCCAACCCGGCCGCGAAACTGGTGTAGTTGTGCCAGGCCAAAGCGGTCAGCGCCGTCAATCATCATCACCGTGGCGTTGGCAACGTCAATGCCCACCTCAACCACCGGAGTGGTAACCAAGATATCCAACTCGCCGTCCCTGAATTGGCGCATGACCTTTTCTTTTTCCTTGGGAGGCATGCGTCCGTGCAGTAGGCCCAGTGATAGATCAGGGAAGATGTCTTCAGAAAGTTTTTGATATTCTTCCGTTGCGGCTTTCGATTCAATAGTCTCAGACTCGTCGACCAACGGGCAGACCACAAACGCCTGTCTACCTTCTTCCACCTGCTTGCGGATGAAGCCGTAGGCGGTGCTCCGCTGCTCCGGTTTCAACCACTTGGTGGCTACTTCCTGTCTCCCAGCCGGCATTTCATCGATGGTGGAGATGTCCAGGTCACCAAAGAGTGTCAGGGACAACGTCCTTGGTATGGGCGTGGCCGACATAATCAGCGTGTGGGGGTTCTCGTTGCCTCTTTCCTGCAGGGCCGAACGTTGATTTACGCCAAACCGGTGCTGCTCGTCAGCCACGGCCAATGCCAGCTTGGGGATGGATATACCTTCTTGAATCAACGCCTGAGTGCCCACCAATATGTCCAGCGTGCCGTCTGCTGCTCTCTTGGCCAGCTCCCGTTTCACCGCGGCCTTGGAGCTGCCGGTCAGCAGGCCAATGGAGATGGGCCGGTCCATGTGCTCCAGGTAGACCGTTAGCAGATGGGGTTCTTGCACTGGGCGAGGCAGACCACTGAGCAGGTTGCCGATGCTTAGAAAATGCTGTTCTGCCAGTACCTCAGTCGGCACCATCATTGCCCCTTGGTACCCAGCGGCCGCCACCGACAATAACGCTGATAGGGCGACCACGGTCTTACCGCTGCCGACCTCACCCTGCAACAAACGGCTCATCGGCGGGGTACCGCCACGCATGTCAGATTCGATCTCTTGGATACAGCGGCGCTGGGCGTTGGTCAGTGGGAATGGCAGTGTCTTGTAGAACGCATCAATGACATCTGCCGGGGCAACAAGCTCGATTCCCTTTACGTTGTCGTGCTGCAGACGGCGTCTGGCCAACATCGCCAATTGGAGCGTGAATAGTTCATCAAAGGCCAGGCGACGTCGGGCCAGCTCCCAGGACTCGGTATCTTTGGGATAGTGGGCCTGATCTACCGCGTCCAGCAGGGGTATCAACTTCGTGCGCCTCAAGATATCTTCGGGCAGGGCGTCTTCCAGGCCACCCAGCCAGTTTTGCACCGCCTGCCAGGTTAACCGCCGCATGTTGCGCCGAGTTAACCCCTCAGTTAGCGGGTAAATGGGCACCAACCGGCCAGTGTGAACACCCGCGCCAGAGGCGTCCAACATCTCATGCTCCGGGTTCTCGAATACGAGCTGCCCGCGGAACACAGACGCTTTACCACTAACAGCGATGCGACTGCCCGGCTTTAGTGTCCGCGCCAGGAATCTCTGGCCAAACCAGATGGCACGTAAGTTACCCGACTCATCGCTGAGCACTGCTTCCGTATCTCTTCGTCCGCCCCTGGGGCCCTTGGCAACCTCACGGGCCTCCCAGACGGTGGCAACTACGGTGCACTCTTTGCCGGGTTCCAAATCTGTAATCTTTACGGCGGTGGAGTAGTCCTCATGGCGGCGAGGAAAGAAGTACAAAAGGTCGCGGATAGTCTCCACTTCTAATTTTTTAAGTCGGGCGGTGAGCTTGGTGTCCACACCCTTTAGTCGATCGACCGGGGCATCAACAGTAATTTCTGCTGGCGGTGTTTTGTAGGCTAATTTTTTCTTGGTGGCAGGTTTCTCGGTGGCAGGTTTCTC
>JAPKDE010000057.1 GCA_028822675.1 Dehalococcoidia bacterium | reverse complement strand
CTGCGTTATAGACGAAGGGTCAACGGAAGTCGTAAAAGGTGGTGAATTGGGCATCAACCATATTGCTACCTCCCAAATTTCGCCAGGATAGATGACTCAATCCACGCCTGTAATACGCATGGACTGGGTATATGTATGGATTGTATCCACAGGCTCACGGGTTGTCAAAGCGCAGACGGCAGTTTATTTGTTGATTATTGGACGGCTTTTCAGCGCAGAAATAACGTTGTGAGGCCATTTGGAATCCCTGCCTACATGCTATAATTTCGGCTCCGATTATTGTGCTCTACTGGACTGCCACAGGAGGCTTCACCACGCCTGAGTCGCAACCTCATTCGATCCCTTTAGACCGAATTGCTGCTGCCGTTAGCGGCGGGCAACTGGCCGTCTTAAATTTCCTACGCCAGCTTGCCTCCGAAGAAAGCGTTCCTATCTATCTGGTGGGCGGTCCGGTACGAGACTCTGTGCTAGAAATACCGATCCATGACCTGGATTTCGTCGTAGTTGGTAACGCGCCGATAGTGGCTACTGAATCGGCCACCAACCTCGGCGGTACCGTTACCGTCCATGAAAGATTTGGCACGGCCACTGTGGAAATTGAGGGCGACCGGGTGGATATCGTAACCGCACGTAAAGAAACATATGCGTTCCCAGGATCACTTCCAGAGATAACACCCAGCGATATCAACGACGACCTGGCCCGTCGTGATTTCTCCATTAATGCGATGGCACTGTCACTGTCCGGCGAAAGTCCGGTAGTTATTGACCCGCACGGTGGGCTGCAGGACTTGGAGAACAAGACGATTGTCGTCTTGCATCCTGGCAGCTTTACCGACGACCCAACTCGTATGCTGCGGGCGGTGCGCTACGAACAGCGCCTGGGTTTTAAAATTTCAGAGACCACGCTGTCATATTTGAATAAGGCCGTCGATGAAGGCCATGTGTCTGCGGTTAGTGGGGATCGGTGGCGGCAGGAATTCCTGAAGATTTTCGATGAAGACCGGGCTGCTGAGATGTTTGAGAGGGCCATTGAAATTGGCATTTTGCCTGCGATTCATCCAGCCCTTTCGAATAAGGCAAGTCTGGCTCGTTTGGTTGGTGAGGTCGGCCTGGGCCCCAGCGACTACCTGGCCGCATTGGTTGGAGATTTGAGCCCTCTGGATGGGGACGCAGTCTCGCAGCGGTTAAACTTGCCAATCCATTGGGCGCGCGTGGTACGTGATACCATTACTTTGAAAGAATTTACGCCCGTGATTTCTGAATCGGCGACCAAGATTTCGGACATTTGCCGACTATTGGACGGCCTGGACTCTGATGCAATCGCGGCGTCGGCCTGGTTCTCTCCGGACGCCCAATTGGCGACTCAGCTACGCCGGTATTTGGATGAATGGCGGATCGTAAAAACTGCTCTGACAGGCGACGACCTGCTGGCGATGGGCGTGACGCCCGGCGTTAAAATCGGCGAGGTATTGCAGGAATTGCTCTCGGCGAAACTGGACGGCTTAATCGGCAGTGAGACGGAAGAACGGTCCTTGGTGAATCAAATTATCTCGCAAGGGAGTTAATCCACTGGTAATGGCGGAATAACGATGGCAGAACAGTCGGGCATACCCGATAACCTGGAAACCCCTGAAAATGAATTGGAGTCCTGCGTCATCTGTGGTGATGCCCTGGACGGAATCCAAGAAACTTCCTGTCAGATGTGCGGCGGCAAGTTCCACCAGCCGTGGACTCAGGATGGCAGCGTGCCCCAGTGCGGCCGAATCGGCAGCCACGAGGACGCCTTGGCCATCGTGTTTCTCTGCGACGATTGTTACTACGGACGCCGCCCCTAAGCGGTCCCCAATTACTAAACCAAAAACCGAAGGCTGGCGGCCTAAAATGTCAGCTAATACCCTAAGGAGAACACGGCCATGAAAGCGGTCTATATCGAAGCCCACGGCGGCACTGAAGTCCTGACTTACGGCGACCAACCAGAACCAGAGGTTCAGGCCGGTGAGATCAAGATTAGAGTCAAGGCCACCGCACTAAACCGTTTGGACCTGTACACCAGGGACGGTGGGCGCGGTCTGGAGCGTGAGTTTCCCCCGGCTTTGATTCTGGGCGGAGACTGTGCCGGCGAGGTTGTGGAGTGCGCCGATGGCGTGAGTACCCTTAAAGTGGGAGACCGTGTGGTGGTAAACCCCCGGCTAAGCTGCATGCAATGCGCACCCTGCTTGGCCGGTCAAGACGACCTTTGCCGCCGCTCCCGCTTCTTGGGCAGCGCCATCAACGGCAGCTACGCGGAGTTGATATCGATCCCAGCCGCCAACGCCCATAAATTGGCCGATAGCGTGTCATTTGAACAGGCTGCTGCTGCCCCAACCACCTATCTACCGGTCTGGAACATGCTGGTACGCCGTTTGCAGCTTAAATCCTGGCAGACTGTGTTGGTGCTTTCAGCTTCTGCCGGTGTGGGAACGGCTGCGATTCAGGTTGCCAAAGACGTGATTGGCGCCAGGGTTATTGCCACCACTAGCAGCGCAGAGAAAGCTGCCAAGGCCACCGATTTGGGCGCTGATGTGGTTATTAATTACACCGATGAAGACATCAGGGAACGAGTTCGGGAGATTACCGGCGGTGCCGGCGTGGACTGCGTCGTCGATCACGTTGGAGCCGACTTCTTTGGTCCGGCCTTTGCCTCGTTACGTAGCGGCGGACGCTACGGCATATGCGGTGCCACAACCGGTTTGCGTACCGAACTGCACCTAGGTTTGCTATTTAGCCAGCAAAAAGAGATCTACGGCGCGTTCATGGGCAATAAAGAAGATATGCGGGAAATCGTCGAACTGCTGAACAAGGGCGTAGTTAAGCCGGTGGTTGACCGGACCTTCCCGTTGGCCGAGGCTGCTGCCGCCCATCAGTACATGGACGAGACCAGTTTCTTTGGTAAGCTGATTCTGACCCAGTAAACCCAGCGTCTACCGGTTTTTAGCTACTCAGCCTTTTTGCGCAGTCTCTGGCCGTGGAATAAGTATTGCTGGGCGTAACCGCCGTAACGGCCAAAATGGTCTTGGGCCCATTCCAGTAATACTTTGTCCGGCGGGGTTTTCTGGTCCGGGAAATACCACTCGGCCAGGGCGCGCCTGATCCAAACGTCGATAGGAAATGCCTCCAGTTTCTCCAAAGAGAAGATGGCGATACAGTCGGCTATCTTTGGGCCGATGCCTTTCATCTCCATGAGGGCTTCTTTGGCTTCCGGGTAAGGCATCTGCACCAAGGCCGCTAGGTCTAGTCGTCCTTCCAATACTGCCTTGGAAGCTTGGTCCACGTAGGGCGCCCTGAAACCAAGTCCCAAGCGGCGCAGTTCCATTTCGCCCCCTTCAGCCAGGTCGGCCGGCGTGGGGAACGTGTAGCGAGTCTCACCGTTTAGCGTTACCGGATTGCCAAACTCTTCAGACATTCGCTCCATCAATTGATGAATGCGGGCGATGTTGTTGTTGGCCGAACAGATAAAGGCCACCAGACATTCCCAGGGTTCCGTGCGCAAGATACGCAGGCCGGGGTACTTGTCGACCATGTCGGCAACGCGGTTGTCTTTGTTGATGTCCAGATAAATGGCGTCTAGGTCATCGTCGAGCCGGAAGTAATCCCGTAGCATGGCGGCCGCAGTGGCTTCTGGTGACGGGCCGGACATGAATTCAACCGTCTGGCCTTTTTGGCGAATCTGGATGAACTCCCCGCGAACCACGCCCGAATACCAATCGTCCGACTTTTTCCACCGATGGGCCTGGCCACTTTCCAAGCTGGACCCCAAGTCAAATGGCTGGTCTATAACGAGTTCCACACTACACTCCTTCATCCGGACAGTTTGTATGCTTGGCTTACGCGGCCCTTCGACGGGCTCAGGACGAACGGGTTTTTGTGAGCAGAAACCTACTGGTCGATCCACTGAACGGCCAGCTTGCCGACCGTGGCTAGGCTGCTGGGGAAGCTTGTGCACGGAGGGATGGACCGCAAGAATGACTTACCGTAGCCCTTGGCGGTGACCCGGTTGTCCATAATCACGATTGTCCCTTTGTCTTCCTTGTTGCGTATCAAGCGTCCAAATCCCTGTCGGAACCGCAATACAGCCTGGGGGACAGAGAACTGGCTGAACGGCTCTTCATACTGATCAGAACGAGCTCTCACGATGGGATCAGTGGGCACCTGGAAGGGCAGTCGAGTGAGCACCAATGCCTTTAACAGACCAGGAGGCATGTCCACACCCTCCCAGAAGCTGGCCGTTCCAAGCAGGACGCTGTTGGGCTCCTCTGCAAACCGCGTCATCAACTGCTGGGCTGAGCCGTCAATGCTCTGGGCCAGCACTTGAATGCCCTCACCCATGAGCGGGGCGCGGAGGCGTTGAGCAACAGCCCTAAGCGAAGCATAGGACGTGAAGAGGGCCATGGTCCGGCCTTTCAATCCAGTTCCAAGGTCGGTCAGAACCTTGACCATTGCATCCACGTACTGATCCGAGTTGGGGGCTGGCATGTCTTCTGGAATCAGCAGCAACGCCGCTTTCTCGTAGTCGAAGGGCGAGCCAACAAGCAGTTCTTCGCTGTCGGAGTCCACGCCGACGCGGCTTTTGAAATACTTGAAATTGCCTTCAGTGCTTAGCGTCGCACTCGTCAGAACAACGCTGTCTTTGTGCTGGAATAACTCGGCGGCCAGGGTGCTGCTGATGTCCAGGGGAGCTGAGTTCACTGAGACCGTGGGTTTGCCGCGGACTTGGTCGTTGCTAATCCAATGGATGTCTTCATCTATTGGACTGCCCAAGATGGAATTGAAGTTGCCCCGTAAGGTTTCCACATCGTCCATTAAGTTTGATGTTTCCATTATCAAAGCCGGTTGGTCGGACGCGGCAGGTAGCTTGGTCGAGTCTAAGAATCGGTGTAACCGACCAACACTCTGGGCCGTCTGTTGCAGTCCCACATCCAGGTTTTCCCACGCTAGATGCAACTCGTCCCAGCTCTGGCTGGTCCGTATCTGACGGGTAATCAACATCTGCGAGCCGTTGTTCTGAGAGTCTCGCTGGTTGGCTTGGAAACGTTCTAATTCAGTCCAGAGGCGAGACCAGGTCTGTTTGATCTTGGTGGCCTCACCTTCCACCCCGGATACCACCTTCTCGGCGTCGTCCCTAATCGACGATGCCAGACCTTCAACGGCAACCGCCTGCCTTACTTGGGTGGTCAATCTAATCTGCGGTTCCCAGATTTCGTCCAGTTTGTCCTGAGACACGCTGAAGCCCAGTTGCCGAGTGGCTTCGTCTTCCAGGTTGTGAGCTTCGTCGATTACCAAGTGTTGGTAATCAGGAATCAGACCGCCGCCACGAGCCAGGTCCGACAACAGCAGAGCATGGTTAACCACTACGATATGGGCCTGGTCTGCCCGCTCCCTGGCGGAACGCAGGAAACACGGAGAGCCGTCTCTCAACCCGGGACAGAACCCTTTTTCACCGGCGGATATGTGTCCCCAGGAGCCGAAATCACGTCCGGATAGGTTAATCTCTGCCCGGTCTCCGCTGACCGTGTTTTGCATCCAGATCGATGTCTTGGACAACAGGCGGGCGTCATCGATTGTTGGCGATTCGTTACGAGCCAAATGATTCCAGCGCCTCAGGCACAGGTAGTTGGAACGGCCCTTGAGGAGTGCTGATTTGAGAACTCCTTCCTCGACCACACCAGACTGCTCCAGTACTTGGGTTAGGGCCGGGATGTCTTTATTCATCAACTGTTCTTGCAGGTTGATGGTGTTGGTAGAGATCACCACCCGCTGGCCCTTGGACAGGGCAAAGAGCGCGGAGGGCAGGAGATACGACATTGACTTGCCCACGCCGGTACCGCCTTCCACAACCAAGTGCTCGCTGTGATACATGGCTTTGGTCACGCTGGCCAGCATTTGCTCCTGTTCGGGCCGGTGTTCAAATCCGGAGAAAGCTTTGGCAAAGGGGCCCTTCACGGAAAGGAGTCCCGCGACGGTCTCTTCAGTTAGGTCACTTAGTGCGGGGTCTGCCCGTCGTTTTTCGGTAGCCCCAAGACGATTGGACAACTGCTCCAGATCCAGCCCAGTTAGTCCCACGGAAGAAGCACGGGATTCACTCTCACCTTCCAGTCCGGCCAGGAGTCCACTGATCGACCAGCGGCTACGGGCGGCCAGGTTGGAGAGATAGCCCAACAACCCCGAATCTTGCTCGGCGGCTAGGCGGAGCAACTTGATATACACGTTCTTTGTGGCCATGGCGTCGGCCAGGGCGCGGTGGGCGTCGTTGTGTTCAACCTCAAAGAAAGAGGTCAGGTATTTCAAAGAATACTGGCGAGAGCTGGGCAGGAAGACTGACGCTAAGTCCCAGGTGTCATAGGAGGGGTTGCTGAGCGGGACACCGTTAGTGGCCAGGAACCCAATGTCGAACTGGATGTTGTGCCCAATGATGGGGTCTGCGCCCAGGAAATCTTCAATCTCAGCGGCAACTGATGAAAAGAACGGCGCGCGTTTTACCTGTTGCGGGGAGATATGGGTCAGCCGCTGGATGAACTCCGGAATGGGTACCCCGGGATTGACCAGGGTTTGATAGGTCTCAATGACCTCGTCACCGCGAAAACGAACAGCACCAATCTCAAGGATCTGGTGACGATTGGAATCAAGGCCAGTGGTTTCCAGGTCCAGTGCTACATTGACCTGTTCAAATGGGGAAATGTCTGTATCAAAAAGTACCATTAAGCTCCCGTCACAACCTCACACATGCCTAAGTTGTCATAACCTGCAAACACGCAACCATGACTGGGGCAGTTTAGCACGCAAACGACTGGTATTCGACCCCAATCTGACAGTTTTAGGGCGCAATTCCCAATTCCCGTATCTGGCAAAGCAGAGGGACTGATCTGTTGGGCCATTTGCAGTGACACCGATGTATCGAACGGCCCAATTTCCTTAGGCCTTTTGCCGCGAAGATTAGGATCCATCCGGACGTTACTGACCAAACAAGAGAATGCGACAATTTTCACAGATTGAAACCACAGACCTGCAAGGTGGCCAAAACCCCCGCAATCTCTCTCGACTAAAGGGACGACTATAGAAACTTGGTTGCGAACTCGGCGGCCTTGCGATGTGGAAAACATACGAATCAATCAAATGGAGGCACATAGATGGGAGGAAATGTGGGGAAGAGAATTTTAATTCTACTGGCGTTGGCCTTGGTGGGCATGTTTGTCATTGCCTGTAATGACTCATCTAAGGCGTCCGATGCCGTCAATACGGCTGCGCCAACCAATCCCGGCCCAGCTCAGGTAGTTCTAGGCGATGGACCAGTCGGAGTTGCTGGTTCAAGGTTCACAGACCCGGACGTGGAAATAAACCTTACGGCTGAGGTGGTCGATTGGGACATATTGGACGGCGAAACCGTGGTGGGGCTACGACGGCCAGTATCCCAGCCCTGCGACCCGTGCGACGGTGGGCGACAAAGTCAGAGTTAACCTGACCAACGACCTGCCGGAAGCTGCGACTATTCACTGGCACGGCTTGGAAGTACCCAACGATCAGGACGGCGTGCCGGGAATAACCCAGCGCGGCGTACAACCAGGCGAGACTTGGACGTATGAGTACATCGCCCCCAAAGCAGGAACGGCGATGTACCACACCCACTCAAATACGATTATTCAACTGTCCAAAGGCCTGTTTGGGGCCTTCATCATCGAGCCGCAGGGCGGGTTGCCCCAGTACGATCGCCAATACACCCTCATGCTTCATGAGATGCAAGGGCTGTACACCATCAACGGGCAATCCTTCCCCAAGACCCTTGAGGACGACCTGCTAAAGATCAGGACGGGTGAGAAAGTTCAGTTGAGGATGATTAACGTCAGACAATTCCACCACCCCATGCACCTGCATGGCCACCAGTTCAAAGTGGTGCAATTGGACGGCAACCCGGTCACAAATCCGATTGTAGTCAATACTCAGGATATCGCTCCGGGGCAAACGGTTGACGTGGAAGTCATTGGAAGCAATCCGGGCACGTGGGTTTTCCACTGCCACATCATCTCTCACGTGACCAATAAGGGCGTATACCCTGGTGGCATGCTGATTGCCCTTGATTACGAGGACCACACCTCCTACATGGAGGAACAAGCAGCCAAATAGCAGTAACTTCTAAATACGGCAATAAAAAGGGCATCCCTCACATGAAGGGATGCCCTTTTTAGCTCAGACATTGTTGGGTAAACCGTGTTTTAGATGTGGTTTTTTAGGTCCCGTAAGTCAGGCGGTTATCCTGTCTGAGGCCGGAAAAAAGACAAGTATAGCCTTGCATCGCATCACCAATTGGCATTAATACCAGGTTTTACTTTCATCCGACGCGGTTATAGGGTTGGAAGTCTTATTTATTTTCGGCTTGCGTAAACAGTTATGGAATATGACTTACTACATTTCCGGACACGCCTCCGGCTAAAGATATCTCTTGTAGCATTCTGCTTGGGAATTTTATGCTTTTCCCTCTCTAGCCTATTTAATTCGGTCAACGGTGAAGGCCCATATGTTGGCGTAATAACCATCGACGGCCCCATTGATACCGTTAGTGAGCGCTACCTGAAACGAAGCCTCACAGAAGCTGATGGAAATGGGGCAAAGTTGGTCGTAATCAACCTTGATACTCTCGGTGACCTTTTAAGCTCAACTAGGGACATGGTTGCGTCGATCTTGAACTCGAATGTGCCGATAGCCGTATTCGTGTTCCCTCCGGGGCGCGAGCCGCCTCCGCAGGGACTTTTATCACCGCAGCAGCTTCGTTTGCTGTTATGTCCCCCGGTACCAACATCGGTACGGCCTCCCCAATAGCGTCCGGCGGACAAGACCTCCCTGAAACGCTGGCTAAGAAGATCAACGAAGACACCAGGGCATTTATCCAGAGCATCGCTCAAACCAAGGGCCGGAACAGCAAAGCTCTGGAAGAGACGGTTACCCTGGCCCGCTCGTATTCCGCCAGAGAAGCGCTGGAATTAAATGTAGTTGACCTGATTGCCTCCGACCTACCAGACCTGCTGCGCCAGATTGACGGGAAATCGGTCATCACCCCGCGCGGGACTCAGACCCTGAACACCAAAGACCTGGAAATTCGCGAGCTACACCGGAACTTGCTTGAAGATTTCCTTGGCGTGATAACAAACCCAAACCTAGTTTTCTTGTTCTTGACTATTGGCGGACCGGGGATTTTGGCCGAACTCATGACTCCCGGGTTGATGGGCCCTGGAGTAATTGGCGCAATTGCCCTCGCCTTGGGTTTTGTCGGTGCTGGCCAGATGCCTGTTAACTGGGTTGGAGTTGGCCTGATTCTGCTCGCCATGGTCCTTTTCTACCTGGAAACCCAAGAAGGCGGATTGGGGATATTCATCGCCGGTGGAGTGGTTTCATTCATCTTAGGGCCTATTTTGCTGTTTGGAGGCTTTGCGGAAACGCCTGATATCTCGGAACCGAGTTTGAAGGTGAGCAGTTGGCTGATTGGGGGCGCTGGCAGTTTGATGGTTTTATCTGCGCTGGTTTTCGGTTACTTGATGAAACCAACCGGGTCATAATCGGGAAATTACACCGGTATCGAACCCGACTTGGTGGGTAAACGCGGTGTCGTAATTGCAGACGTTAGCCCCACCGGCAAAGTTTTGGTCGACGGCCAAGAATGGACGGCGACCACCAAAATCGGAGACGTGATCCTTGAAAAAGAGGAGGTTACAGTCATGGGAGTATATGGAACTGGGGTTTTAGTGGTTTCTACTCAACCGCCTGAAATCGAATCTAGGAGTTGGCTTAGCTTCGGAAAACTGCTCCGTGGTGGCAGAACGAAACAGCCGTAATGGCGGTCTAAATAAGTCGGACCAAATTTGATTTTTACCAGACGATTTAATGGAAGATAACCATGCCAGGTTTTCATACGACAGGCCCAAACCAAGCGTTAGTAATTTCCGGAGGCGGCAAACAACCCAAAATTGTGGTTGGCGGCAGAGCTTTCGTGATTCCAATACTTCAAAGAGTACAGACTTTATCCCTGGAGGTGATGACCCTAAACCCACAGACAAATAAGGTCTATACCAAAGAAGGGGTAGCAGTTTCAGTAGACGGTGTGGCCCAGGTGAAAGTGGGCAGCAGTGAAGAATCCATTCGGGTGGCAGCACAACAATTTCTTGGCAAAACACCCAATGAGATTGCTGAAGTCGCCCTGCAGACAGTTGAGGGTAACCAGCGCTCGATTCTGGGTACGATGTCGGTGGAGGAAATCTACCAAGATAGAGATGGATTTGCCACTCAGGTACGTGAAGTCGCTGACACGGATATGTCCCGAATGGGCCTTGAGATTGTCAGCTTTACCATCCGCGACATTCAAGATGAACAGGGCTATCTGGAGGCCCTAGGTATAGGATGGACAGCAGAGGTAAAAAGGGACGCTTTGATAGCCCAAGCAGAAGCAGACCGCGACTCTTCGATTAGGTCAGCGGCCGCTGACCAAGAGGCCCAAGCTGCCCGGTTTGCGGCAGACACTGCCATTGCGGAATCAGAACGGGACTTCAACATTCAAAAGGCTTCCTATGATCGAGAATCTAACGCGCGTCTAGCTGAGGCTGAGCTTACCTATCAGCTTCAAGCAGCCAAGACACAGAAGGATATTCGGGAACAAGAGATGCAGGTTGAAGTGATCGAGCGCCAGAAGCAGATCGAAGTTCAACAACAAGAAGTTTATCGAAAAGAGCAGGAATTGGAAGCCACGGTAAGAAGGCCGGCGAACGCTGAACGTGAACAATTAGAGACTGTAGCAGCGGGTAACAGAGCCCGGGTCATTGCCGAAGCTGAAGCTGAGGCTGAGCCGATTCGCGTCCGAGGACATGCTGAAGCTGAAGCCATCAAGGCCAAAGGTCTGGCAGAAGCTGAGGCAATGGATCGCAAAGCGGCCGCTTGGAAGGAATACGGACAGGCCGCGCTTATCGAGCAATTGTTCGACCGTCTTCCCCAAGTTGCCGCTGCAATTTCGGCTCCGCTAGCGAAGACAGAAAAGATTGTGATGATCAGCGGAGGCGGGAATGGAGAGTCCGGTGGTATTGGTGCCAGCCGCCTAACGAGAGATATTACCAGCATAATGGCTGAGCTACCCTCCGTGGTGGAGGCACTGACCGGCATAGACATCTTGTCTACATTGAAAAACCTAGCTGAATTCAATCTCAAAAACGGTTCCGATGACAATCAGCAACTGCCTGACTCAGAAACGGACGCCTCTCCATTGAAGTAGGAAGCCGTTAAAGTAAAAAGATTGTCAACAAAACTGAATCGGCTGATGAACCAAAAAACTGCCGGGTTACCCGGCAGTTTTTTGTTATTGAGTCATGTATCAGTTGCTAGATTCAGTGCTTAGATGGCGTAGGGCTGAAGGTTGCCCTGTCTCAACCCGGTTACCGGGTGATACTGCTTTGAATGCAGAGCCTTCAAGAATTCAGCCTCGGTATTGACCTCGTCATCGAACTCGGTCAGGAACTTGCCTAAGCCGTGGGTGGAGTGGGCATCGCTGCCGCCGGTAATCGGCATCTTCAGCAGTCCGGCAACGGCCATGGCAAAATCGTTTTCGCGGTCAACAGTGCCCCCATTGGCAACTTCAATAGCATCGGCCAACTTGAAGACCGGGTGATCCAGGGCATCTTCCGGAACTTCTGGCAGCGGGTCGTCAATTGATTGGTAGATCAGCGCCCTACTTCGGTGCCCGCCGCTTAACACGCCACGAAAGGGATGGGCCGTGATGACGAACCCGCCGGCTGCGGTGGCGGCCTTGCGGAGTTCGGCGGCTTTGTTGAAGCCAGCTTGATAACGGTCTAAGCCGAAAGCCAGCATGTGACCGTAGTCAGTCTCCACTTCCATGGCGCGAATCAGCACCACGTTGTGGAGTGCGGCAA
>JAPKDE010000056.1 GCA_028822675.1 Dehalococcoidia bacterium | reverse complement strand
AATAATTGGAGAGCAGGGAATTCAGCTCATCCTCCTAAAATATTCCCTGTTCACCCTGGTGGGTTTCCCCCATCGGGGCCCTATTTTTTAGGCTTTTTTGCCGGCAGAGCAAAAGAGGCCCGTTCGGCGCATAAATAGGTTCATATTCGGACACAACAGAGGGGTGTGCGATTGAAGTCGAGGAAATGAGCAGATGCAAAGTAGCATTAGCCGATGAGGCTTACTGATCGATTAGATTTCGAATTTCGGACCAATGAGAGATCGCCAATTGCTCGAGACTTGCTCTGCTGTATGTGCGGAAGTGATAGTAACCGTAGAGGTCGCCAATCACGGACTCCGCGTCCTCCACCAATGCTTCGTATGCTTCCATCGTGAATTGAGGTGGTGGCGCTTCTATATCTATATGGGCAAGTCCTTGATCCCTGACGGTTTTGAGTGCCAGACGATGTTCCCTATGCCTGTTAATGGTCTTTCGTGTTTCTCTTCGTGAGGAAGTATCCGCATAGGGTAGTTAAATCCCACGCCTGGAAATGGGCAATTTTACTGCATGCAAAAAAAGGGACTCTTCCCGTCTGGGAAGGGTCCCTTTTGCTATCCCGGCCTATCTGGGCGGTAAATTAGCCGATTATTCTGCGGCGGGGAGGGCGGCACCTTGGGCGACGGTCAGTCGTTTGGCCTTCTTGGACTCGGCCAGCGGCAGGACAATGGTCAAGACGCCGTTCTCGTAACGGGGCTCAACCTTGTCGGTGTCCACATGGTCGGACAACCGCAGCGACCGATGGAAAGAACCCGTCCGGCGTTCCCGGACCACGTACCCAACATCCTCACGCTCTTCCTCCACCTCTGTGGCGGCCTTGATGGTCAGCACACCGCCCTCGACGGTGACATCAATGTCCTCCGGGTTCACACCGGGCAAGCTGGCTTTAACGGTAATGTTATAGCCCTCACGAACGATGTCCAAGGGAATTGACCAATCCTGACGCCCAGGGGTGTCAGAAGCGTCAATGCTTGTATTGGCACTGGCATTAGCCTCCGAGAAATATGCAGGGAATCCGGCCCAGCGCCGGTTGGCCAGGCCGTGTGCCCGCCTGATCTCGTATATGGGGTCCCAAAGTGTTAATACCATTTCTTATCTCCTACTCAACTTATGTTGAAATGTTTGAAAACCCTGCGAGGGGTTGGGACTAGCTGCCTCAATCTCTGGTTAACAATATCAATACTGTATAGTTGAGTTCTAACTGTTAAGTTTACTTATGCATAAACATTTAGTATTACTATAAATATACATGGGGTTACATTGACAATTAGCCTCAAATAAACTATGATTTGGCCTGGATATAGGAATGGCTAACTCTGCAATTCGGTTGGATTAATGGCAGATTACTACAGCACATTAGGCGTGCCCCGGGGATCTACGGAGAAAGAAATCCGCAGTGCCTTCCGGAAACTGGCGCGCAAACATCACCCAGACGTTAACGACAACGACCCAGCCTCTGAAGAGAAGTTCAAAGAGATCAACGAGGCCTACACGGTCTTGTCGGATACAGACTCCCGGCGCAAGTACGACCGGTACGGCGACGATTGGAAGAGGGCTGACGAGTATGATCGTGGGCGCGGCAGCGGGCGCGGCGGCGGTGGTCGGGTCTCTTATTCCAACATGGGCGGAACGGGAGGCATGGGCGGCGGACAGGGCAGCATCTTTGACCAGTTCTTCGGCGGCGGGGGCGGCCCCGGCACCCAGGATGTACGCCCTCCACCCCCAGCCGAATATAAGGTCTCTGTTTCCTTAGAAGAGGCTTTCACCGGCGCTACCCGCACACTGCGAATGCAGGACGGACGCCGGTTGGAGGTCAAGATTCCGCCGGGAGTGGACAACGGCTCCAGAGTTCATATCAGCGCGGAAATCGCCCAGGGCAGAGCATTCTACTTGGTGATAACTGTCAATGACAATCCCAAGTTCCGTCGCCAAGGGAAAGACCTCTACGTTGAGGTGGAAGCCCCATTGGATGACGCTGTCTTGGGCGGTGAAATGACCATTCCAACCCTCACCGGGAGGCTAGCTCTGACCATCCCGCCGGGCACTCAGAACGGTCGGCGTTTCAGGCTGTCCGGACAGGGTATGCCGACGCTAAATAGCTCGGCCAACAACCCAAAAAGCGATGTTGGCCACCGGGGTGACCTATTCGCCACACTGAAGGTGAAGCTGCCCACAGACTTCACAGATGAAGAGCTAGAGCTGTTCCAGAAGATGAGAGACAAGCGTGTGGAGTCTTCAGAAACTTCAGTACCTGAAGACTCTGAGGATAACAGTGAGGCAGATGATGGGACGGGCGAGGAGTAACCATGAGTACCGACAATCAATTTAGAGATGAGCCGTGCTTCGTCATTAGCGTGGCCGCCCGAATAGTTGGTGTCCACGCCCAGACGCTGCGTCACTATGAGCGCGTGGGCCTAATCTGGCCTTCGCGCACGGGCGGTCGGCAGCGGATGTATTCCATGGCTGACATCGACCGATTACGTCGTCTCAAAGCCCTGACAGAAGATATGGGACTCAATCTGGCCGGCGCAGAAGTGGCCCTTAAGCTGATGAACCGCATCGAAGAATTAGAAGGGGAAGTTGAGCAACTGACCGAGACCGTAAAAATTCTGCAGGGACAAGGCCAGCGGCAAAGACCGCCGGACGCCAGTGGTACCAGTCGTTCTAACCCTACGAGCCGCACCCCTCGGCCCATCAATTAGCACCCCATCACATAAGCAAGCGCCACTAACAGTTCGGCGCTAGGAGAAACCATCATGGTTTTAAGACCAGACCAATTCACAGAGCCAGCCCAAGAAGTACTGCACAATTCCCAGGATTTGGTGCGCCGTTACGGCCATAGCCAATGGGACGTGGAGCATATTCTGCTGGCACTTCTACAGTTAGAAAAAGGAACCCCAGGAGACATCCTGGTTCAGATAGGCGTGTCTGTTGACGCCATGACAGCCCAGTTGGACCGGTCGTTGGAGGCTGCTCCAAAGGTGGCCGACAACGCCACTCAGATCTACGCCACGCCCCGTGCTTCACGCCTGCTTGAAGATGCAAAGACCGAAGCGGAGCGCCTGAAGGACGACTTCATCGGCGCCGAGCATCTGTTCATTGCCGCTGTGATGGAATCGCAGGGTGACGCGGCGCAAATCCTGAAAGAACACGGCATCAACCAAGAGAAGGTCTACCAGGCGTTGGTGGAGATTCGCGGCAGCCACCGGGTGGATGACCCCAGAGCCGAGAGCCTCTACCGGTCATTGGACAAGTACAGCGTCGACCTCACTCATCTGGCCCGCCAGGGCAAGTTGGACCCAGTGGTTGGCCGAGATGAAGAGATTCGCCAGGTGATGCAGACGCTGACCCGGCGCAAGAAGAACAACCCGGTGATCATCGGCGAGGCCGGCGTGGGCAAGACTGCCATTGTTGAGGGTCTGGCCGCCAGGATCGTGGCCGGAGACGTGGCCGACTCTCTCAAGGGACGCCGTGTGTTGGCCCTGGATATGGGGGCATTGGTCGCTGGTTCCAAGTTCAGAGGCGAGTTTGAAGAGCGGCTGAAAGCGGTAATTGACGAGGTGAAACAGGCGCACCGAGAGGTAATCCTGTTTTTAGATGAGATTCACACCATGGTCGGAGCGGGCGCTGCTGAGGGCGGCATTGACGCCAGCAACATGCTCAAACCGGCATTGGCCCGGGGCGAGTTGCAGTGCATCGGCGCTACCACTCTGGATGAGTACCGCAAATACATAGAGAAAGACACAGCACTGGAGCGCCGTTTCCAACCCGTGATCCTTGAGGAACCCACGGTGGAAGAAACAGTCGAAATTCTGCGCATACTACGGCCCCGGTACGAGGCCCATCACAAGGTGGACATCGACGACTCCGCCCTGATCGCCGCCGCCCGTCTCAGTGACCGTTACGTGACTGGACGGCAGCTCCCAGATAAAGCGGTAGACTTCATTGATGAAGCCGCCAGCAAACTGCGCATCGACGTTGAAAGCCTGCCTGCCGACGTCAAGAATATGGAGGAGCGCATCGCCGAGCTGTTGGACCAAGAAGACACAGCAGCCCAGCGCACGGAATACGAACGCGCCGCAGAACTTCGGGTGGAGCGACTTCGCTTGGCCGAGGAATACGAGTCTGAGCGCAGTGTCCTACAGAAGGACCGCCGAACCGACATGGTGGTGGGCGAACTGGATATTGCCGAGTTGGTCTCCAAGTGGACCGGCATCCCAACTGGACGCCTCTTAGAGGGCGAGGGTGAACGCCTGGTACATATGGAAGACAACCTCCACCAACGGCTCATCGGCCAGGAAGAGGCTGTGGTCGCCGTCGCGGAGGCCATCAGAAGATCGCGCTCCGGCCTGAGCGACCCACGCCGTCCAATTGGCAGTTTCATCTTCCTGGGCCCCACCGGTGTGGGCAAGACAGAACTGGCCAAGGCCCTGGCCCAATTCATGTTTGATGACGAGTCAAACATGGTGCGTATCGACATGTCTGAATACATGGAGAAACATTCTGTCTCCCGACTCATCGGCGCACCTCCGGGCTACGTGGGCTACGATGAAGGCGGGCAACTGACCGAGGCGGTGCGCCGTCGGCCATACCGGGTTGTGCTCTTTGACGAGATTGAAAAAGCGCACCCGGACGTTTTCAATATCCTGCTCCAGGTTCTGGAGGATGGAAGGCTAACTGACGGGCACGGAAGGACTGTCGATTTCAGGAACACGGTCATAATCATGACCAGTAATCTGGGAACCTCCGGAATCAACCGCCAGTCCTTTGGCTTCCGCACGGACGGCCAGTCTGGCCAAGACGAGGACAAGAAACTTCAGGAGTCAGTCAACGCTGCTCTGAAAGAAACCTTCAGGCCCGAGTTCTTGAACCGGATTGATGAGACCATCGTGTTTCATCCCCTGACCCAAGAACAGATCATCCGGGTGGTCAGCCTGATGCTCAAGGACGTTCAAGGGCGTTTGGAAGAACGCGGGATCACCTTTGAGTTGACCTCCGACGCCAACCTCTGGCTTGGCCGGGAGGGTTACGACCCGGTTTACGGAGCCAGGCCACTGCGCCGGGCGGTAACCCGGTTCCTGGAGAACCCCATGTCCAAGGGAATACTTTCCGGGGAATTCAAATCCGGCGACCATATGCTGGTTGACGCCGGGGCCGACGCCTTGGTCTTGACCAAGATGGGCGGACCAATGCCAATCCAACCGAAAACGACGTCAGATACAGCGGTACCTTCTACTAACAAAGCCCGTAACTAGGCCTATCACTAGTCCAACAATCACGGCAATAACTAAGGGCCAGGCCGGGAGCCGATGCAACGAGCGGAATACAACACAACCAGCGTTTGGGGATTGAATGTCCGCTATGTTGATACAGGGAAAGCAGGGGAAGGCCCCGTGGTGTTGTTACTCCACGGTCTGGCCGACTCATTAATATCCTGGTATTGCAACATCGACTTCCTGGCCGACGCCGGGTACCGGGTGATCGCCCTAGACTTGCCTGGCTTTGGCGAGTCGGACAAGCCCAGCCACTTGGAGTATGACCCAGGTTCCGCAGCAGATTTTGTCTATGACTTCTGTCAAGAACTGGGAATAGAAAAACTCTCGTTGGTGGGTACTTCGGCCGGTGGGTTGATTGCCGGGTTGTTCGCCTTGGAACACCAAACTGTTGTGGAAAAGCTGGTTTTGGTTGACTCAGCAGGGTTAGGCCGGAAGGTATCCTGGCTGCTCCGAGCCATCTCTGTCCCCATACTGGGAGAGCTGCTGCCGGAGATGGATCGAATCAAGCTGCTTCCCGGCGCGAGCATGGCCACGGTGCGCTCGATCCGATCCAGCATCAACCTGCGTGGATTGCGCCCAAAATGGCAGATTCTCAGTAGGCTGAAGCAATCTGAAGTGCCATTGATGGTTATTTGGGGCGCGGACGATTTCATCATCCCCGTAATCCACGCCGAAGCTGCCCGTAGAGAGCTGCCCCAATGCGACGTGCGGGTGCTACCCGAATTCGGTCATTGGCCCCAGATGGAAAAACCGTCGGTGTTTAATCCGCTGGTGGCCGATTTCCTCAACACAACTACCGCTGAGCCTGGTCAATCCAAACCTTGATGCGGTTCGTCAGCCGCGCGGCTAGTTTTACAACCAGAGTGGATTGGACCAGACCGGAGAACCTGATCCGTCTCGGTATCTTGACCGTTGTCATCATCGGGATAGTCGCCGCCCTGCTGCTACGCGACAACTTTGGCACCGCCCAGGTGGGTTACGGCGCGGTAGCCCTGAGCGCGTTGGTGGCCAGTGCCGGCCTGGTAATCCCAGTGCCCGCCCTTGCCACTGCCTGCGCCACGGCCGTTTACCTGAACCCTTTTCTGGTTGGCCTTATTTCAGGGACCGCTGAATCAGCGGGAGAACTCAGCGGCTACTACCTGGGTTACACCGGCCGCCAGATCTTGGCCAAGAACCGGTTTTACCAGCGGTTGGAACGTTGGATGCGGCCTGAAGGTATGCGCCGCCATGGTTGGTTGCTGTTATTCGTAGTTTCGCTGGTTCCCAACCCGATATTCGACATCGTAGGCATTGCCGCAGGGGCGCTCCGTTACCCCATTTGGGGGTTCTTGGCTGTGGTCTGGGTGGGCAAAGTCCTAAAGTTTCTAATCTTTGCCTACGCCTGCGTGGCTGGAGCAGACTGGATAACCGGCATATTTGGACTCTAGACCAAGTGCCGTAAAATGGCCATTTCAGGCACGAAAAGTGGCGGTTCTCGACATGGGAGTGTATTCTTAGCCAATCTCCGGCCTGGGACTACCGTCTTGCGCGGTTCCCGTTTGATTCGCAACTGGGCCGAAAACCGCACACAGCCGACCCGCAAAATAGCCTGAACTACCCGCCTACACAACCCGCCTGAACAACCCGTATATCTCTGTTGGAGGAACGTCTTGATTCGCCCTTTAGATGGAAAAAGCCCCCGCATCCACCCGTCTGCCTTCGTTAGTGAAACCGCCTACATCGTAGGTGACGTGACCATCGGGGAAGGCACCAGCATCTGGCCTGGCGCGGTGATCAGAGCCGACTACGGCGACATCATCATTGGCAAGAACTGCTCCATCCAAGACAACGCCGTCCTGCACACCGACGACCACCTGGAACTGGGCGACAACGTGCTGATGACCCACGGCGCAGTGGTGCACGGAGGCAAGGTAGGCAGCAACGTTTTGATCGGCGTCAACGCTGTTCTTCTAGAAGACACCGATGTTGAAGACCACGTGTTCATTGGAGCAGGTGCCATTGTTCGGGGCCATGTGCCCGCCAACTCCTTGGTCATTGGCGTACCCGGCAAGATTCGCCCCTTGTCTGAGAAGCAGGCCGAGCGACTACAGAACCCCACCGCCCGGTACGTTGAAAACGGCAAGCGTTTCGGCGCACAGGGTTTGGGTCTAGACACCTCAAAATTTCAGTCGGAAAGCTAAATCATGACAACCGGACCTAGTACTCCGTCGCTGCCATTAGAAGGCATCAGGATCATGGACGTTACCCATATCGTCGCCGGGCCTTTTTGCTCGATGATTCTGGGCGATATGGGGGCCGAAGTAATCAAGATAGAACGCCCCGGAGACGGAGAACGTGGCCGAGGTAACGGCCCTTTCATTGACGGCCCGGACGGCGGCCGAGTCAGCGCGCGTTATCTAGGACTGAACCGAAACAAAAAGAGCATCACCCTGGATCTGCGCGATCCCCGCTGCAAGGCCGCCTTTGAACGTATGGTCAAAGAGTCTGACATCCTGTTGGACAACTGGGGTCCAGGGGCGCTAGTGCGACTTGGTCTGGGTTACGACGTTCTAAAAGAACTCAACCCCAAATTGATTTATTGCAGCATTACTGGCTACGGAGACCCGGATGGGCCCGCGCCCGGACCATACTCAAACTGGCCCGCCAACAACCCCTGTGTCCAAGGCATGGGCGGCTGGATGGCGGTAACCGGAGAACCTGGCGGCGCGCCCCAGATGGTGGGAGACAACATTGGTGACTCGGTCCCCGGAGTGTGGTCAGCCCTGGGAGTGATGATGGCCCTCGAAGCGAGGCATCGCACCGGGGAAGGCGCATTCGTAGACATGGCCATGTATGACTGCATGGCAACTCATATGACCAGCACCATGCCCTTCTATCAGGCCACAGGAACCATTGCCGGTCGGGAACGAAGCAACATGCTCAGCGCCCAATTGGCCCTGAAGGTTAAAGATGGTTATGTCGTCTTGGCCGGCGCGGGTGGCCCCGAAAAATGGAAGACGCTTTGGCGGTTCATGGACCGGGAAGACCTGATTGACGACGACCGTTTTTTGGGCATTGGCGTCAGCGGCGATTTCTATATGAACAACTTTGTGCCCGAGCTGGAAGCCTGGACTTCGTCTCGCACCAAAGAAGAAGTGGCCGAGCAACTGACAGGCATTGGCTATTCCATGGGCATCGTGCAGGATCAGAAAGACCTGGACGAATGCCCACACCTAGAAGCCCGGGGAATGTTCGTCAACGGCGGCGACAATCTGGGGGGCATCTTCCGCACGGTCAACACTCCCATCAAGTTTGCCGGTGGACCCGACAACCCAAACATTGAGCCGCCTTTCTTGGGCGCCAACAACGACGAGATACTCCGCTCCATTGGTGGAGTAAGCGCGGAAGAACTGGAACAAATGCAGACCGACGGAGTCATTTAACATGCCTCGGTTGGCAACATCCAGAATGGATATTTCATGAAGATAGCAATCATGGGGGCCGGTGGTATTGGCGGCTGTTACGGCGCGCTGCTAGCACAGGCCGGGGCCGACGTCACGCTGATTGCCAGAGGCGCACACCTTGCTGCCATTCAGCAAAAAGGGATTCAGCTAATCCAGCAGGAGAGCGACTTCACAGTTAAGGTCGCCGCCACCGATGACCCTTCGCAAGTCGGCCCTGCAGACCTGGTTATCTTCGCCGTGAAGACCTACCAAAACGCCGAAGCGATTCCTTTCATTAAACCGCTGGTCGGCGATGACAGCACAGTCCTGACGATACAAAACGGAGTGACCAGCGCAGAAGAAATTGGTCAAGAATACGGCTCGGAACGGGTACTCCCCGGCTCTGCCTACGTCATCTCCAATATCGACTCTCCGGGCGTTCTGCGACAACGGTCATTCCCGGCCCGCGTTGCCTTTGGCGAGTCCAACGGAGAACTGAGTAAACGGGCCACTGCGGTACAGGAAGCTTTTTCCAGTGCAGGCATCGAAGCCGAACTTTCCGAAGACATTACCAGAGCACTATGGTTGAAAGCCCTGTACAACTCACCAGCGAATGGGCTGGCCAGCACCGCACGTTTGGCCCCAAAAGACCTCATCGAGTCCCCGGAAGGCGCTTCATTGTTCCGGTTAGCCATCCATGAGGTGGCTGACGTGGCAACGGCGTGCGGCGTCCCGATTGGCGATGATGATGTCCAAGGTGCAATCGACCTGATTACCAAGCGGCCAATGGGCGCACGCGGCTCAATGCAGGTGGACGTAGAAGCCGGGCGACGGCTGGAACTGGAAGCCATGGTTGGTTCCATAGGCAGAGTTGGCCGCAAAGTGAACGTGCCAACGCCAATCTTTGACGTGTTGTACACGATGTTGCTTCCCCATATAAATGGGCATTCTTAGAATGACTACCAGAGCGATTAAAATTAGTAATTCCAAGTCTAGGTACGCCTGGCCTTGGCAATAAAGCCAGTTTGAGGGACCAATGCGAATAGCAATCATGGGAGCGGGCGGAGTTGGTGGATGCCTTGGCGGATTGTTGGCCAAAGCGGGCAACGATGTATCACTGATTGCCCGAGGTGAACACCTTGAGGCCATCCGAGCTAATGGTCTGAAATTGATTCGTCCGGACGGCGAATTTGTAGTCAAGGTGGATGCCACCGACGACCCTGCGGAAGTGGGGCCAGTAGACCTTATCATCTATACGGTGAAGACGTTCCACAACCGCAGTGTGATTACCACACTCAAGCCGTTGATGGGCGAAGGAACCTCGATTATCACGCTACAAAATGGCGTCGAAAGCCACGAGCTACTTGGCTCTGTCTTGGGACCCAGCAATATCCTGCCGGGTGCGTACTGGGCATCGGCCCATATCCAGACACCGGGGGTTATTTCTGAAGACGTCTTGTCTAAGCTATCGTTTGGCGAGATTGAAGTGACCGAAAGCCTCCGCGCCCTGGATATTCGCAAGATATTCAGGGATGCAGGAATCGAGGCTGATATCTCCACCGACCCTGTGCAAGTGCTCTGGCAAAAATTTGTTGTACTCAGCTCCCTGGCTGGAATCACCAGCGCCGCGCAGACTCGGGCCAGCGAATTGCTCAAGTTCCCAGACGCACGCAAGATGTTCTTAGACGCCATGGAAGAGGCACTGGCAATCGGAATGGCCAGAGGAATTGACCTATCAGAGAACCTGGCCCAAGAGTCTTTGGAATGGATCGACACCTTGCCAGATTTCCAGGTGTCCATGCACGCAGATTTCGAAGCTGGAAGGGTTACCGAGCTGGACGCGTTATCCGGCGCTGTGATTCGCTTGGGCAAGCAGATTGGCGTGAAGACCCCAGTACACAGCTTCTTTTATTCCGTGCTGCTGCCCCATAAAGACGGCCGGGCTTCTTAGCACCAAAACCGGGAACCAATACCGATCCAGGCCGTTTACCCCCGTTGTCATAGCCCTGGCTGATTCCATACAGGACGATATCAGCCTATAATGTTCCCTTGTACAGTCGATTTCGGAGTGACTTTTTACTTTGTTTCAAGCGCCCAGGGGCACTGCAGACCACCTACCTGAAGAACAAAAATACTGGCGGTATATTGAGTCCAAAGCCATGGACGTTGCCGCCCGGTTCGGCTTTGGTCGAATCGACACCCCTGCCTTCGAGAACTCTAACCTGTTCATCCGATCTGTGGGCGAAGGCACGGACATCGTGGAAAAAGAGATGTACTCCTTCGACGACCGTGGCGGTGACAGCATCACCCTCCGGGCAGAGGGTACTGCTCCTGTGTGCCGGGCTTATCTGGAACACGGTATGCACAACCTACCCCAGCCCGTACGGTTGTATTACTTCTGCCCGGTCTTCCGGTACGAACGCCCCCAGGCCGGCCGCTTTCGCCAGCACCATCAGTTTGGCGTTGAAGTGCTGGGCGATGCCGACCCGTCTGTGGACGCTGAGGTCATTGAAGTAGCCTGGGACCTGATGACCAGCTTGGGCCTTAATGAAATCAACCTGCTGATTAACAGCGTTGGCGATTCCGAGTGCCGTCCGGCCTACGTGGCCAAACTGAAGGAATACTACTCCGGCCACCAGGCCGTTTTGTGCGACGATTGCAAGTCGCGCTTGGATCGCAATCCACTACGCCTGCTGGACTGCAAGGTTGAGACCTGCCATGCCCTGGGCAACGACGCCCCACAATCCGCTGAAAACCTCTGCGATGATTGCGGCGAACACTGGGCCAAATTGCTTAGTTACCTGGACAAGATGCAATTGCCCTATCAGATCGACCACCGTTTGGTGCGGGGCCTGGATTACTACACTCGCACGGTGTTTGAAGTGCAACCGGTCGACGCCGGCGGACAGTCCACCATCTGCGGTGGCGGGCGCTATGACGGACTAATAACAGAACTCGGTGGCCGGGAAACCCCGGGCATCGGCTTTGGCACAGGGCTGGAAAGATTGACCCTGAACCTCAAACGTAGCGAGGTCCCGGTCCCGGACGAACCATCGCCACTGTTCCTGGTTGCCAACGTCGGCGACGACGCTCGTATTGCCGCGCTGGACCTATCGGTCAGGCTTAGGCGGGCTGGAGTCGGCGCAATTTTAAGCAGCGGTACCCGTGGGCTTCGCGGCCAGATGCGGCAGGCAAATGCTTTGAATATCCCCTTCACTCTGATTCTGGGCGACGATGAGAT
>JAPKDE010000307.1 GCA_028822675.1 Dehalococcoidia bacterium | reverse complement strand
TGATGGTGGAACGGTTCATGTCTCACACCACCGACGACGATGACCGCCGCTACCGTCCGGAGGGTGAGGTTGAACGGGCCCGCGAAAGGGACCCGGTGATTACCCTGGCCCGTACCCTTATAGAAGAAGGGATGCTAACTCAGAAACAAGTTGATGCCATCGCTGCCCAGGCGCTCAAGGAAACGGACGACGCCACCGACCTGGCCGATGCATCTAGCCCACCACACGAGTCTGGACTCCATGACTTGGTATACGGCCCGTAGGAGAAATCTTGACCGTTAAAAGTGTCATAGAAGCTGTCCGGGAAGCCATCGCAGAAGAGATGGAGCGCGACCCAAAAGTGTTCGTCATCGGCGAAGACGTGGGCATACGTGGTGGCGTGTTCCTGGCCACCCAAGGTCTGTCCGAAAGATTCGGCAGCGACCGCATAATCGACGCGCCCCTGGGTGAAGCCTCCATCATGGGTATTGCCTTAGGCGCTGCATTCAGAGGGATGAGGCCCATCCCAGAGGTACAGTTCTCTGACTTTGTCTGGCCTTCAATTAACCAATTGATCGGAGAGGCGGCCCGTACCTGTTACGGCACCAACGGCGCAGTGCAGGTCCCAATGGTCATCCGCATGCCCTACGGTGGCGGTATCCGGGGCGGCCTCTTCCACTCTCAGAACGTGGAGACCCATTTCTTCCACACACCGGGTCTAAAGGTGGTAGCGCCCAGCACTCCCTATGATGCCAAAGGTCTGTTGAAATCGGCCATCCGCGACAACAACCCCGTGGTCTTCTTGGAGCACAAAAAGACCTACCGGCTGGTGCGCGGCGAGGTGCCGGACGAAGAATATACCTTGCCCATCGGCAAAGCCGACGTCAAACGTGTCGGCAGCAACATCACACTGGTCTCTTACGGTCTTACCCTTCACTACTGTTTAGAAGCAGCAGAAGTCATGGCCGCAGAGGGCTTGGACGTAGAAGTCGTTGACCTGAGGACATTGACTCCGTTGGACACTGAAACAATCCTGGAGTCAGTGAAGAAGACCGGCAAGCTGGCCGTCGTGCACGAAGACAACATCACCGGCGGCGTGGGCGCGGAGATTGCGGCCTTGGTGGCCGAGCAAGCCTTTGAATACTTGGACGGACCCATCGCCAGGATCTGCGGGCCAGACGTGCCCACGATGCCGTTTGCTCAGACCCTGGAAGACGCATACATGCCCACGGGCGACAAGATTGCAGACGGACTCCGTAAACTGGCGGCTTATTAAGTTATGTCAATTACCATAGAACTACCCCACGTTGGCGAATCAGTGGTCGAGGGCACCATTGGCAAGTGGCTCAAAAAGCCGGGAGATTCCATCAAACGGTACGAGCCGTTGGTGGAGATCATCACCGACAAAGTGACCATGGAAGTCCCATCTCCCGTGGAAGGGATGGTTGTCCATCTCCTGGCTGAAGAGGGGGAGACCCTGCCCATGGGCGCGCCCATCGCTGAAGTGGCCACCGCCGACAGCCCAGAAGGGGCCGAACCAGAAACCGCACCCATACAATTAGAAACCGCAGAACTAGAGACCGCCCCACCGGTTGCAGAGACTCCGGCAGCGGCAGCGCCACCAGCATCACCCGGTACCACCGGCTATCTCTTGCGTGACGTAACGCCTGTTGGGCCGACCGGCGGAGCGGCAGTGGAGATATCCGAGCCTACCGGGGCAGCACCGGCTCCTGCGCCTCAAACTGTAGCAGTGACGCCAGCGCCAGTGGCAACCACACCGGTGGCTCCTGCGCCCAGCGCACCATCAGCGCTATCCGGACAAACAAGGCTGTCCCCAGCAGTTCGTCGCTTGGCCCAAGAGCATTCAATTGATGTAACCCAGATACCCGGCACCGGACTAGGTGGCCGTATCACCCGCGACGACGTCCTGAAATTCATCGCCAGCGTCCCAACCCAGACCGCTGCCGCGAGCCCAGCACCGCGAATCCAAGGCGACACGTCGGCCGACGGTCAGGAGACCTACATCACGGTCACACCCGTCCGGCGAATGATCGCTGAGGCCATGGTCAGGAGTGTCACGGAGATTCCCCGCGCCTGGAGCATGGTGGAAATTGACGTGTCTGGCCTGGTGGCCCTGCGCGCTTCGATACGCGGCGAGTTTGAACCGAAACTCGGTTCGTCACTCACCTATCTGCCGTTTGTGATCAAGGCGGTGGTGGAGGCCTTGAAACAGTTCCCAACCATGAACGCGACTTGGGGTGGCGATAAGATCATTCTCAAGAACAGCGTAAACCTGGGCTTGGCCGTGGCCGCACCCGACGGACTAATCGTCCCAGTACTACACAACGCCGACCAACTCAGCATCGCTGGACTAGCCATCGGCGCCAAAGACCTGGCCGACCGCGCCAGGACCAAAAAACTGACTCTGACCGATGTTCAAGGCGGCACGTTCACCCTGAACAACACCGGCGCGTTGGGCTCTGCCAGTTCCGGGCCGATCATCAACTACCCGCAGGCTGGAATCCTGACCACCGAGACTATCCAAAAAAAGGCCGTGGTCATCGACGATGCAATTGCCATCCGTTCCATGATGAATATCTGCCTATCCTTTGACCACCGAATCAATGACGGCGCAGAGGCCAGCGGATTCATGTCGGCGGTCAAACTCAGATTGCAGGCCATGGCTCCCGGCTCGTCCATTTACTAGCTCACCACGAACGGACA
>JAPKDE010000306.1 GCA_028822675.1 Dehalococcoidia bacterium | reverse complement strand
AGGTGCCCTGCCGGACTGGGCCACACCCCGACGCTCCAAAGAGTATAACACGCCTGAACAGACGCGGGGAGTGTTCGCTAGGAATCATGCACATAAATAAATAACCCTCTACCCTCTAGGCACCAGCCAAAAATCCCTGTCTCCTTGGATGTTGGAGGCTCCGAAGCTTACTTTGTGGCCGCAGGATAGTTCGTGTTCTGTGTCGCTTACAGTTACGCTTTCGCCGTTGTAGGATGTGTCGATTACTTTCTGCAACAGAGCATCGTCTTTTTCGTCCAGTGGTTTTCGGCAACTTTGCCGGGGGCATCGCCGCTTGTTCACTCTAGACTCCTACTACAACTACTCAGCCGTTTTTAATTGGTTCTCGTCTAATCTTAGCCGGCACCACAGGCATGGGACAACCACAATCGCCTAGCTTGCATCCTCCACACATTGCCACTCACCCTCCCGAATGGGCATAATGGCTGAAAGCCCAAGGCCCTCGATATAATCGGGGCTGTCCCCGAGGAGGAACTCCGCATGCCCGGACCCCTGGACGGCGTCAAGGTGGTCGACTTCACCGAGATTATTGCTGGGCCTTTGGCTGGCCGGCTGTTGGCCGACCTGGGTGCCGACGTAATCAAGGTTGAGCCGCCTTGGGGCGAACCCTGGCGGCTGACCCAACGGTTTACTGACACCGAAAGCCGCACCTTCATGACCTACAACAGAGGCAAGCGCAGTCTGCCCCTGAACCTGACCAAGCCCGGCTCCGCTGAGATACTGAAAAAGCTCATCCCGGAGATGGACATCGCCCTGGTGAACTTCAGGCCCGACGTCGCCGCCAAGCTGGGCGTGGATTACGAGACCCTTTCTGAAATTAACCCTCGGCTGATCTACTGCGAGTTGACCGCCTACGGCCGAGAAGGCCCCGACGCCGACCGCCCCGGCTACGACATGATTGTGCAGGGCATGACCGGGATGGTCTCAGCGGAGACTAAGACCCTGGATGGTACGCCATCATGGGTCTGGTCCAGCCCGTTAATCGACACTTCCGCCGGCATCGCCATGGCCTGGACTGTGTGTGCCGCGCTGTACGCCAGGGAGCGCACCGGCGTGGGCCAGAAGATCGAGACCAGTCTGCTAGCCTCGGCCCTCAACCTCATGGGTGCCAGGTTCCTGCACGTGGAGAATCTCGATAAAGAGACCCGTGAGAAGACGATTAGCGACTTGGAGGAGATGCGCGAAGAAGGAGCCACCTATGACGCGATGGTGGCCGTCTCGCCAGGTAGTCGCCGTCGTGAGCACCACGGCAACCTGTATTACCGGGTCTACTACACCAAAGACGCACCCATCGGCGTTGGCTGTCTCAGCGACCCGCTGCGCCGTCGATTGCTGGAAGTGCTGGAACTGACCGACGATGGTCTGGAGCCAGGCTGGAACCCGCTGCTGCCCGAGTCCCGAGCCTACAGTCTGGCGTTGGAGAAGACGACCGAGGAGTTGATCGCCTCCAGGCCTAGCGCCGAGTGGCTGCAGCTATTCGAAGCCCGCGCCATTCCTGCCGGCCCGGTCCGTTTCATCGAAGAATTGTTTGAGGACGAGCAGGTGGTTGCCAACGGACTGGTGACCGATGTTGAACACAGCACGGAAGGCACGGTCAAGATGATGGGACCATTGGCTCATTTCCTGGGCACGGTACCTACTCCGCCCGCAGCGTCACCGGCCCTGGGCCAGCACGCCGCCGAGATTCTGCAAAACCTGGGCTTCACCCAGCAAGAAGTAGACGGCTGGCGCGACGATGGAGTTATTAGCTAACAGCCCCGATGATATCGAGGGCCTTCGGATTTCAGCTATCAGGAAAAAAGAAAGGGTCCCGATGAATCGGGACCCTTTCTTTTTTGTTCACCTTTAGGCCTAGGTTAATTGCTGGGTTACTTCAGGCCGTCCAAGAAACCGATGATGGCGGCGTTGAAGTCGTCGGGTTTCTCCATCTGCGGTTTGTGGCCACAGTTGTCGATGGTCTTCAGAGTGGCGTTACCGAGCAGCTTGGCGTACATCTCGCCGCATTCCACTGGGAAGATGGCGTCCTGCTTGCCCCAGATGACCAGGGCCGGGGTTTTCACACCGCCCAAGAAGTGGGGTAGGGAAGGATTGTGGAGGTAGGGCCTCCAGCTGAGGCGAGACAACATCTCTTTGTTGCCGTGGAGAATCGCAGCCTCTTCAGATGTGCGTTCTGCAGTGATCTGGTCGAAGTTCGGCACTTGTTCCGCGTTATAAAAACCAAGTTTAAGTCGAGTGTCGTCGGAGACCATGAAGACCTCTGTGATCTCACCTTTCTCCGGTCGAACACCAGCGGAGTCAATGATTACCAGCCCTTTAAGGCTGTGCTGATCCATGGCGGCCATTTCAGCGGCGATCCAGCCACCGATTGAATGCCCGACCAAGACATAGTCCTCAATGCCAAGTTCCTGAACCAGGTCCTTGGTGAAGTGGGCAACGTCGTTAATGGTATACAGCCAATCCGGACGCGAGGTGCCAAAGAAGCCGGGGTGGGAAGGCGCGTATACCGTGAATTTCTCAGCTAGCGGGCCGGTGGTGGGGTCATAGGTGCCAAAACCCTCTCCGCCGTGCAGCCAGAGTAGGGCGGGTCCGGATCCCCCTTTGCGCAATTCAACGTCGTGACCGGAAACCGTGACCGTGGACTGGTTTGCGGTTTTCATTAAAGTCATGA
>JAPKDE010000305.1 GCA_028822675.1 Dehalococcoidia bacterium | reverse complement strand
GACTCGCCAAACAGCGACAACGGGTGCTATTAAACACTACCGATGGACGCTACCGGGCAGGCTTAGGGATGGGACGTCTGGCTGCCCGGCCGCCTTGGGGAACTCGGTCTCGCTGCTTTGGCGCTCCGATGCTGGGCATCCTCAGGTATTCGGGCTGCATGGTAGTTAGGTCGCCCGTTTCCCCAGCGGCCAGCTTACGTCGTCCTATCACCGCCAAAGCCCAGACCCTGTTCGAAGGAACTGGCTCAACAATCAGCGCATTGCTACCCATCCCAGCGGTAATCTCAGTTCGCCAGGCCGTTACGCCCTCGCCACAGAAAATGGTTGGGTCTGTTATCTCCGTTAATAATTCAGCAACCCCGCAGACCCGGTCTTCCCTGATTCTGGTCCCGTCCTGCCCAAAAAGCGCGGTGGCGCATTCTTCACGACCAGCCTCAATCAAAGCGCAGACTTGGCTACCAGATTCAAGATATGGAAAGGCCTCTAAATCGAGACTACTTACTCCCACTATTGGGTTTTTACTCACCAAGGCCAGGCCTTTCGCAGCGCTGATCCCAACCCGTAGCGCGCTGAACCCGCCAGGCCCCAAGGCCACTGCCACGCCGCCCAAATCTGAAGCGGTCAGACCCACGTGCCCCAGGATTTGGGCCACTGCCGGCATCAGTTCTGTTGTGTGGTTGTAGGTAGAATGCCAGGAATGGGAGGCCATTACGCGTTCTTCGTCGGCAATCGCTACGCCGGCGTAGCGGGTTGATGTGTCCAGAGCCAAAAGCATCAGTTATCTATCCAAGCGACCTCAGGTTATTCACCTCAAGTCGCGAAATTAAATCGCGGCCGTTTTTGCGGTCCTTGATGTTTCCCAGAGAATAAAGCCCTTCATAAGTTGCGCTCTAAGTTGTGGTGACCGATTTTTCAGCCAGCAGAGTCAGCAACGGTTGGAACCGGGACTCTTCAATTGGAACACCGGTCTCAAGGATAATCTCACGCCGGTCAGAGTTCTGCCCGTATTCCAGGTCAATCCACAGACAATCTTCAGGAAAGATCTCCGATGCCCGGTCCGCCCACTCTATGACGCAGATACCCTCGCCAAACAGTTGTTCGTCCAATCCTAGGTCCCAGGCCTCAGCTGCGCTGGCAATGCGGTAGAGGTCCACATGATGGAGGGTTAAGCGTCCGTGGTGGCGGGTCATCAGCACAAAGGTCGGACTACGCACGTAGCCTTCAACTCCCAGCCCCAGGGCAATGCCTTGGGTGAGGCAGGTCTTGCCCGCTCCAAGCTCGCCCGTCAGCAAGATGACATCTCCTGCAGATGCCTGTTCGCCAATGATCCGGCCCAGGTTTTGAGTGAACTCTGAGCTATTTGAAACTATCTGCAATGAATCAGCAGATGAAGAAGTCATGGCTAATCCTTAGCTGGGCCAAAATGGTCCCAGCCCCGGTTGCCCGCCGGAATCTCTACACCTTTGGCATCGACCAACGTAATTTTTCCAGGCTCGCCGGCCATAATCTCACCCACCACGGCACCGCCGCCCGGTAGACCAGAAATCACATGATTAACCTTGGCTGATGGGCCGGTGAACAACAACACGTAATCTTCACCGCCACCTAGCGCCAAGTTGGCGCAATCGTGCGGGAAGCGCCTTTGCAAGTACGGATGCATTGGCAGCCGGTCGGCAAATATGTTTGCCGACACGCCACTGGCGCGGCACAGCTTGGAGAGGTCATCACCCAGACCGTCACTAACGTCCATTGCGGTGGCAATCTCAGCTTCGATCAATGTTTGTCCCACGGCCACCTCCGGCCGGGGTCTACGGTGGCTTTCCCTAAGGAAATCATTCTCATTACTCCGAATTGAATCTCCCTCAAGCATCAACTTTAGTCCACCGCCTGAACTCCCAAGATACCCGGTAACCGCAACCAAATCACCAGGCCGCGCACCGGTCCGCACCATGGGGCGACCCTGCATTACTCCGGTTAAAGCAACCGTTATAAAAACCACTGGAGAACGCACCATATCGCCGCCGACGATGGCCAGGCCATACTCATTGCTGATCTCCATCATGCCCTTATAGAGGCTTTCCAGGTGAGAGACTTCTGTTTCAGTGGGCAAACCCAGGGTTACCAGGGCGTATGACGGCAGACCACCCATGGATGCCACATCACTGATATTAGAGGCCAACGACTTCCAGCCTAGGTCCTGCCACGGCGTGGTCTCGCGGGTGAAATGGACACCCTCAACCATGGTATCGGTGGTAAACAGTTCGTTGATTGGCCGGTCATCGCCCGGTCTGGAATGGGAACCTATGGACCAGACGGCGGTGTCATCGCCATTGTCCACCGTGAGATTGAACGAGAATGAATGGGCGTTGCCGGAGCCGGACCGTTGGTCAACCACCATGCCGGCCAGGAGGTCAATAACTCCGAATTCGCCTAGATCTTTAATCTGCATAGGAGAATCGCTTAGAAAAAGTGTAGTTAGGCTGGTAATTGTTTTTTTGGATATAAGTGCCTGTTCGGACGATAATATGTTGTGAAATAGGTGGAATACAAATAGTCGTAAAATCCATTATAATTGGGTTCCTTAATGAAGGGATTATAAACCCGGTACTACAATTCATGGAACTCGTGCCTAAATCAGGCCAATCCTACTTGACACGCAATAGTCGTGGGCCTATACTGGCGTAGCCCTCTTTCGAGAAGGCAAGGCGTACGTTAACAACTGAATAGTGGAAGA
>JAPKDE010000055.1 GCA_028822675.1 Dehalococcoidia bacterium | reverse complement strand
TCACCCGGTCCAAGAACCCTCTCAGGCCAGTCATAGACGCCAGCATTTCGTCGGATAGCGGCTCGTCTACCGGATGCTGCGAAAAGTCGTAATTGAAGACTTCAGAGAGCAGGGTCAATGAATCTGTCTGGTTGGCCAAATTTTCGATGAATTCCAGTTTTTGCTGGGCCTTTTCTGCCGTTTCGTCCACTACCACATAAACCGCCGGGGCAACCCGCACTGCGTTGGAATCTCTGCCCGCTGATTCAGCTCTTTGGCGCAGGTCGTCACGATAGGCTTTGCAGGCTTCAGGGGTTGGGTAGATCACAAACAGCAATTCACCCCAACGGGCGGCAAACTGACGGCCCCGCTCCGACTGACCTGCTTGGATCAGCACTGGGTGCCCCTGGGGTGACCTAGGCACAGTCAACGGCCCCCGAACTTGAAACCACTCTCCATTGAAGTCAACTCGGTGGACTTTTTCAGGGTCAGCAAAACGGCCGGTCTGCTTGTCGAGCACCACCGCCCCGTCCTCCCACGAGTCCCACAGCTCGGCTGTAGCCTCCAAGAACTCATCAGCCACGTCATAGCGGTCGTCATGCTTCAAATGCTCAGCCACGCCAAAATTCTGGGCTTCCGAGTCGTTCAGAGAAGTCACCACGTTCCAGGCAGCCCGGCCCTTGGTGAAGTGGTCCAGCGAGGCAAACAGCCGCGCTACGTGGTACGGGGAGTAATAGGTGGTGGAATAGGTCGCGCCCAACCCCAGGTGTTTGGTGGCCAAGCCCATAGCTGTGATTATGGGCACCAGGTCTAATTTGACCACTCGAATGCCGTTCTCAACCGCGTCCGCAAATGAATCGCCAAAGCGGCTGGGCATGGCCAGGCGGTCGTCAATGAACGCCAAATGGAACTTGCCGCGCTCCAGAGTGCTGGCAATGTTCTGGTAGAACTCCAAGTCCATGAACCCCGGGTCCGTCTCTGGATGCCGCCATGATCCGGTGTAATTTGAGCAATTTGAGGCCTGCAAAAAGGCCACCAGCAGCATCTTTCGGTCTGGGTTATTGGCCATCTGCTAAAAACCTCCCTTGGGTGGTCAAATTAGTTGTCAAATCTGGGTTTGTTCTTCGACTGGATCGTCCGTATTTAGCCTCGTATTTAGTGACGCGGGTCGAACCGGAGGTTTGGCCTTCAAAACTACTAAGCTGGAGGTTAGGGCGATACCGCCAAAGAGCAAAAACACCAAGGAATAACTGCCCCGGCTGTCAAAAATTATCCCGGCCAACAACGGCCCAACAGCCTGGCCCAGCAGCACGCCTGTCTCGCTGACTCCCCTGATCCGGCCCAGTGAGTTACGCCCGAAATAATTAGCATACATGATGGCAATTATGACGTTTGACCCCGACGAAACAGAGCCGATCAGCGCCGCGGCGACTAGCGCGCTAGCAGTGCTATCCACGGTGAGCAGGTAGAAGCTGCTCACGCTCAGGATTACGAAAACTATGGAATAAGCCCGGCGCGCCTCGAGCTTCTCTAACACCCAGCCCCAACCAACGCTGCCCAAAGCAGAAATCGACCAACTAAAACTGATGGCCACTGCGGCTAGGGTCAGACTCAAGCCCTGGTCACGGTAAAACGCACCAATGTGGACGTTGGTGCCGGTGTTCACGCAGAACATGGCCATTCCCATGAAGAATAATATCCAGAACGGCTTGGTTCTCATGGCCTCAGAAAGGGTCCATGAATCATTGTCAGACAGATTCGTCGAAATATTTGACCGGAAGCCTGGTCCGTCATCTTCTGTTGGCGCCTCGTTTGGGAGTTCGTTATCAGGCAGCAGCCCCATATCCTCCGGGCGTTCCACCACCAGTAACAGCGACGGCGCCAGGGACACCACGAATACCACGAAACCGATGCTCAGCCAGGCGGTCTTCATGCTGAAATGTTCGATCATCTGAGCGGACAGCATGGTGAACACCAGACCGCCGATGGCACCGCAGAGGAAAATTACGCCGATGGCCCGACCCCGCTTCTTTATAAACCATCTGGCGGAGACAGTGCTGGCGCCGATTGGGGCTGAGGTGTGGAAAACCACCCTGGCGGCTGCGAAGGCAATGTAGAAGGTTAGAGGGACGGTTGCCCAGGCCATCGAGGTCATCGCCAGACCCAGGATCAACACGCTGATCACCAAGACAGGTCTAGCCCCAAACCGGTCTATAGCCCATCCCACCGCTGGCGATAACACCAACGCCGCCAGGGCACCGGCGCTGACCGCCCCGCTAATCAGGGTGCGGCTCCAGCCAAACTGCTGCGACAACGGCAAGATAAAGATCGTGAGGGTGGTGATGTTGGGCGCCATTCGGGCGAAGACGGCAGAACCAGACGCAGCGACAACCACCCACCCGTAATAGAAGGGCAGTATCCGCTGTAGTTTTTTCGCTATAAACAACATCTCGGTTCTTTTACAAATCCCTCATTAAAGATTGGGAAATACGCATCGTGTTTGCTATCTGGAGATTAATACTAAGCCTGTAAGGCCGTTTTTTTGACTGGAACCGTGGCTTTCAGTACCACCACACTGCAAACCAGAGCCATTAGTACGAACACGGTGAATATCGTACTGTAATCGCCCTGCAGCTCGAAGAGTATCCCAGCAATGACCGGTCCCGTAGCCTGGCCAAGCAGCACCCCAACCTCGCCGACGCCGCGAATCCGACCCAGCGAAGTACGACCAAAATAGTTGGCGTACATCACTGACGGCACCACATTTGAGCCCGAGGAGATTACGCCAAACAGGGCGGCCGCAAGAAAAACCCCAACTGTGCCACCAACAAACATCAGGTACAGAGTGCTGCAGGCCTGGACCAAAAACATCCCTGAATAAGCGTATCGAGTGGGCACTCGGTCGGTAATTACCCCCCAGGCCATGCTGCCAACGGCTGACACAATCCAACTCACACTCACCGCCAACGCGGCAGATGTGGCTCCCAAACCGACGTCGCGGAAGTATGCTCCCATATGGACGCCGATGCTGGTATGGACAAAGAAAGTGGTGAACCCCATGGTCACCATGATCCAAAATGTCCGCGTATGTATTGCTTCGCCAATGGTCCAAGAGTCGTCATCTGGTTGGCGATTTGGACTCGCTTGGGTGACGGTCATTGTTGGGTTAGGAAATCTGTCTGTTTCTTCTGGATCTTCTTGTTTAATCAGTGGCTCAGGCTCGCCATCAGGCCGTAAACCGATATCTTCCGGTCTTTCGGCCAACAAAAACAAGGACGGGGCCACTGAAACTACCAGCACAATTACCCCAATTGTAATCCAGGTTGCCTTCAGTCCGTAGGTCTCCACCATCAACGCCGCAACCATTGTGAAGATGATGCCGCCAACCGCGCCAACCAAGAAGATCATCCCAATAGCACGACCCCGCTTTTTGATGAACCAACGGGATGCCACGGTACTTGAGCCGATGGGTGCGGAGGTGTGGAATACAATCCGACCAACTGAAAACGCGATATAAAAGGTAATTGGAACAGTGGCCCAGGCCATTGATATCATGGCCACTCCCAAACACAAAACGCTGACCACCATAACCGGTCTCGCTCCATAACGATCGATTGCCCAACCGACCACGGGCGAGAAGACCAGGGACGCAATAGCCCCGGCACTGACTGAGCCGGCTATAAGTGTTCGGCTCCAGCCCAACTGATGAGATATTGGAAAAATCAGCACGGTTAGAGTGGTGATCGCGGGTGCCATCCTGGCAAACACGACCGTGCTTGATGCGCCCACCACAATCCAACCATAGTAGAAGGGAAATTTATCCCTGAGACGGGATGCGAGAAGCATTTAGGCAGCCTTGCCGCCCAAAGGTCTATCCAGAGGACGGTGATGAAATTAAAGTGGGAACTTGCCGGAGGAGGCTAAACGCTGAAAAATTGAGGTTTTTAACCAACTGGTTTCTCAGCGTGTCGAGCGCAAGTCAACCAATCATACACATTCCGATTGCACAAATCCCTTGCTGGCTAAAACCGCTCACCACAATTTGTGAATTGCCAACATAAGATTGACTGCGTGATTAGATGGTTAATATAATGAGGCGCCCCAAAATAGCCAAGTTAGCCCCGTACCTGATGGCTTCCAATGCCACGGCGGGACTGGTAATCACTTAGGGAGGAACAGTCATGGTTCAACAACAAGCGGCACTACTGAAACCGGAGTCATTGGTCGCAGAGTTCAAAAAGAACAACGTCACCCATATCGTGACAATTCCAGACAGCGAAACCAACTACCTATACGAATTGATGAAGGATCAAGACTGGTTGGAAGTTGTCCCCACCTCCCGTGAGGGAGAGACCTTCGCCATTGCCCTCGGTTTGATCGTAGGTGGCAAGGTTCCGGTCTGTGTTATTCAGAACACCGGCATGATGGAATCCGGAGACTCCATCCGTGGAATGTCTCTAGACGCAAATTTCCCCTTGGTCATGCTGATCGGCTACCGAGGCTGGACCCGCCACGGTGTCATCACAGACTCAGCAGCCAAGTACACCGAAACTTTCCTGCACGCCATGGGCATCAACTACTACCTGCTGGAGACTGACGACGACGCTACACGGATTTCCATAGCGTTTGAAGAAGCCCGCAAGAACAGCTGCCCGGTTGCCGTATTGGTCGGCGATGAGTACCACGGCTTCAACAGAATGTAATTCGGGTCTGATTTCCTGAATTAGATACTCTGGCAGGCATTGGCGCCAACTTAATCGTTCGCGCCGAAAAATTAAAGTAGATAAACGCTCACAGTTAAGCGTAATGGAGAATTAAATGTTCGACTCAGCAGATATGTTCCGAGCTTTTCAACCCCATCGAGACAAAGCCATCGTCCTGGTGACCGGCACCTGTGGCCGCGACTGGAGAGGCATCTCAGAAGACGAGAAACGTGACCTAAGCCTACAAGGGGCCATGGGCCAGACGAACTCGGCGGCCCTGGGATTCGCCCTTGCACAGCCAAATGAAAAAGTAGTCCTCTTTGACTCTGAAGGCTCACTCCAGATGAACATGGGCATCCTCGGCACGATTGCCGGAATGAAGCCCACGAACTTTGTCCACTTCCTGATGGATAACGGTGTTTACGCCACCACCGGCGGACAGCCAACACCTAACTCCGGCAACATCAACTTTGCTGGCATGGCCCGTGAAGCTGGGTATGCCTCAACTTTCTCCTTCGACAACCTGGAGGAGTTCGCCGACAGCATAGAAAAGGTCATGCAGGCGGAGGGACCGGTCTTCGTTGCCATGAAGATGATGCCTAAAGTTGAAAACGAGCCCATTGGCCGCCGGGTGCGTAACCCGCAGCGTGGTCGGGCCGAAACCATCAAGGTAATGCAGGCAGAGCTCGGCATTACCATCGCTTAAATTAGAAACTTATACGGGATTTAATTTAAGGACCGGGTTTCCGGATGGTCCGGGCCCCTGGCTAACGATGGTTCGGGCCTCCGGCTAACGGTGGTCCGGGCTTCCGGCCCATAAGGTTACTATTGGTTCAGTAAATAAAGCCCCGCCAATTTTATTGACGATTGGCGGGGCTAGTATTATGATGCGCTGGTGGTTTAGGCGTGAGATGGTTACAGTTTGTTATATGTTTACGAATCCTGGCAGACACCTTCGAATCAAGCTCACTTTGAACTCATTATCACTCGGAAACCGTAAAATATTTTCCCGAGTATTACCCCAGATGGATACCGCCAAATTGTTGAGTTGGGAGGAAACGATTGTCTGAACAAGAAATTTCACAAATCGCACATCTGATGCGCCGCGCCGGTTTTGGCGCCCCGCTGGAAGAATTACAGGCAAGGGCTGCTAAAGGGTACGATGCAACTGTTGAAGAATTGCTAAATCCTGAGTCCCAGCCTCCTATGGAGCGCGACCTGATGATGCGCTACAAGGCGGACTGGTTCGCCCAGGCTGGTTTGGAAGGACAACAAGAAGAGTGGACCTTCCGCATGATCAACTCCAAGCGCCCCCTTCAAGAGAAGATTGCTCTCTTCTGGCACTGCGTTTTGGTCACTGGTCACGCCAAATGTGAGTACCCCAAGCAACAGGCCGCTGAATTAGACATGTTCCGGACTGTAGGCATGGGCAGCTTCCACGAGCTACTAAAGGGCTTGTCCAAAGACCCGGCCATGGTCTTCTACTTGGACAACTGCATGAGCCATAAAGGCGCCATCAACGAGAACTGGGGCCGGGAACTCCTGGAACTGTTCTCCCTTGGCGTAGGCATGGACGGCGATTTCAACTACAGCGAAGATGATGTAAAGGAAGCTGCCCGGGCCTTCACCGGCTGGACCGTGACCAACTCAATCCCTCGCTACCCATACGGTAAATACGACGCAAAGTTCATGTTCGACCCCCGCGACCATGACAACGAAGAGAAGACATTCCTGGGCGAGACCGGGAACTTCAACGGTGAAGACATCGTAGACATCATTGTGAAGCAGCCGGCCACCGCCCGGTTCGTTGCTCGCCACCTCTACAACTTCTTCGTAGCCGACGACGTTCAGGTTCCTGCTTGGAAAGACACTCCTCCCCAGAACATCGAAGCCATCAAGCTGCTGGAAGAAGAATATTTCCGCTCCAACTACAACATCACCGCCATGCTAAGAGTGTTGTTCAAGTCTGACTTCTTCAAGGAAGCCACTTTCGCCAAGGTGAAGAGCCCGGCGGAGACTGTGATCGGCACCCTCAAGTTGGTGGGAGACTTCAAGTTCCCTCGGCCCGGCCTTGACCTAATGACAATGAACATTCGGTACATGGGCCAGGATTTGCTTAACCCGCCCACAGTTGAGGGTTGGCATACCGGTCGTGAGTGGATTGACTCCGGAACACTGGTTGAGCGCATCAACTTCACCGCCGACCAGGTTGGTAACACCAGCCACGCTGGCGTTAAGAACATCATCAACCGCATGAGCGCTATCGGCCCCGTGTTGACTGCAGAACAGTTGGTTGACGGCTGCCTTGAGAACTTAGGTGCCTACCAATTGGCCGACGAGACTCGGAAGCAGCTGCTGGAACTGGCTAACAGCGAAGGCGAGCTTCGCACCGACTCGGAGGAATTCTCCTTACGAGTTGGTACTATGCTCCAGTCCATTGTCGCCACCACTGAGTATCTCTTCGCCTAGACAATCGCTTAGGCGGACACGGAATTTTGAATTGACGCTGCCCAGGCCTGCCATAAGACGGCTGGGCAGCCTCGGACCCGAGTCAGGAAGATTGGTCCGACAAGTAAATGGAGATTAAAGAATGACATCTACGAAGAAAGACCCGGTATTGGTGGTTCTTCAGTTAGCTGGCGGGAATGACGCACTAAACACAGTGATTCCTCACGGCGACCCCAATTATTATGACAATCGCAATTCGGTGGTAGTCCCTCAAGACCAAGTACTGCAAATCAACGACCAGGTTGGGTTCAACCCCAACATGGGTCCCATGAAAAAGATTTATGACGAAGGTCATATGGCCGTAATCCAAGGAGTTGGTTATCCCACCGGTAGCCGATCCCACTTCCGCTCCATGGACATTTGGCACACCTGCGAGCCCACCAAGATTGGTGATGAAGGCTGGCTGGGCCGTGTTGTCCGGGATCTTGATCCCCAGGGCGAAAACGTTTTAACTGCGGTGAACTTCGGACGCGGCCTGCCCCGAGCCCTCGCGGCGCCGGGAGTAGCTGCAGCTTCTGTTGGCAACCTGGAGACCTACGGTGTTCTCACCGGCATTGATGATGTTGACCAGCGCCTAAAGGCGTTGGACGTATTCTCCAAGGTCTACACTCCAATGATCGGAACCGGTCCGGTGATGGACTATCTGGCTCACACAGGATTGGACGCGCTCAAGGGCGCCGACATCCTGAGCGAAGCGCCTGCGATGTATTCCTCAACGGTTGAGTACGGCTCAGACACTGTCAGCCAGTACATGCGTAACATTGTCCAGACACACTTAGCAGGCTTCGGCACCAGGGTTCTGTACACCACAGCACCTTTCAACAGCTTTGACACCCACGCCGGTCAGCTCGCCAACCACACCAGGCTTTGGAGAGAGACCAGCCAAGCCGTCGGCGACTTCTATGACGACCTGAAAGAGCACAACGCAGGGGAAGATGTGATTCTATTGGTCTTCTCCGAGTTTGGCCGCCGCGTCAAGGACAACGGCTCCGGCACCGACCATGGAGCTGGTGGACACTGCTTCATCATCGGAGACCGGGTAAAGGGCGGACTCTACGGTGAGTATCCTTCCTTGGAAGCAAACGCGCTGGATGCCGGAGACCTGCAGTTCAACACTGACTTCCGTAGCGTCTACTCCACCATCTTGGAAAAATGGATGGGCCTCGATGCCAAGCCCATAGTTGGCGGCGAGTTCGAACAACTGGCATTCGTCTAACCGGCATATATTTAAAACCAAATTACAGAATTTAACTCTGTGAGGAAATATGACAACAGAGATTTCACATATCAACGTTCAATACTCCAAGACCATTGGACGCGGTGAGCAGTTTGGCCCCGGATTCAACTATCCGGTAAACGTCGCCCGTGGCAAAGAAGGCATCATGTATGTCCTCTGCCGTGGCACAGAATTCCGCCCAGAGGGCGTCCGAGTTACCGTCTGCACCACAGACGAAGAATACATTTCGACCTTCGCCAGGGGCGTAACCTACCAAGGCCCCCACCAGTTCAATATGGATGACGGGTCTCTAGTTTGGCCCACCTCCATCGCCCTTGATAGCCAGGAGAACCTCTTCATCAGCGACGAATGGCTGAATAGAATCTCCTCCTTCTCCAAGGACGGCGACTTCCTGGGTAAATGGGAAGAGAAAACTGGTACCGGAGATGGCGAATTGGACCGGCCTTCGGGCATGTCCTTTGACGCTGACGACAATCTGTACATAGTGGACAGCGGCAACCACCGCGTCCAGAAGTTCAACAAAGACGGCAAATACCTCGCCCAGTTCGGCACTTATGGCAGTGGCGACGGTCAGTTCGACATGCCTTGGGGCATTACAATTGACCAGGCTGGTGACATCTACATCGCTGACTGGCGAAACGACCGAATCCAGAAGTTCAGCCCGGATGGCACCTTCTTGATGAAGTTTGGCTCCACCGGTGACGGCGAGGGTGAATTCAATCGTCCTACCGGCGTTGCAGTTGACCTGGACGGCGTAATCTACGTCTCTGACTGGTTGAACAACCGTCTTCAGATCTTTGACGAGAACGGCAACTTCGTGGACCTAAAGACCGGTGAAGCCGGCCTTTCAAAATGGGCTCAGGACAAACTCGACGCCAACGCCGAAATGTGGGGCGAGCGTGACCGTGCCCAAGGTCTTGAACGCGAAAAAGACTTTTGGGGTCCCACTGGCGTGACCGTGGACGATGAAGGAAACATCTTCGTCCCTGAGTCGGCCAGGAACCGCATCCAAGTCTATAAGACTCAGTCACCCACCTTCGCTGGTCCTCGTCTCTAAGCGGAACCAATGAATCCGGCTGACGCAGTCCTAAACTAGCAAAACGATAGGGCCTCGAATTTCGAGGCCCTATTTTTCTCTAAGAAACCTTCAAGCGGTGTTACTACGTGCCGATCACAGTGGGAAGAACCCCGTATTTAAGCTCCGAGCCTATGTATTTTGATATGGATAAACGTGGGATTGGAGTTGTGGAGCTGCCACCCAACAAGTTGACGCCGGCAATCGCGGAAAACCAGATACAGGGCGGCCTGGTCCCTCTGGTAGACACGTTTGACCTGCACGACAGCATGCGGGTGCTGGGCGGGTTTTGCCTGGCCACCGTTGCTCAGGCGGGCAGCGTCAAACTCCACTCCAAGCTACCCATAGAAGACCTGGCTGGCAAAACTGTAGCAGTACCTTCGGAAGATCCCACGTCGGTCAAGCTGCTTCAGGTGCTTCTGGAAGTGAAACACGGGGTCAAACCAACGGCCTACGTTGCCGGAGATGAAGACCATGACGCACGTCTATTAGTGGGCAACCTGGGATTGCGACACCGCCGCGGACTGCGGGAACACCCTCATATCTATGACCTGGGCGAAGAATGGGCGCAGTGGACTAAATTGCCCTTCGTCTTCGCGAGGTGGGTCGTCAGAAACGACGTTGATCGGCAGGAAGCCTTGGTGCTTGAAGATTCCCTCTACACAAGCTTACAAGACTGGGCTGACGGGCTTTACCGCGTGAAAGGACCCGCCATTCCACTGCCAATCCACCCCCAAGAGATACACGTGTACTCGCAAGGCCTCCGGTATTACATTGGCCGCCCTGAAGAGCTGGCCATTGCCAAGTTCCAGGAGTACATAGGTCAGTTGGCGTAATAGTCTCCGAAAGCAGCTAGACTTCTGCGGCCTTTCGACAGGCCAACGACGAGCGATTTTGGAGCACCGTGCTACCGATCTCTCCATCCGTCATTCCCGCGAACGCGGAAATCCACTCAACAGTTCAGTTTCAAATGAGCGATCCGATACTCAGGCGGTTCATCGTAGGTCTGTTCAACTGTCCTGGTTGAGGCGAGATAGCCCCTAGCCCTCCCCATGCGAGGGGGATGGGATTATTGGTCGTGATGGTTGAGGTTAGAGTAGGCGGACGGTTTCTTCTCGGACGTAGTCGCGCAATTCCTGGGGCATGATACCCAAGTTGCCTGACACGGCGTTTTCGTTGATGCGTTCCGGGCGTGAAGTGGCCGGAATCGTGATGCTAACTCTGGGGTCTGATACCACCCAAGACAGCAGCGCTTGGGCCCAGGTCTCAACGCCAAACTCTTTCAGTGGTGTGAGATCCGGTTCACCCTTCAGTTCTTTGACGTAGCGGCCTTTCTTAAGCGGCTCCATAACCATAATGCCAATGCCTAGTTCTTCTGCCAGCGGCAGTATTCCTTCCTCGACTGTTCGCTGAACCACGTTGTAGGGAATCTGCACCGTGTCTATTCGGCCACTGCGCATGATATCCATGATCTCCGGATATGCTTCATCCACCATAGCGGTGACCCCAATCATGCCAATCTTGCCCTCTTCTTTCAGTCGTTCCAATGTCGGCAGGTGGGTCTGGGTGTCAATCAGGTTGTGCACTTGGAACAGGTCTATGTAGTCAACTCCGAAGTTCTCAAATGACTGGGAAATCTGCTGTTCACCGGCCTCTTTGCCTTCGATTCGCACTTTAGTCGCCAGAAAAAACTGGTCGCGCTTGCCCTCAATCGTGACTCCAACAGCTTTCTCAGACGCGCCGTACATGGCCGCAGAGTCGATGAAGTTAATGCCATTGGATAGCAGGTTGTCGATAATCTCACGGCGCTGCACCAGGTCGGCTTCGTCAGTAACGTCAAATGCCCGTAGTGTTCCCAGGCCAATCACCGAGACGTCCAGTTTTCCAAGCTTGCGGTACTCCAAAGTCACTCACCTAAGTTAATAAAATAGTCTCCGCGGTATGCCTGGACTAGGCTTGGCTGCGTTTTTCAAAGTCGGCCTTGGCTGCGGCCAGCAGACTGGGGTCAAGCAGAAGGTCACAGGCGGTCAGAGTCATGGTCTTCGCCACATTGATCGCTGCGTCTAGGGCGTAAGCCGTGGTTGCCGTCTCAGTCATTTCCCGAGAATGGGACGCGACTGGCGTCTCGCTCACCGCATACCGCAGTTCATAGGAAGGCAGGGCTTGGCTCACGTTGCCAAAATCAGTGGAGGCCGCACTACCCTGGCGACCCGGAAACGGCTCGTCCAGCTTCAAGCCAGACATGCCGGCATTGTTCAACAGCAGGTCAGCAATCACCGCGTTTGGCCGCACGTTCTCGTAGAACGGGTAATACTCCTGGACTTCTAGCCGACAACCGGTCATGGCTGCCGCGCCTTCCGCCGCTGCCAGCACTCGACCAACGATCACATCGCTTAGATAATCCCGGTCGCGGCAGCGGAGCATAAAGTTGGCGGCAGCGTACTCCGGCACCACGTTGGGCGCGCGTCCGCCGTCGGTTATCACGCCGTGGATTCGCGTGTCTTCCCGGAGATGCTGGCGCAGTGAGTCTATTCCCGAGAATAGATGAATCACGCCGTTTAGCGCATTGATGCCTTCGTGGGGGACCGCCGCAGCGTGGGCGGCCTTGCCGTGGAAGATGTACCGGTAACCCACCATGGCCAGGCTCCAGCTTTCTCCCAAAGGGATAT
>JAPKDE010000304.1 GCA_028822675.1 Dehalococcoidia bacterium | reverse complement strand
GGCTGAAAATCTTGAGAAATACTTCCCGGTAACCAAGGGACTGGTCTTCATGAAGACCGTGGGTCACGTACGTGCCGTAGATGGAATCAATTTCAGCATCAACTCCGGGGAAACCCTGGGTTTGGTGGGCGAGTCCGGATGTGGCAAGACCACCACGTCTAAGCTGCTATTGCGTTTGGAACAACCGACCAATGGGCAGATTTTCCTAGACGGCAAAGACATCCAGACATTTTCAGGATCAGAACTCAAGGAATACCGGACACAGGTCCAAGCCGTATTCCAGGATCCGTGGTCCTCGTTAAGCCCCAGGATGAAGATTAAGGACATTATTTCTGAAGCCCTAGTGGTTAACCGGGACGTCAGCCAGAAAGATGCCTATGACCGGGTCAAAGAGGTTATGGAGCAAGTGGGGTTGGCCCCGGAACAGGCCGAGCTCTACCCCCATGAGTTCAGCGGCGGACAGAGACAGCGTGTAGCTGTTGCCAGTGCGTTGGCATCTTCTCCAAGACTCATAATCCTAGATGAGCCCGTTTCTGCCTTGGACGTATCGATTCGAGCCCAGGTTATGAACCTTTTGGTAGACCTACAGGCCGAGACTGGCGTGGCCTTCTTGCTGGTTGCCCATAACCTGGCCACGGTGCGTTACATGGCCCAGCAAACCGCTGTGATGTATCTGGGCAAGATTGTTGAGCATAGCCCGACGGAAGAACTGTACGACAACCCACTGCATCCCTACACCAAGGCCCTATTCTCCGCGGCCCTGCCTGCCCACCCGGACGACTTGGGTGATGAAATCGTGCTGACTGGAGAAGTTCCTTCACCGATCAACCCTCCGTCGGGCTGCAACTTCCACCCACGGTGCCCGTTTGCCATGGACCGCTGCTCAGTGGAAGAACCGGTGATGAAAGACATGGGGAATAACCACCTGCTGTCCTGTCATCTATACGAGTAGACCAGGACCGGTGGACACCGGCTTCAGTTAAACGTCTAAAACTCCACGCGCGCCCTGTAATCTTCTAGTCGTCTAGTGGCGTTGATCCGCCCTTTGAAAGAATCACCGTGCGTCCAAATTCAGACAGAGAAATTGGCGTAGGGTTGAGTCTTGCGCAGATGGATGGGTAGATAATTCCGAACGATTAGGATGTCTTAGATGTGGAGGCCAAACCGCTGATACTGTTTTTATCAATGTACTCAGCGGTTGGCCAAAGCGGACTAGAGGCTAGATGCTGCGTTGCTTGGGATCTAGACGTTCTCTCAGCCAGTCTCCAGAGAGATTGAACGCCAATACCACCAACATGATCGCAATTCCGGGCGCAGTTGTTACCCACCAGGCGGTGGATACGTATTCCCGGCCGTCCGCCAACATGGAACCCCATGCAGGCGTGGGCGGCGGTATGCCAGCGCCTAGGAAGCTCAACGATGCCTCCACGATAATCACCCAGCCGACCTGGAGGGTGAGCAGAACGATTAGCGTTGGCATCACGTTTGGCAGCAGATGCCGCATCATGATTCGCCAGTCTGAAGCGCCGGAAACCCTAGCCCTGGCTATGAAGTCACGCTGCATCAGACCCAGCACTTCACCTCGAATCACACGTGCGTAACGGGCCCATAGTACCAACGAGATGGCAACAATCACGTTCATCATGCTGGGGCCAATCACCATCACCATCAGGATGGCGAACAAGATCAGCGGGAAGGCCAGCGTAATGTCTGCCATTCTCATCAGTAGAGTGTCTACTTTGCCGCCGTAGAATCCAGCTGTTAGGCCAACCAGCGTTCCAAAACCGCCGCCAATGGTCAGTGCTGCACCGGCGATAATGATTGAGACCCTGGTGCCGTAAATAATCCTTACAAGCACATCGCGGCCCAGCGGATCAGTGCCTAGGGGATGGGAGAGAGAGCCTCCATCCTGCCAGAACGGCGGAATCAGGCGGTCAGGAAGGCTGACTTTATACGCGTCATGGAACGTTATAAGGTCAGCAAAAACTGCGGCAAAAACGAATACCACAATAATGGAAAGCGGTATTATAGGCGCGCCTTTTAGGCCGCCCAACATCTTTTTCAAGATGCTTGCCTTAACCGGCTGTATTGCTGCGTTGTCTATTGCTACGGCCATATGAACTCTATAACTAGCTTTAATGTTGCATTGTCTTTAGATGCGGCCATTTCTATTGAAGCCTGATTCTGGGGTCTAGGTATGCGTAGGCAATGTCTACCATCAAGCTAGTGGTGATTACTATAGCAGCGGAAATCATCACCACCGCTTGGACCACCGGGAAGTCTCTAAACACTATCCCTTGGAATAATAAGCGTCCCATTCCCGGCCAGGCAAATACCACCTCAACCAGGATACCCAGAGTAATCAAAATGGCGATATAGATACCGCCCAAGGTTATGACGCTGATCAATGAATTTCTCAAAGCGTGTTTCCAGACCACTTTAAACTCGGTCAACCCTTTGATACGGGCCAACTTGATGTACTCGCTGTCCATGGATTCCAACAGACTGGACCGTAACAACCTGGTGATGGCCGCCACGGTGAAGAAACCCAGGCTGAAGGCGGGCATGACGTAGTGTGTTAATCCGCCCATGCCAGAACTGGGCAGCCAGCCCAATATGACCGTAAATAACTGTATTAGCAGCATACCCAACCAGAACACGGGAATCGCTTGGCCCAATACGGCAACGCCGGTACAGAGGGTATCTATCCAGGTTCCCTTGTACACAGCTGACAATACGCCCAAGGGTAATGAAATGAGAATTACTATGATGA
>JAPKDE010000054.1 GCA_028822675.1 Dehalococcoidia bacterium | reverse complement strand
TTCATAATGTTCAGCGCCCTCTCTGGCGTGGTGCTGTCATTGACCTGGCTGGAACGAAAGGTGCTTGGCAGACTCCAACTGAGATTGGGACCGACCCGTACCGGGCCAATGGGCCTGATGCAGCCAATTGCCGACGCCCTGAAATTGATTCTCAAAGAGGACATCATACCGGCATCCTCAGAGAAAGCCCTCTTCTGGGTTGCGCCGATCATCGTGGTAATCTCCGCTTTTATGATCTGGGTGACCATTCCTGGCACTCAGAACGCCGTGGTACAAAACCTGGATATGGGTCTTTTATACATCATCGCCTTCTCAGTGATAGGGATACTTGGGCTGGTCTTGGCTGGCTGGGGTTCGGCCAACAAGTACGGCACCCTGGGCGGTCTCAGAGCAGCAGCCCAGCTCGTTAGCTACGAGATTCCCATCATCATGGTGGCCATATCCATGGCGATGTTGGCCCAGTCTCTGGATTTACGCGAGATAGTAAACGGACAAGACGATTACATCTATTTCTTGGTCCAGCCCCTTGGACTGGCATTGTTCTTCATTGCTGGTCTGGCCGAGGTTGGTCGCACACCATTTGACATCTACTTTGCCGAGTCTGAGATCGTCGGTGGGCCGTTTGTGGAGTACAGCGGTGCCCACTGGTCAGTGTTCTTCCTGGCTGAATACATCAACACATTTGCCATTGCCGCATTGACCGTGATTCTGTTCTTTGGTGGTTGGTCCGGACCAGGACTGACCGGAGACTGGGGGATCATCTATTTCTTGTTAAAAGTCTATCTAGTAATCTTGGTCATCTTCTGGATACGTGGCACCTTCCCGAGGTTGCGTATCGACCAGTTGATGGCCTTCGCCTGGAAAGTCATGGTACCCATGTCGTTCCTGACGATTGTAATGACTGCTGTATACCAGTTCTACGGATGGCCAGCTTGGTCTTTGACCGCCATGTCGACAACTGGGCTGATACTAGTTGGATACGTCATCTACAAGAAAATGACCGCACCATCAAGATTGGTGGCAGAAACTCGGACCAGGCAGGCAGCACTGGAAGCTCAACGCCGTGCGACGGCTGCTGGCGGAGGAGACTAAATGTTCAATAGCCTCAAAGGTTTGGTAGTAACACTGGTTTCCACCATGAACGGGCTACGTGCCCCGGTGACCCGCCAGTACCCAGAAACTGGCAATCTGCTGAAGAAACATGCGGAGCCTACACCGGTCAAAGACCGTTTCATGGGATTCCCGGCGTTGACTTGGGACGATGAAGTTAGCGAGCCGTTTTGCACCAGTTGCATGGTCTGTATTCGGGGCTGCCCGACACAATGTATGACGTCTGTTATGAAGGATAACCCCCTCCATGAACAGGGAAAAAGCACCCGTAGAAAGATCGTAGAGAGCTTCGAGATCAATCTCAATCGTTGTATACTGTGCGGGATTTGTGTCGAGGTGTGTAATTTCGATGCGATAGTCATGAGCCACGAACACGAAATGAGTACCTCCAACCGGAACGGAGATCGCTTGGATTTGCCGGCGTTGTTGGAGATTGGATATAAGTTCCAAAAAGACACGGATTGGATTCCGCCGACCAAACGAGTCAAGGTTCCCAAGGGCGGCGCTGCGGAAGAATCAAAAGCCCTTGCTGAGGCTGAGTCCTCCTAGTAGGCCAAGCCCAGTCTTTAACTACCTAGCAAATGCACATCCTGAATTAAGAAGCGGTTTTGTGCGCCCGGCTTCGGCCGAACTTACGCACGAATAAGCGAATAAAGGAGCCGCTGATCTGGTGGCTCATTACCTGGAAGGACCGAAATAGTGGCAAAACTAATGTCCGGGAATACAACTGAATGGGAAGGCTTAATCTCTTAGATGGCCTGGATTGTTTTCATATCGCTGGCCGTGCTGACCATTGGTGGCGCGTTGGGAGTGGTGGTCACTCGTAACGTGGTTCACGCTGCGTTGGCATTGCTGGTCTCCCTGATTGCCGTGGCCGGAATCTATTTGGTCCTTTTTGCCGAATTCCTGGCCTTGGTGCAGGTGCTGATCTACGGCGGGGCGATCATCATTGTTCTGATGTTTGCGATCATGCTGACCAGAAACGCAGACTACCCCCGGGTCACCGATAACAAGCAGTGGCCGCTGGCCGCTCTAGCCGCTCTAGCATTCCTGGGAGTGCTGGCACCGTCATTCATAATTAACCGAGTGGAGGACACTCAGTCACAAAACTCCTCATTGGAGGGCATCGGCGAATCCCTGTTCACAACCTGGGCAGTTCCCTTTGAGATTGCGTCTCTGGTGCTTTTGGTAGCTCTGATCGGAGCAATCATCATCGCCCGGTCCGACGAGGAAAAAGGCTAAACCATGGTTGATTTAGTCTGGTTCCAGCTACTCAGCGCAGTCCTATTCGTGATTGGCCTCTATGGGGTAATGTCCCGCCGTTCTGCGGTTCTGATCATCATGTCCATTGAACTGATGCTGAACGCAGTGAATATCAACTTGATTGCTGCCGCCTCCCACATGGAAGGCACGGGTAATTTTTCCAACTTTGATGGCCAATTGATCGCCATCTTTATCATTACCGTGGCAGCGGCCGAGGTCGGCTTGGCGTTGGCGGTGATTCTCAGAATGTTCCGTAATAAATCGACAGTCAACGTCGATGAAATCAACTTGATGAAATGGTAGAAACCACACAATACATAGCACTTTCCCAAAGTGCTGATTGCCAGGCGTTTATCTACCGGGTGGCTTCTTAATGGAGTGGGCTTGGCTCATACCGGTATTTAGCTTTATTGCAGCACCGTTGATTGTGCTATTTGGCAAGTACCTGCCCTCCAAGGGCGCGTTCTTGTCAATCTTGGCCATCGTCGGCGGATTTGCTGGCTTCTGGGTAGTGCTTTTCTCATGGTTGGGGGCTGATCCCTTGACCAGCGGCTGTTTCACCAGCGAGAACACGCATCTGCTCACCTGTGATTACGAACGGAGTTGGTTCAACGCCGGTGTAATTGGTGATGTGGGCAGTGTGACCCTTAATTGGGGCATCCTGATTGACCCACTGACCATTGCTGTCTTGGGTCTCGTGACCTTTGTCGCTTTGATGGTCCAGATTTACTCCCTGGCCTACATGAAAGGCGACCCTCGGTTTGGCTGGTACTTTGCGATTCACTCAATGTTCGCCGCGGCGATGCTAACTCTAGTATTGGCAGACAACTTCCTGATGCTATACGTGGCCTGGGAGTTGGTGGGAATCTGTTCCTACCTGTTGATTGGGTTCTGGCACGAACGGCCCGCCGCAAGAGAAGCGGCCAAGAAGGCATTCATTGTCACCAGAATCGGCGACGTTGGACTGCTGATTGGGATCTTGCTCATCTACCGTGAAGTCGGCACCTTCAGCATGCTGGACGCCTTTGAAGCGGTCCGCACTGGAGCCATGAGCGAAGGCGTTACCACCGCTGCCGCAATCCTGCTGTTTCTGGGTGCCATGGGAAAATCAGCCCAAGTACCCTTCCACGTGTGGCTCCCCGACGCCATGGAAGGCCCGACACCGGTCAGCGCGCTGATTCACGCCGCGACCATGGTTATTGCCGGTGTGTTCTTGGTGGCCCGGACGTTCCCGATATTTGAAGCATATGACGCCGACCCGTTGCTGATAGTATCCATAGTCGGCTTGGTCACGGCGTTGGTTGCCGCGAGCATAGCTCTGGTAGCAACCGACCTGAAGCGGATTCTGGCATACTCAACTATCAGCCATCTGGGCTTGATGATGCTGTCCCTTGGCGCGTTTGGCTATACGGCTGCCATCTTCCATATGATGGCCCACGGTTTCTCCAAAGCGCTCCTGTTCTTAGGGGCTGGTAGCGTTCTGCACAGCACCGAGTTCCAAGAGACTGGCGAGATGGGCGGACTCCAGAAAGTTATGCCCATAACGGCAATCGTATTCTCGATTGGAGCTTTGTCTTTGGGCGGCATTCCGATTTTGGCCGGGTTCTGGAGCAAGGACGAGATACTGGTCGCGGTGAGTGATAACCGCAACGTCACATTCATAGTTTTGACCCTGTTCACGGCTATGTTGAGCGCGCTCTACATGGCCCGGGCTATGTTCTTGGTCTTCTTTGGGCCGCTTAAATCTCAGAACGAACACGCCCACGAATCACCCAGCGCGATGTTGGTCCCAATGCTCCTGTTGGGAGTCTTGGCCCTAGGCTTTGGGCTAATAAGTTTCAACTGGCCGGGCAGCTACGGCGGTATCGGGACGTTTGTTTACTTTAAGCACGCCCACGAGTTCCAATTTGAGATTTGGCTGGGTGCTGTTTCCATTATCTTGGCGTTGGGAGCGTTTATCGCTGCCTACCTAATTTATGTGAAACGAAGCGTCTCACTAGAAAATACACGCTCCAACTTCTCCGGAATTTTGAAGGTCATTGAGAACAAATACTACTTTGACGAGGTCTATCAATGGACCATCGACAGAGTGGTGTTGGTCTTCTCCAGGTTCATCGCCTTCTTAGACCGGGCGATTGTCAACGACATCATCGTGAATGGGCCTGCCGACCTAACAAGAAAGTTCGGCATAGCGCTCCGCGTTCACGTGACTGGCCACGTATATACCTACGCCTTGGCCATGGCCGTTGGCTCGGTGGGGTTGGGAATCTTTGTTTGGCTGAGGGTTGCCTAGATGGCTCTCTTTTTCCCAACAACGGTTATCCGAAACACGGCAACTGGAAACAAGACCGCCTTTGTGGTTGAAGGCGGTGGTTCATGAACGATTTCGATGATGTAGCAATGTTGCTATTGATAGTAGTTCCGCTGGCCGGATCACTATCAATGATGTTCATGCCCGGCGGCCAGACCAAAGAGACCTGGTATTTTGCCATCTTCATCGCAGCGGTCTCCCTGGCTTTGTCGTTGGTCATTTTTGTCAACTACGACTACAACCAAGGCGGGTTCCAGTACACCGCCAGCTACGAATGGCTGCCCGGCCCGTTGGATATCAATCTGTCTCTGGGATTAGACGGTATATCCGCCCCCATGATCTTGTTGAATGGCATAGTGCTGCTCGGCGGGGTTCTGGTCTCACAGACGATTCACTACCGCGCCCGGGAATTCTTCGTTCTGCTGTTCGCATTGGCGGCCGGCGTATACGGCGTGTTCGTCGCCCGAGACCTGTTCTTCCTGTTCTTCTTTTACGAATTGGCAGTGCTGCCCATGTATCTGCTCATTGGTGTTTGGGGTAGCAGTACCGACTTCGGTACCTTCTTGCGCACGAAAGAATACGGGGCCATGAAGCTGTTGATCTTCTTGGTGGCTGGCAGCATTTTGGTTTGGATCGGTATCCTGGCCCTGTACGCGGAATCGTCAGACCTGGGAGCCGCCACATTCTCGCTGGAAGGTTTGGGTAAACTGGCTGAATCCGGCCAAATTGATGCTGATTTCCAGAAATGGGTATTCCCGCTATTCATGGTGGGATTTGGCGCACTGGCTGGTCTGTGGCCGTTCCATACCTGGTCGCCAGACGGCCATGTAGCAGCGCCAACTGCAGTGAGCATGCTCCACGCTGGCGTTCTGATGAAATTGGGTGCTTACGGCATCATCCGTGTCGGCATGTTCCTGCTCCCTGAGGGCGCAGATGCGTGGATGCCTGTTTTAATCACTCTGGGCTCCGTAAACGTGATCTACGGCGCAATGTCGGCCATGTCCCAGAACGACTTGAAGTACATAATCGGTTATTCCAGCGTCAGCCACATGGGCTACGTGCTTATGGGTATAGCCACGCTTGATAATATCGGTGTGGGCGGCGCAATCCTCCAGATGTTTGCCCACGGCCTGATGACAGCTCTAATGTTCCTTCTGGTCGGCTCGATCTATCACAAGACCCACACTCGAGACATCAATGTCCTGAACGGGTTGGCCAGCCGTATGCCGGTCAACACGTTCTTCTTCGCCATCGCCGGTCTGGCATCCTTGGGTTTGCCTGGCCTCAGTGGGTTCATCGCAGAATTCATGGTATTTACCGGCACGTTCCGTACTTACATGCCATTGGGTATCTTGGCGGTTATCGGCGCGGCATTGACGGCAATTTATATCCTCCGCCTGTTGGCGAGGACGTTCATGGGCGAAGCAGACGAACGCTGGGCAGACCTAACTGACTCCAGTCCGGTTGAGTTGTCAGTGGGCGCGGCCTTTGTTGCAATAATAATCTTTGTCGGAGTCTGGCCAGACCCGTTGTTGCGAGTCATCAACGTTGGCGTCCAGACGATTCCGGGAGTGTAGCCAGTAGTGAACCCTCTTTCCGACAACCTAGAACTGCTAACACCTGAGTTCGCGCTGGCGGGCTTGGCGTTCTTGGTCTTTGCATTGGACCTTTTCCTGCCGGAAGGCAAGAAACGACCGCTGGCGTTCGTCTCCATAATTGGTCTAATTGCGCTGGTCGTAATATCCCTGTTGATGCTCTGGGACGAAGAAGAGTCCCTCTACAACGGCCTGCTTGCGGTAGACGCGTTCGCCCTATTCTTCAAGGTCTTCTTCTTGGGAATGGGAATCGCCATCATCCTGATGTCGATGGACTTCGTGGAAACCAGACTCAAGCATCAAGGTGAGTTCTACGGCCTGCTATTGTTCTCCATCCTGGGCATGAACGTAATAGCCCAATCCAGGGAATTGCTGACCGCCTATATAGCATTGGAACTCCTGAGCTTCAGCCTCTACGTCTTAGCGGCCTACGCCAAGGACAGTGCTAAGTCCAACGAAAGTGCTTTGAAGTACATCATCGTCGGCGCGGTCTCGTCGGCCATCCTCCTCTACGGAGTGAGCATGGTCTACAGCACTCTGGGCGTGACCAAATTTGACGACATTGCCATCGGCTTAGCTGGAGCAACTGATGTAAGCCCGGCGCTATGGGTCGGGGTTGGTCTGATCCTAGTTGGCCTGATGTTCAAGATTTCTGCCGTGCCTTTCCATATGTGGGCACCGGATGTATACGAAGGTGCGCCCTACCCGGTGACAGCCTATTTGGCCATTGGGTCCAAAGCGGCGGCCTTTGCTTTGATTCTGCGGTTTGTCTCGGAAGGATTTGTCCCCGCTGCAGAACGCTGGGAACAATGGCAGTTGGTCTTTGCGGTACTGGCCACGGCCACGATGCTTGTTGGCAACCTGGTGGCGCTGGCGCAGAAGAATTTGAAACGTCTTTTGGCGTATTCCAGCATCGGACATGCCGGGTTCCTCTTGGCTGGTATCACTGCGCTTTCTGCAACCTCAGACCTGCCTTCCAACGGTGTCATGTTCTATTTGGTGGGTTATTCCATCACCAACCTGGTAGTGTTCGCCGCGTTGATATCGTTCTTTAACATGACCGGCAAAGAGGAAATCACCGATCTTGGCGGCTTGGCTGATCATCAGCCGTTCTTGGCTGCCTGCCTGGGTATGGGGCTATTCTCGCTGGCAGGATTGCCAATATTTGCCGGTTTCACCATGAAATTTTATATCTTCACCGCCGTGGCAAATGAAGGGTTCCTTTGGTTGGCGGGCGTGGCAATCTTCAGCAGTTTGATCGGACTCTATTATTACTTGAACGTACTGCGTCAGGTCTACATCGAACCCGCCTTGCCTGGTGATGGCGGCGGAGATTTGCTGGAAGAACACCCAATGCTGACCAAACGGCCGTCTTGGTCGTTGATTACCGTGCTGGCATCCGGCGCGGCCGCCATGATTTGGCTGGGCATTTACCCCAAGCCTCTGATTGACGCAATCGAAGCAGCTAGCCGCGCGTTGATGCCCTAAATCGTTGCGAACCTTAGAACCTGGCAGCGATTGGTATCACGGGTGTTCTGATATAATTGGCACTCTCAAACCGGGCCACTTTCCCCAGAGAATTTGTCCGATATTTTCCCATATGTAAGGCTGATTAACGATGATAATTTCAGTGATAGGCAGTAGTAATCCCGCCACTCGAGAACATGTTGACCTGGCGGAAGAAGTCGGCCGCGAACTAGCTCGGCGAGACATTATGGTCGTCTGTGGCGGTCTCAGCGGAATCATGGAAGCGGTCTGCCGCGGTGCCAAGTCCGAGGGCGGAACAACCATTGGCATTTTGCCGGGTCGAGCAGCCGCCGAAGCCAATAGCTACGTGGACATACCCATTGTGACCAGCATGGGCTACTCCAGAAACGTGATTGTGGTGCACACCGGCCAGGCGGTCATTGCCGTCGGCGGTGCATTTGGCACCCTTTCTGAGATTGCCCACGCCCTAAGTGACGGCATTCCCGTGATTGGGTTAAAGACTTGGCCCTTGACCTCCAATGGCGACGGTGTAGACATCAACGGTTCCATCATCCAGGCGGAGCATCCATCGGATGCGGTAGACAAGGCCCTGGCCGCCGTGGCAACACGAAACACCGCTAAATAGATCTATAAAACCCCAGAAAACCCCCGGTAAATTCTTAATTAAATATCCGGGTAAATTTCTGGGAAAATCTCTCTAAAAAGGTACTTATGAGTAGCGCTAGCAACGGCGTGACCATCACTTCTGTCCGAGGCCGTGAGGCCTTGGACTCCCGAGGCAACCCCACCGTAGAGGCTGAGATTATTCTCTCAACCGGTCTGGCGGTCCACGCAATCGTCCCATCTGGTGCCAGCACTGGGAGCTACGAGGCGTTGGAGTTGCGGGACCAAGACCCCAACCGCTTTGACGGTAAGGGTGTTCTAAAAGCCGTGGCCAACGTGGATAACGTGATTGGTCCGTGGTTGGTTGGCCGTTCTCCGGTTGATCAAGAAGCCATCGACGCCGGACTGAACGCATTAGACGGCACCGACGACAAGAGCAAACTTGGAGCCAACGCCGTACTGGCAGTTTCTCTGGCAGTGGCCAAGGCTGGCGCTGCAGTTGCTAACCCCAACGGGTCTTTGTGGCAATACCTGTCCGCTGGCGGCCCAGTAAGCTTGCCGGTGCCCATGTTCAACATCCTGAACGGCGGCAAACATGCCTCAAACTCGGCTGATATCCAAGAATTCATGGTCATGCCGGTGGGTGTTAACAGCTTCTCCGACGCCTTACGCGCCGGCGCGGAGATCTACCAGGCTCTCAAGAACTTGTTGGGCAGTGCCGGGCATAACACCAACGTCGGCGATGAAGGCGGTTTCGCTCCCAGTCTGCCCTCCAACCGAGACGCCTTGGAGATGGTCTTAAAAGCCGTTGAGAAGGCGGGCTACACTCCGGGCAAAGAGATCCACATCGCGCTGGATATTGCCGCATCTGAGCTGTATAACGAGAACAGCAGTCTGTACGAGTTGGAACGGGAAGGTAGGAGCCTGACGGCCGATGAAATGGTGCAACTGTACCAAGAGTGGGCCAGCGAATACCCCATCATATCCATTGAAGATGGTCTTTCTGAAGACGACTGGGCCGGTTGGACTGGCCTGCACGCCTTGTTGGGCAACAATGTCCAAATACTGGGTGACGACTTACTGGTCACCAACATCAAGCGGATTGAAAAAAGCATTGCTGAGAAATCCAGCAATGCCATCTTGCTCAAACCCAATCAGATAGGGTCGCTATCGGAAACCCTATCGGCGCTGAAAATGGCCCGTGGCGCTGGATGGGGTGCGGTGATGAGCCACCGGTCCGGCGAGACTGAGGACACGACCATCGCCGACCTGGCAGTGGCATGGGACGTACGCCAGATTAAGACCGGTGCCCCGGCGCGCTCGGAGCGAGTGGCCAAGTACAACCGGCTACTACGCATAGAATCAGAGCTCGGCGATAAGTCGGTTTATGCTGGGCAAACGGCGTTTGATTATCTTGGGCGTTCCTAGGGACTTATACCTGCACTCGTAGACTTTTTCGAGGCTTTTGCTCAGGCTGGGTTGGTCTTCCGGTGTATGTGCGCCAAAAGGGCTTAAATTCCCTTTTAAACCGACCCTACAGCAGTTATCATGAACCCGGTATTTTATAGCTAATGGACATAACCTAGCGATAATTGACGTTTTGCGTCGAACTAAAAATCAGGCAAAATCTCCGGAGGTAGAAGATGGTCACACGGATTGGGATTAATGGGTTTGGTAGGATTGGCAGATTGGTACTGCGGGCCAATGAAGACCGCAACGCTGGCAAGGTTGAGGTGGCGGCGGTCAATGATCTGACTGACGCTAAAACCAATGCCCACCTTTTGAAGTATGACACCAACTATGGCCGGTTCCCCGGAACAGTTGAAGCCAAGGATAACGACTTGGTAGTAAACGGTCGTAGCATTAAGGTTTTCTCCGAGAGAGACCCAGCGCAGATTCCTTGGGGTGAGATGGGTGTTGACTTGGTTATCGAGTCCACCGGTATCTTCACCAACGCCGAACAAGCCTCCGGTCACCTGAAGGGCGGAGCCAAAAAAGTAATCATTTCCGCCCCCGCCAGTGGTGAGGACCTGACAATAGTTCTGGGCGTGAACAACGAACGCTACGACGCCGACAAACATCACATCATCTCCAACGCCTCCTGCACCACCAACTGCTTTGCCACCATGGTCAAAGTGTTGCACGATGCCTTTGGCGTTGAGCACGGTCTGATGTCGACCATTCACTCCTACACCAACGACCAAGCCATCTTGGACCAGCGCCACGGTGACATGCGCCGGGCCAGGGCCGCAGCAGAGAACATCATCCCCACCAGCACCGGCGCTGCCCGGGCAGTCGGTCTGGTTCTTCCAGAACTGAACGGTAAGCTGAACGGTGTGGCTTTCCGAGTGCCAACGTCCACCGGATCCATCACCGACTTCACCGCTCAAGTCTCCAGAGACGTGACCGCTGAGGAGATCAACGAGGCCTACCAAAAGGCGGCAGAAGGCTCCATGAAGGGTATTTTGGAGTACAACGACGAGCCCCTGGTCAGTTCAGACTACAAGGGCAACCCTCACAGCTGCATCATTGACGGATTGTCCACCATGGTCATGGCCAACAGAATGGTCAAGGTCATGGGCTGGTACGACAACGAGTGGGGTTACTCCTGCCGCACCACCGATCTTGCTGCTTTGATCGCCGAAAAAGGCATCTAAGTTCACGGTACGTTCGTAAACTCAAACGGGCGTAAATTCCAACGAGGCTTCTAGAAGCTCTATCAGATTGTAGAAGAGCCCTCGCCCTTAATTTACTTGAGGACGGGGGCTTTTTTTACACCCAAACCGAATCGTAACCGAAATATAATATTTAGAATTGTTCATCAGAATTCTATTTTGGAATAATCCGGCTAAAACCAGATTTTAAGGATTGGCATTGGCGTTTAGGTCTCAACATCTACTCAGCTTTGGCGGAAGAGTCTCCTGGACTTTCTATGTGTTGCTGCTGATTTTGGTAGTGGCTCTTGGGCTGCGGCTGAACGGCATCAACTGGGACCAGGGATTTGCGTTCCACCCCGACGAACGCGATATCTATATGCGCTCCGGCTGCATGTATGACCTGCTGACCGACGCGCCAAACGCTTCACAATGCGGATACGTCCTGGGAGAACCAGATGCACAGCCGGGAATCCCCGGTATTGGCACGCTGTTGGACAAAGACCGCAGCCCCCTCAATCCCCACTGGTTCCCGCTGGGCAGCGTCCTGATTTACATACTTGTGTTCTTCCGCTACATAGTGGAACTGTTCACCAACATTAACTCTTTGGATATGCGCTATGTGGGCCGGCCACTGGCTGCGCTGGCGGATGTTGGGTCCGTTGCCATGGTCTTTGTCTTGGGCCGAAAATTCTACGGCAACGGCGTGGGGCTGCTGGCGGCGGGACTTACTGCGCTGTCGGTCATTCACATCCAAAACAGCCATTTCTTCAGACCAGAGACGTTCTCGGTCTTCTTCACCCTGCTCAGTTTCTGGGCCATGTGGCGGATGGTCGAGCGCAAAGACCTGAAATCCTCAGCGTTCCTGGGCCTGATGCTTGGTCTAGCAATCGCACCCAAAGTGAGCATCTTGCCCATCTTGGCGCCCATGTTCTTGGTCTATTGGTTCCGGGTACTGGATGAAGTTGACGGACATTGGTCAGACATCACCCGGGAGCTGGTGCCGCGCATATTCTTACATGCGCTACTGGCTGGCGGGATTGCTGCCGGGATATTCTTCCTGACCTCACCCTACGTGCTACTAGACGCTGGCGCGTTCTTGGGCGACCTGGGCGCTCAGACCAGAATGGCCCGTAACGCCGGAATGTGGCCGTTTACCATCCAGTACATCGACACGCCGTCATTTATCTACCAGATCAAACAATCAACGATCTGGGGGTTGGGAATCCCACTGGGTGTGGTTGCCTGGGCATCGATTCCGTTTACCGCTGCGATAGCGGCGTTCAGAAGTGAAACCAGACGGGCTGATTTGTTTGTGCTGGCCTGGGTGGTGCCAGGATTTGTATTTCTAGAGACCTTTGAGG
>JAPKDE010000303.1 GCA_028822675.1 Dehalococcoidia bacterium | reverse complement strand
TAGTTGGTGCCGTGAAGAGCGGTTCCGTTAATTTAGAATCCAACATTGGCTGGGAGATATCTGTTAACAGAACTTCCAGACCCATACATGGGGTGTAAGGGGTCGTCGGTTCGAATCCGACCACCCCGACCAGAAAAGAGAAAGGGTTGTTAACACTTTTGTTAATACTAGTGTTAACAACCTTTTTGATTTAACGGCTCCGTCCAACCTAAGAGACATCCTAAGCTCTTTCATCTACAGCAGTGTTCACAAGTCACCAAAGACAATAAAAACGCTGCATGAAACCTTAGATCCGTTTGTAGACTATCTCTACCATCACGGCGTTAGCAATCACTTGGCGATTGAAAGACAACATGTCGAAGGGTTTATTTCGGAGATAAGCCAGGGCCGTAGAGGGAAGCCACTCAGTCCAACGAGCGTGTTCGCGTTTACCAAGGACGTTCGGGCATTTATCAACTATGTGGCCGATGAATGGTCGCCAGAAGAATGGCCTAATCCAGTACGGCGAATTAAGTGCAAGAGACCACAGGTTTTTATCCGACCATTGACTCACGAGCAGCTTGTTCGGTTGCTTGAGCTGGCGCAAGATACCGCCCCCAACAGGATAATAGCGTCCCGTAACCGGGCCATGTTGCTCACATTGATAGATGGGGCGTTAAGAGCCGGAGAATTGATCTCAGCACGCAAGGACGACTTGTCCATAGATGGCTCTTTGCTCGTCCACGGCAAAGGGGCTAAAACTCGGCAGGTGGCTCTATCAGAGGGCACGGTGGCAGCAATTAACAATTATCTAGCGAGTCGCTCCGGGGACTCGGACTACCTGTTCGTTAACGATAGTGGGTCGAGGTTAGGTTACGAAGCTATCAAGAGCCTGTTCCATCGCTGGAAGAAGGCGGACCCACACTACTTCAACAATGTTCGGCTATCAGCGCACACCCTTAGGCACACATCGGCAACAATGCGAAGGTTGGCAGGGATGAGCGAAGGAGACCTCCAGACGTACCTTGGACATGCAACATCCGCAATGACCAGGCACTATTCGGAGGCTGCTTTAGCTCGTTCAGCAAATTTGGTCGCCAGGCAAACTTCGCCAGTGGAAGGGCTTTAACTCAAACTCTCCCGTTAAGACGTTTGACGATGCAGCAGAGCGTTTCAAGCCCATTGTGGAGTGATGCAGGTATCGATCACAGCAAACCGTGCATTCCGGCGAGTTAAGCGAAGGTAGTCAATCTCTCCCGTGGCTGCCCGATTGTGTACAATCCAACACGGTCGCTCTATTGATCAGATTCAACAAGGCAGACTGTACTTTCAAGGAATGAACGACATCTCCCTGGTGATAGCCAGAAATCTTAGTGCGCGCTTGCCTTTTTACTATGGCTGGATCGTGGTGTTCGCCGCCGGAACGACCACATTCGCTAGGATGGCACCGTCCACCACTACCCTGGCGGTCTTTGTGTCGCCTATGGCCGACGAGTTTGGCTGGAGCCGTACACTGATCGCAGGCTCCGTTAGCGTGGGCGCGCTGTCGTCCATATTTATCTCGCCGGCGGTAGGCTGGGCGGTGGACCGGTACGGCGTGCGCTTGATCCTGACTGGCAGCATGCTGATGCTGGGCGTGGCGATGATCTCCCTGGCATGGGCCACGGTGCCCCTGTTTTTTTACATGGGTTTCGCCACCGGACGTGTCGTATTCCACGTCCCGGTGCAAATTGGCACTGGAGCCTTGATCTCCCGATGGTTCATCAGAAAGCGGGGCCGAGCCATCAGCATAATCTACTTGGCAGGGTCCGTCGGGGGGATCGTATTCGTCCAGATAGCCTCGTTGGCCATATCTCATTGGAGTATAGGGGCTGCTTGGATGTTGTTGGGGGGTCTCGTACTGGCGGTAGCCGTGCTGCCGTCTGCGCTTTTGATAATAGACCGGCCCGAAATCATTGGTCTCCACCCTGATAACCAGCCACCTTTGAGTACTGAGAGTGGAGGCGAACTGGAGGATGACAACCACGATGAGGCCGACTGGACCCCTCGCCAAGCAATGCGCACGCGCGCGCTTTGGGTATTGACGGTCGTGGTTGGCGTGCTGTTTATGATTCAGGCAGGAATATCGGTACACGTCGGAGCGTTCTTCCTGGACCGGGGATTGAGCCTCACTGCGGCTGCAAATGCGATCACCGTCCACGCTGGGGTGAACGCCTTGGCTAGCCTGATGTGGGGGGCAATCATCGAGCGGACCACCGTCCGCGTGGCAATGACCGGACTGATGCTTCTCAGCGTAATGAGCTCGCTTTCCCTGCTGTTGGTTACATCTGAGGTATCCGCATTCGGTGTGGCCGCGCTTCTAGGGCTCGTCGGAGCAGGTGGAAACGTCATTCCGCCAGTGGCCTTCGCGTCCTACTTCGGGCGGCGGTCGATCGGCACCATACGGGGAATCAGCGAGACCGGAGTCCAGGTTGGACAGACGATAGGCGCATTATTTTCAGGTTTGGTGTACGACCTGAGCGGCAGCTACGCCGCTGCTTTCATAACGTTCTCGGTCCTGAGTCTTGTGGGCGCGCTGGTGATCAACTCTTCGAGACCCCCGATCCGAGCCGGAGAAACGCTGCCCGCATCTACGCCGAGCAGGTGAACAGCGAGGACGCTATTAAAGCCTACAAGCCCATCGTGACTTGAGGGGATGGACACACAGTGCTTGCGGAAACGTGGCCTGCATTCTGCGGGAGGCATAACGGATTTGAAGTCCGTTCCCATTCGTACTGATAGGTTTTTCTGGCCCCGTGAACTTG
>JAPKDE010000053.1 GCA_028822675.1 Dehalococcoidia bacterium | reverse complement strand
GCAGTACGCCAACGCCGGCGTGGAGTAAGACTGCCTGCATTCGTCCGGTCATCCGTGTGTAGCCCTGGGCCATGGCCACCGCCAGGGTCTCGTGCCAGGTGTTGATGTATTTGGGGCCGGGTTCCTCGTTAATCTCCTGCCTGGCCAACGCCTCCCAAACGGAAGGCCACTCAGAGCCAGGGGAGGAAATGATGTAGTCCACGTCAAGCTTGCGCAAGGCTTCTAGGATGGCATCGCCGCCGTCTTTACGTTGGGGCATCAGAGGATCCTCCTGAATATGTAGTATCTATGTAGTACCAGCCGGGCCGATTAAATTCCGCTCATTATACATATATTGGAGAGCCTTGACTCCAGTGATGGGTGAATATACCCTCAGCCCTTAAATATCTGTCCGAATCCAGTAGTTTATCCAGAACTTTATCCAGTACACTGCAGAGTCTCAATTGGAGGAACCATGGCCCAGGAAACACCAACCGGTTTTATAGACGTCCATGCCCACATAGCGCCAACGAGCTTTCTAAAAGAGGTCAATAAATCTGGCAAATCGTTTGGAGTTGGTGTCGAAGAAACCGACGGCGGACACGCGCTGACATTTCCCGGTCTGCCCACCTTGCGAGCAGCCGGCGGCAGCCTTGCCGATACTGTGGCCCGGTCTGAATGGATGCAGGAACAGGGAATTGGTTCTCAGTATATGGCCGCTTGGTTGGATATTCAGGGGTACACGTTGCCCAAGGATAAAGAGGCTGAATGGGTGCGGCTGCTCAATGAGCACATGGCACAGACCGCCAAAGACAGTGGCGATGCTTTTCGTTCCATCGCTGCTGTGCCTCTTCGGGACGGAGAGCAAGCGGCGCGAGAGTTGGAATACGCAGTGAAGACCCTGGGCATGTTGGGGGCGATGTTGCCCAGTGACCCGGCCGACGTAGATGTGGCCGACGCGGAACTTGAGCCGTTCTGGGCTGCTGCTGAAGAACTAGACGTGCCGGTGATGCTCCACGGGGCCTCTCACAGCAAGTGGCCGCAGGTTGGTCCTAGTTATCTGGCATTCAGCATGGGCAGAACCCTGGATACGACTATCTTGGCCGCCAAGCTGATTCACTCCGGGCTGCTGGATAGGCATCCGAAATTGAAGTTAATGCTCTGCCACGGTGGCGGGTCTTTGCCGTTCTTGATTGGAAGGGTGGATGTGGCCTACCGCAGAGGGATGGAGAAAGTGACTGAACTGGAGCGTGGCGGGCCTGAGGATTATATGTCCATGCTTTATTACGACACAGTGACGGTTAACCCTCGGTCGTTAAAGCTCCTGCTGGACATGGCGGGACCAGAGCACGTGCTGCTGGGCACCGACTGGGTTTGGGCCGCAATGAGCGGAGGACTGATGGATGCCGTGGGGACAATTGGTCTGAACCAAGCAGACCAGGATCTAATCACTAGGCAGAACGCACTAAGGCTTTTCAAGGGCTGAACACGCAGCCCATTTAGCCCAGCCTAATCCTGAGTGTCCGGCTCCGACTTCTCACTGGCGCCGATGTACTCCGAGAATTCTCGTAGATCGTCCGCCAGTGTCTGCATATCCATATTGGGGTGACGGTCTAGCAACGCCTGGTAGATAGGGTCTTTCACAACTTTCTTTTGGAAGATATTTCCCAAAGAGTTGGCAATCATACTGTCCACGCTGATGGTCGGCGCGGCGATTGACGGGGGCGGCGGGGCTTCTACCGGTATCTCTACAGGTGCAGCGACAAGTTCTTCTGTTGGCAGTTCTGCGGCTGGTGCCTCTTCGGCTTCAACGACCGATTGCTCTACAGACGGTGTTGGTTCAGCCGTCTCTTCTCCAGCTACAACGGCTACTGGCTCTAGAGTGTCAACAGGCAGTGTTTCTTCAACCGCATCATCTTCGACTGCGATTTCATCGGTTATTGCGGCGGTACCATCAGCTCCGGATAGGATTATCTGTTTGAAGGGTGATTCGATTGATGTACCATCTGGTGTTTCCACTGGTGTTTCAGTCGAGTCCTGGGAGAGGTCGATGACCACCTCCGGTTTTTCAAACACGGTTTCCAGATTTTTCTCAGCTACCTGTTCAACCGGCTGGGGCGGCCATTCGGCGGTGGCAAGCGAGTCTAGTTTATCGTCGGTTTTTTCGACGGCGATTTACTCGTGCGGTATTTGTGAAACGCACGAGACATAATTGCTCTAAAGGGTCTTCCAGGAAATGTCATAATAATCCTCTGGGATAATCGCACTTGCGATTTAAAAAAATTAAATAAAGATTACGTGGAAAAGATTTTTGAAGTTACGGTTGGGACAACACCCAAGACGCCGCCAGAAATCAAGCACATGATGCTCATGTAAGAGGCAATTTTGAGGTTGCTCCCACCACTGGCGAATTTTGGGGCCAGCGAGTTGGCTATGGTTAAGATCACTACCACTATGATGATGATTGATGTGACGCTGGTCATATCCTGGTTTTCAAAGATGCTGATGCCGCCGGTGATGCTGCTGGCATCCGATGGGGCTGCAACCGATGCTCCGGCGCTTGTACCAGCGAGAACATCTCCGGTCGAAGTTGCCCCGCCGGTCAGGTCCACCGAACTGAGCCTTTGATTGAAGCCGGTAATGATGTTTAGAACAAACACCAAGATGAAAGTGGTGGTGGCATGCATGGGAATCGTCAGGTAGAAAAAAGTAGAGGAAGCCAGGTACAGTCTGGAGCGCAGTTGCGTCACCGTTTGAGCGTACTCTGAGCAGATTTGACCAACCTAATCGGCCTCTCCGCCAAGTTCCGTTCCCTCCACCAGCATCTTGGTGGAGCGGTTTGCTAGTTCGCTTCCTGTATCATCTCTAAATCTCTCCCAGCAACTCTCCACCGGTAGGCGAGCTGACAGCCGGGAGTTTAACGGGTTGATGTAGTTCTTCAGGGAACCCATGGACTGGGTGTCAATCTTGCTCAACGCCTGGGTGATGGTGTAGCCAGTAGACCCGGCAACGTTCCCAAGGGTTCTAAGAAAAGTGGGGAGTTCGGAGTCTAATTTTGTTACGCGGCCGCGGTCTTTCCAAGCTAAAAAGCCGGTCGGCAGCAAACTTACACTGATGGATAAAAAGGCAATTGAGATGCCTCCTTCTAAACCAAATCTTGGACCAACGAGCAAGGCGACAACCAAGCCCACAGGCACCAGTGTCATTAAAAATCGCCGGGATAGGGTTCTATTTCTAGTACTATATTCAGCCCTGTCATATGTCACTTTCTCCACCGGCGCAGATTTGTAGATGATGAATATGCCAACGCAGGTGATGAAGAACACGGCAAAGGCCATGATCATGACAAAAGACTGGGCCAGTGATCCCATCATGCTGGAAACCAGAGAAACCACCATAATCAGTGTGACTGATATGAGAATGGCGGCGTAGGCGTCGGTCTACTTTCGCAGGTTTTCAATGCTGCGTTCGTATTCGTTCCCATACCGCTCAAACTCGGCCTTGGTCTCTTGGATTACTCTTTTTCAGACTCGCCCGAAGATATAGAAGCAGAGAACCGCAGCAGTAGGCTCTTTACGTTTGCAGGCTTTTCCCTCTCTGAAACCAGTTGAAAGGCGCGGGTGTACTCCATGCCCAATCGCTTGACCAGACGGTGAACGTATTCAAAGAAAACAGAGGTCTTGGAATCTTGACGGCCGCATTCCTCCAGAACGTTGTCCCTGGGCAAATTCCCAATGGACAGAACTGACATGTAGGTCAGGCTGGAGAGCAGGTCAAACCCAATCGCTGCGCTATCCGAGGAAACCTTGGCGATGCGCTTGGGCGAGGAATTTGTAGAGGTCATAGAAATTCGTGGTCCCTTGCTCGTGGATCTTCCTGAATGCGTTGGCCCGTTCTTTTAGCATGTCATACATTTTGCGGGATTCTTGGCGGGGCAGCCCCATCTTAGGGGCAACTACGTCCTCCAGCATGGTGGAGTTCATATACCCGGGGAATTCAAACGTATCGGTGGCGGAATCCCACCGGAATATTTCAATGAAGTTGAAGGCTCCGGACTCCGGGTCAAATCCCAGAATCTCATTGATACTGGTGATTCTTCTTACGGAGGTGCCGTCAGCCAGGCGGACTGAACCAACAACGATGGCCAGGTTCAGGTTGTCAACGTAAACCTTGGGGATATCAATGGGTGCGCCAGTGAGGCGCTGAATCAATTTTTCCACCGACGATGCATGGAAGGTGGAGTGGCAGGTATGCCCTGTTTGCATCGTCTGGAAGGCCAAGTTTCTAATATCTTGACTATCGTCCACTATGAGGATTTGCCGGGCAGTGTTTGGCATTTGCTACTTCCTCTGAGCCGCTAGCCCAACATTCACCGGAGACCCACGGGCGTTCCGTGTCTCTTGCCACTCAAATACCGGTTGCGTGTTGTCGGCTGCAAACTTGTATTGGAGCAGGCCTTGAATGCTTGGCAGTAATTTCAGGTGTTATTTGATTCGACTTCCTCAGTATGCCCCGTCTTCTAATGTATTGGCATGCGATGAATGTTTGAGGGATACCGTCCGGTTTTGAAAGCAATATTTAGGGAAGTACCAGCCCCGCAAAGTAACAGAAGAAAAGAAAAAGAAGAGCGGTTAAGCTCTTCATTCTTGGAATGGATGCGGGCGTGTTGAGAGGTAATTCTGTTTAGGTGTTTGCCGGGTGGCGTTCCATTGGTTGTTACTGCGGGCGCTTGGGGCCAGAAGGAAAAATCAGGGGAAAATCAGGTGTCAATCAGGGGAGAATTTCCACCACGTCTTGGGTGAAGAACACATCTTCACTGCCAACCAAAGACGTGTCTGCGGGGCAAGTAAGGTATTTACCGATTACCCAAACGCCATCCTTGGGGTTGTCTACCACCTCCACCGTTGCGCCGGCGGTCGTGGAAACCTTAGCGCCTTCTGCCAATGTCATGAGGTCTATTGATTTTGCCATCTTAAAAACCCTTTGGTAATCGCAGTGTAGATAGGGGGGTGCGCGTGTTTTTTGCGACCTTGTGAATCGAATTTTCAGGTTGATCAGTGAAGGTTGATTAGTCCCGTTAGTATACCGCACCAGTCTGAATTACCTTGCTGGAGAAAGGAGTTGTTAGCAGGGAATTTGGCAGTGGGAGAAGAACATCAAAATGCCCCGGTCCATCTTGTGAAAGACCGGGGCTTGATGCGTGCAAGGTCGAGGCAAGACCTGCTCGCTCCTGCTAGGAAAGATGCGAACAGATTCGAGGCAGGACCGGTTCGCTAGACTATTTCGCTATAGGAAGGGAATTGCAACACAGTGATCCGTTTCAACAAGGAGCCGTAGTCATCAGCGTCGGCAGTCTCCAAGCTCGCGAAGGCCTTGGTAACAGAAGGAAGGGAGTCGTCTTGGTCGGGGAACTCCATGGTCCCGTAGGCCTTGGCCACCAAAGGAAGGGAGTCGTCTTGGTCAGGGAACTCCATGGTCGCGTAGACCTTGGTAACAGAAGGAAGGGAGTCGTCGATGTCAGGGAACTCCATACCAACGGATGTCATCACTGAACCGGTGTTGGGGTTGGCGGGTGTATCGCCAAGGGCGGGGCCGGGAAGGATGGCGGCCAGGACCATAATGCCGCCGACAAAGATACCGGCCATTACTTTCATGTTGTTCTTGAAGATTTCCTGGATGTGATTTGTGATGGTCATTCTTGCCACTTCCTCCAAGTTGTTGTTTTGGTTTAGTGCTGCCCCGTTTCCGTTGTTGCCGTTGCTGTTCATCTGGATGTTTGTTGTCGTTGTCATGGTTGCCTCACCTCGAATTGTTTAACGTGACATCATCGTAGGTCGAGGGCCGGGGGTGGCGAATGGGGGAAGTTCCCCATCTTCAAAAACGGGTTTCCCTATGGCTTAATCTAGGGATATAGGGATACCTACCTAGATGGGCTTAGGTATAGGCGTAGGGAGGCCGCGATTGGGAGTTTCTATAGGCTTGGAATGGGCAGAGTTAATTAATTACGCAAGGGAACGTGGACGAAAGATAATGGCTTTGAGGAGCTAATGTTGGTGTGGGAAGGGTAGTGGTTTAGCCGGTTGAATCTTCGGCGACGATGCCGTTCCGGGCGGCAAAGGTTGCGGCCTCGGTGCGGTTGGTGGAGTCGGTCTTGTTGAGGATGTTGCTCACGTGGTTGCCAACGGTCTTGACGCTGATGAAGAGTTCTTCGCCAATCTCACGGTCAGTCCTGCCACTACTGATTAGTTGTAGAACTTCAATCTCGCGTTGGGTAAGACCGACCGGGTTATCCAAAGACCGGGTCTGCCGCGTTCCCAATCTATCCTGCAGTGACACAGCCTTTTGTTTGAGGATGCCAATTTCCATCTCGTCTGCCAGTTTTACAGTCTCATCCAGCGGTTCGCTGGCATGTTGCCGGTCTCCAGAGGTGTTACGCAGGAGCAATGTGCCCGCTAAGTCGTAACAATTCCAGGCTATTTCTGGCCTGATATCACCGGGCCGAAGAAACTCTGAAGCATCTTCAAAGTGGCTGATAGCCTGGTCAATATCACCAAGGGTTTTAGCCAATAGCCCGAGGATCCGATCAACGCTGACGGCAACCACCAAGTATCCGGCCATCGGCTTTAGGGCTTGGTAGTGTTCTTGCGCGGCAGCGGTGTCATTGTTGGTCACCGCGAATAAACTGGCGCCGATCTTGGCCCACAGCGCAAAGAATGGGGTGGCAATTTCAGACGATAAAACCGCCGTGACTGCACCTTCTGCAGGAGCCGGTCTCTCTATGGAACCAAAGATACTGCTAGCGACGCCTGCGGCAAGCGCCAAAGACGCGTTGGCGGTGTTGGCGGAAACCGGTGCATTGGCGACTATATGTTCCATGCGGTCCAGATAGAATTCGGTTTCTTCCTGGTTACCAGAGACTGCTTCAATGAATAGTCGATGCAGCAGAACGCGCGGGTCCATGGGCATCTGAGCCAAACCAAGGTTGTTGTACTTCATGGCCGATTCCATATCGCCGTCAAAGTAGTAAGACATTGCGGCAGTTGAGTAAGCGGGGGCCAGCCAATACCGATCCTGCAATTTTCCTGCGGGTTCCAATAACTTTGCCGCTTGAGTCTTATAACCGACCATATCTTCCAGCGTTCGTGTTGCGATTGACAGAAAATACCTGGCCGCCGCCTCGCTCCTTGGGTCGGAAATGCTTACCGCAATCTCAACCGCTTGTTGGCTTCGTTCCAGAGCAAGCTGAAAGTCGTGGTGCCAAGAGTCGACCTGGGTGGCATTAAGTAGGGTCGTCAGTTCCAGTTTTAGGTCACCCTCTCTTTTTGCGATGGCCAGTGCTTTGTCGAACGACTCCTGTGCCGTTTTGTTGTTGGCGTATTCCATTCCTTGGGTTCTACCGTACAGCCCGTGGAGCCGTGCTGCTTCTGGCGAGTCGGGCGAGACTAGCTCAAGGGCTCTGGCAGCCAATGATCCGGTGGGGATCGAGTACTCATTTAACGCGATTATCGGGAATTCACCAATGGCTACAATCTGGGGTGTGTTTTTGGTCTCTACGTAATAATCAAAGGCTTTTAGGAGGTTATGGTGGGCTTCACCAAGTTCGTCTCTGGGCAATAAGGTTACTTGGGCGCGGCCGAGCCCAAACAAAGCCTGGGCTGTCTGGTCATCCACACTCCGTCCATTCTTAAAGGTCAGAACCCTAGTGAAATTGTTCAAGGCTTGCTCGTAGGCAAAGGTCGAGAGTGCATACTCTCCCGCAATTAGGGAGTAGCTAATGGCCTTTTCTTTTCCATCCGAGGTGCCTGCCTCAGCAAAATGGTGGGCCAACTCAGCCGCGTGGCCGTCGACACCCGTCTCGTAGCGCTGCTCCAGGGCATCGGCGATAGTTGCGTGCATGCGCATCTTTCCCATTGGTGAGAACTCTTCGTACACCGTCTGCTGAATCAGCGCGTTGCCAAACTTGAACTGCCGTGCCATGGTCGGCGATGATTGAATCACCTGGGCGGCAACGGCTTCATCAAAAGAGTCCAGAAATTCCTGCTCTGAGAGGTCACTACAGAGGGACTCAAGTAGGGGTAGGTCAAAATCCCGGCCAATTACAGACGCGTTGCGTACCACCTGATCGCAGGGCTCCGAGAGGCGGCTCACCCGCCGAATGATTACCTCTCTGATCGCTTCGGGTATGTTATCCAGCCAGGCACGGTTCGTAACCATTTGCAGCACGCTGACCGACCCAACAACCTCGCCAACGAATAGTGGGTTGCCCTCGGTGCGCCGGTGCAGGGCGTCCACGGCGGCGTCTGGTGCGGCGACACCTGATTTGGCAGTGATGAACTCACCAACTTCTTCCCGGGCCAGACCCATCATGTTCACCCGTTGGGAAACCTCTTCACGGATGAGACCGCCTAGAGTCCGAGCCAAGAGGTGCCGTCCTCCAACCTCGGCGTCTCGGTAGCTGCCGATGACCATGATGGGGCTGGTGGCTAATTTATGGGTGAGAAATTCTAGAAGCAGTGGCGATGATTCGTCGGCCCATTGCAGGTCATTAAGCACGATGATTAGGGGCTGGGAGGCTGCGAGGTTACTGAGGAAATCAGAGATCGCCACAAATAGTTTGAAGCGGGCTTGTTCCGGGTCTGCGGTTACCGGCGGCTCATAGCTAGCCGAATTGCCGGTCAATTCTGGGCCGGTTAACTCTGGAATGGTGGTGGCGATTTCAGCCACGCCATCACCCATCTGCTTACGCAGCAACTCCAGGTCTGTTTTCTCTGTGTAGGACCGGATAGCCGTGGATCCACGGCCAGTAGGGAGGCGCGCCTTGGCGCTCGTAACACCAACCCTAAAGGGTTTTGGCCCCTTTTGTGTCGGCCTGAGCAACCATCTCGTGGGCGATACGGGTCTTGCCAATGCCCGGTTCGCCGGCCAACATCACGATTCGGCCCTGGCCAGATATGGCGTCATCCAACGCGTTGATCAAAATGACCAATTCTTCCTGCCGACCGATGAAGTCCGATGCCGGAAGTACGTTACTCGTCAAAACACTGCCCCACCATACTTAGTTGGCTGCATCTTATATTGGATGTAAAGGCATATGTCCAATGTGGTAGCTGGAAAATTAGCGGGTTCTGAACCTGGGTCAGTCAATTTAAAAGGGCCTTCGTACAATACGAAGGCCCTTTCCAAAGTTTCAGAATGGGAAGAATCTTCCCGGTGCTGAAGCCTAGAGTTCTATGCGGTAGACCCGTGATGCTACATCGTGGAACATGTCGGCTTTCTCGGTGGCCGAGTAGTCTTTGGAGATGCGTTTAAAGGCGTTGTACATGATGTGGTACGAGTACGACACCTTGTCCACGGGGAAGTTGCTCTCGAACATGGATCGGTTGGGCCCAAACTTCTCAATACAATAGTTGATGGTCGGAGCCATTGCCGCGGCCAGTTCTTCCGAGCCGATGGGCTTTTCCCGCAGGTGCCAGTCGTTGCCCACGCTGGGCATGCCGATGCCACCCAGTTTGATGACGATGTTGGGCTGCTCGGCGGCGGCGGTAATGCCCTTACGCCAGGCTTCCATCACCTCATCTTGGCGTCCGGCGTAAACGCCGGTGCCCAACAGACCACCCACGTGACAGAGGATGATTGTCAGGTCAGGAACAGCCTTGGCAAACCGAGCCAATTCTTCCATCTGGGAGAAAAACATCCAGCCTTCAAGCGTGTGTCCCATGCCGGCCAAAATCTTGGCTCCAGTTTGGAAATTGGCGCTGGACATCTGCTCTTTGGCCTTGTTAGCGGCAGTATTTGGAACGGCTGGGTTGTCATCCCAAGTCACGGAGTGGCGGATGCCGCGGAACCTGTTGGGGCTGGCAGCCTGCAAAGCCTCCAACACAGGCTTAACTCCGTCACCCAGGTTCAAGTTGGCGTGTCCTACGATGGCGGCAGCGGCTCGTCCCGGGCCGTACATTCCGTTGGCGCTAGCGGCGGCGAGACCCTGGACGAATTCAACCTCGCCTACGGGTTTCATCTCTTCCGGGCCGGTGGACCGGTACATGGATCGGGCCTCAACAAACACGGTCGAGCGCACATTGTGGCCGCTGTTCATGTCGTCGGCCAGTTCGTGTAGCAGATACCGTTGGTACGGAATTCTCTCTAATCTGAAATCCCAGAAATGATGGTGTGGGTCGCAAATGGGTAGATCAGGTTCTATGGTTTCCTCTTGAGTTAATGCGTGCCAGTCATTGCCTCCGAATGGCATGAAGGCGCCTCCAAATAATCGAATTTTTACGCCCAAATAATAACACGGCGGCCAACCTCATTAGTTTTAACCAGGCTTGAGTATCAGATACGGCGTGGATTGTGGGCTGGTTCGGTTGAACAGTTGGGTAGGCCGCGTATAATTGCCAACGGCTAAATAGACGGACGCCACTCCCAGATAACGGTGGTTAGGAGAGACCATGGCCCGCAAAGGACGTTCGATACACGTTGATGGTATACAGCATGGCGCGCCAATTCCCTTTGGGGCTCGCGTTGGCAACATGATCTTCTCCAGCGGTATCTTGGGCGCTGACCCAGCCACTGGCAAAGTGCCAGAGGATTTGGAGAGCCAGTGCGAGTTCGCCTTCGCCAATATGAAGAGCCTGGTGGAAAATGGCGGCGGCGATATCTCCGGCATCGGCAAGATTACGGTCTATATGAAAGACCGTGCCCAGCGGGATGCAGTCAACAAACCCTGGCTGGCCATGTTCCCCGATGAAAACGACCGACCGGCCCGTCACGCCATTGAGTACGACGCATTTCCCCTCGGCGTTTTGGTACAGTTGGAAATAATAGCCGTGGTAGAGTGACCGTTCGGCTTTCGATTCAGAACTAAATGATAAAGAACTAGGTAAGAGGATTCAGGAGTTTTAGTTGCAACCGGAAAGTAAATTTGTGGAGACCAATGGGGTCAACCACCATTATTTGGAATGGGGTAACCCGGATAAACCCAAGGTATTAATGTTTCATGCCGTTGGCATGTGTTCTCAGATTTGGAGTATCGCCGCCAAAGACCTGGCGAATGATTACAACGTGTTTTCGTTCGACTTACGAGGCCACGGTGATACCGAACACCCAGAAGGGGACATCACCTTCATGCAGATCGGCTCGGACACCGCATCGGTGATTCAGGCGCTTGGACTTGAGGGTTCGATTTGCGTTGGTCATTCTGCCGGCGGCATGTCCATGCTGATTGCCGACTCCATGTTCCCTGGCATCGTGGGAAAAGGCGTCTTGATCGATACCCGGGTGGGCGACAGCCCAATGGCCCTGCTGACGCCAGAAGAACAAGAACTTCGGATGAAGAGGACGCTTCAGAAGCGATTGATCTGGGAGAGCCGGGATGTGATGTATGCGGCCTACCGAGATAGAGCAGTGTTCAAACCCTGGGCAGATGAGGTCTTTGCCGACTATATAGAAGGCAACACCCGTGTGCTGGAAGACGGCACCGCCCAGTTGAAGTGCAAGCCCGCCGTGGAAGAAGAGTTCTACGCCAACCGAAGAGATTTGGACACCAAGGAAGTGCTCCGGGGACTGGGCGGCGATTACATGTTGTTGGTTGGGGCCTATGATGGCGCCCAAACCGCTCAGGACGCGGCGGTGCAACACCTGACCAAGGAGGCCAAGGGCTTCCAACTTAAGGAATTGGGCGCAGGCTCCCATTTTGTGCCCATGGAGCACCCGGATCTGGTGCTACGAGAGATTCGAAACTTTATAGATTAGATTTCATAGACCAGGACCGGGGCATAAACCCAGTGGCTCTGGTTAAAACCATTTGTTAAAAGAGGTAAAAATTGGCCGATCAAGAAGGCGGATTTAGTCCACAAACCATTATCGACCACCTGAAGGCAAACAATATCACCCACGTTGTTTGGCTGCCAGACAGTGAAACTAACTTCCTATACACGCTGTTGACCCAAGAACCATCTTTGGAACTGGTCACCATCAGCCGTGAGGGTCAGGCTTTCTCCACTGCCGCCGGACTATCGGTGGGCGGGGCAAAGCCGGTCATCTTGATACAGAACACCGGGCTGATGGAATCTGGAGACTCCATGCGCGGCTGGGCCATGGGCATGAACATCCCCGTGGTGATGATGGTTGGCTACCGAGGTTGGACGCGCCACGGTGTGGACACCGACACTGCTGCCACCTACACAGAACACTTCATCCACGCTTTCAACATCAAGTATTACCTGGTGGAAAGCGACGCCGATGCCGACCGTATCCAGGTGGCTTTTGATCTGGCAGAAAAGACCAAACAGCCAGTGGCGGTACTGATCGGAGACGAATTCCACGGCTTCGTCCAGCGCTAGAAACACTGGGCAATTTTCCGGGTTAATAAACCCTATCAACACCAAAACTTGAGATGAATTTGTAGAGGACTTATGTTCCAAACAGCAGATATGTTT
>JAPKDE010000052.1 GCA_028822675.1 Dehalococcoidia bacterium | reverse complement strand
GCCCCGCCTGCCGTCATGACTCACCAGCAAGATACCCTGGGAACGGCTATTGGAGGACGGGGGGAACAGCTCCAGTGACATGTTGTCCGGCTGGGCCAACTCGTAACTGGCCTGTTGTAGTTTCAGCACCCGGTCCATTACAGCAGTGTCGGCCACGTTGGCTGCGCTGATCTGGGCGGTCATGGTGGCGACGTTTGAGCTGAGGCTCGCTTGGAGATTGGCGTTCTCGTCTTTCAGGTCGTCTACTTGGTTGGAGATGCGCACATTCATGGTCACGGCTAGAACGACCAGTACCATGGCGGCGGATGCTGCCAGGGGTACCAGCATTCGAATTAGCCTGCTATCGATTAGGCGGTCGCCAAAAGATGGTACCAACTGCGGGTCCGGCACGACCGGGTCGGGCGGTTCCTCTCGAGAGATTGCCTGCATCACTTGGGCCCGGAGAGCGGCGGGTGGCTCATGGGTGATGACCGACCGGGCCAATTCGGCGGCAGTGCCGTGGTATTGGTCCACTATGTCGCTACACGGATCACAGCCGTCAAGGTGGTCTTGAACGCGTTGCTCTTCATCTAAGTCGAGAGCGTCCAGAGCGAACAGCTCCATCAGGTCATCTGGATGGGCCGACCTGCCGAGATTATTTGAATTATTCGTAGCCATCGTTTTCCAATACCGTACGCAGCTTCTGCATCGCCAAGCGTACCCTGGTCTTGATTGTGCCCAGTGGCTGGTCTAATTTCTCAGCCATCTCAGATTGGGATAACCCCCCAAAGTAGGCCAGCATAATTACTTCTCGCTGGGAATCCGGGATGGTCTTTAGGGCACGCATGATGCGTTCCCGCTCCAATGTGTGTTCCATCTGAGACTCGGTGGACACGCCTCCGTCCGGAAGTAGATCCAGTGTTTCGTAGTCGGCCGGGTCAGTGTTAATAATCGCCCGCCGCCTGGACCTGATCAGATCAATGATCTTATGGTGGGCCACACTCATAATCCAGCCACGGGGTTGGCCGCGTTCTGCATTGAAGCTGGACGCTTTCAACCAGATGTTCAAGAAGATGTCCTGGGTGACCTCTTCAGCCAGGGCTGGCTGCTTGAGCATGAACATTGCCAGGGAATACACCGGAGTATGGTACCTGGTGTACAAGGCCTCAAGGGCATCCTTGTCCACCTGGGTTATCCGCTGCATCAACTGATGGTCGTCTAGCGATTCGTAGTCGACCACTGGTTTCCCCGGGTCCGTTCCCGGACGTTAGACATGCGTTTCATGTCTGTAATTATATACGGCGCATATTCTCTAATGGATTCCCGGCCAAAATTTCGGACAGACTCGCTATTGGGCTCAACTGGCAAAATCAGTTCAACCTACTTAGAGAAATCCAAAGTCCGTTGATCTGGTCTTTCACCTGCTTGGTGTCTGCCAAGCTTCCAGCGTTTTGGGCGTGTTCCAAGTAGCTCTCCAGCGCCCCAATGGCCAGGCGGTACTCGTGCTGCTGCGCGTGGCACCAGGCTTTTTCCTGGTAGAGCGACGGCAACCCCGGACTGACAATCTCCATTCGCTCAATCACACCAACTGCCTTGTCGAACCCTTTGCTCTGCATGTAGACACTTTTCAGGTTGTTCAACATTCGGAAGAGGATGTCGTATTTGGTACAGGGAACCAAGAATTCATCGGTCCACTCCAAGTGTCCGCCAGACATCTTTTGGACCAGCGTGCGGCAGTCTGCTGCGGAGAGGTTAACTCCGGCATTGAACGGGTCTAAGTACTCTCCTGACTCGTCCAAGCTGACGATAAAGTGACCGGGCAGTCCGACGCCGGAACACCGCAGCTCAAGGCGGCGAGCTACCTCAAGGAACAGTAACGACAGGGTGATGGGTATTCCGGTATGGGTTTCCATTACACGGTTCAAGAAGCTGTTGTCCGGGCTGTAATACTCCCCTGAATTGCCGTGGAATCCCACCTCTGTAAATAGGTACCCTGCAATGGCGTGGGACAGTTCTGAGGGTGTTGCCTCGTAGTTCACTCTGGCCGAGACCTGGGTGGCAAACGCGTCTAGCTGGGCCAGGTGAGAGGGAACATCAAGCTCCGGGTACTCTTCACCGGCTAGGTAGAGGGCAGCCCGGTCTAACTGAATATCCTCTTCGGGTTTTTGGACTAAATCTGTGAACATGGACCTGAATCCGGAATTGGTAGTCATGGTTCTCTAGATAACCAGTCCGTCGAATAGATCGTCCATGTCGGTGGCTTCATCAAAGGCCCAGAGGGCCGACAAGACCTGGTCGCATTGCATGTCTGAAAGCACTCCGGAGGCAAAACTGCGGAACTTCCATTCCAGCTCAATGTCATATAGCGGGTTGTTCTTGTGGCCTTTGGAGTAGGCGGTGTGAGCGGTGTGGACTTCGCCTGCTTGGTCGGTGACCGTGATTCGGCAGTTGTACTGGTCGGGGAAGTTTGCCGTGAACTCGGCGTCTTCACTCAGTGTCATCTTGGCCATCGTCGCGCGTTTGGTGGCGTCGGCGATGCCCTGCGGTGTGAAGGTTCCCGGAGTTACTGCACCTTCTTGTAAGGCTGCTGCCACAAGGAAGGGGATGCTATGGTCGGCGGTCTCCCTGGTCTTGGGATCCCATTTCTCAGGTTCGCTGGAAGCGGTGCTGGCGGCAGTGTGATAGGTGTCGATGTGGATCGATTTTATATCCGCCAACGCCACTTTTTTGCCCAGCTCCAGGGCCAGCCCAATGGGGGCTTGGGTGTGTATCTGAGAGGGATAACTCTTGACGATGGTCTGGTTGATTCGGAACGGGTCGTCTGCTTTTCGGCTGCCGCCCATGGGGAAGTCAATTATCTCCACTGGCTTGCCCACGGCCTGCTCCCAGAGTCCCCGTTTGCCATCAAAGGGCTCTCCTGGCCCCTGCATGCCCTCTGCGGCCAGCAGGGCAGCGAACACAGCCGAGCGGGACGATGCTGCGGTGGCGCAGCCTTTCCACATGGATAGCTCTCCGCTTCTGGTAACTGCCAAGGGGAGAGACGGGGTGATGGCTAGGGATATGGCGTTGCTCATCTGCTCCTGGTCCAGGCCAAGAATCTTACCCGCGCCACACGCGGCGCCAACCACACTGAAAATGCCTTGGTCCCAACCTAGGTCACCGATGACTACCTGGTCAGACAGGCGGCAGAAGACCTCATAGGCCAGCGCAATGGCGGTCACGATGGTGCGTCCGTCGGACAGCATAGGGTCGGCCAATGCCAGCACGGCGGTGATCATGTCAGAAGGGTGTCCACCGCCGGGGGAGAAGTAGGAATCGTTGCAGTCTAGATACCGGACCATAACACCGTTGGCGAAGGCTGCCATGTCTGGCGAGGTGTAGACGTCAGTGCCGAACACCCGCGCCGGTGTGGTGCTGGTGATGGTTGAAGCCATGCCCCGGGCAATCTTGGCTGGCTCGGAAACGAATCCGCCCATGGCGCAGCCCATCGTATCCACCAGGGTACGTTTCACCTGGTGGACTGTCTTGTCGTCCAGTTCCTCAAAGCTGAGTCGGCAGGCGTAGGATGCCAGCATTTCAGTCGTCCGGTCCATGTTCATGATCCTTCTTGCTTACGTTGCCTAGAATTTCTTTTACCAGCACTATCCTGGGTTCCTGCCTTCGCAGAAATGACGGGTGGCGGCTCAGGTCTGACTGATGCGCATCCTTCGACGGGCTCAGGACGAGCGGTTTAGAGGAGCCCTAATTATTGGCCACCATAACCGTGGCCCTCAGCTGTCTTTCCCTCGAAGGCGGGAATCCATGTATCACGCCTCAGACACCGTTTAACCGACGGCCATTCTGGATTCCTGCTTTCGTAGGAATGACGGTGAGGGCAGCAATGAAGAGATGGGCAGGGATGACAGGTAAGGTAGCAATGACTTCAAGCGCAATCTCTGCAACCACAGGCTCACTCCATCCGTTCGTGGTGAGCTCCGACCAAGGTCGAGATTCTCGATTTATCGGACCTGTCGAACCATCTGCTTTCGTTGTTAAACCATTAAATGACCTATTTGAATACTGCTTCGGCCATGCGCTCCAGTTGATCGCCCATTTCCTTTTCGGTTTCCACGTGCTCCGGGCGTACCACCACGCGGTCAGCGCCCGCGTTTAGCAGGGGTTGAACAATGTCGTTCTGCGGCAGTTGTCCGTAGACCGTGATGGTGATCGACTTGGGATCGCGGCCCGCTTCGACGGCCATGGCGTCCAGCTTCTTGCGGCTTTCTTCCACCTCTGCCGGTGTTATCCGGTTGGGCATCCAGCCGTCAGCGTGGGCAATGACTCGGCGCAGTACGTTCTTGGCCATCCCGCCTAGGATGATGGGCGGATAGGGAGTCTGCACGGGTTTGGGGTATGACTTAACCAAGGGAAAGTCGAAGTACCGGCCGTGGTATTCTGCCTCTTCCTTGGTCCAGAGTTCTTTCATTACTTCGATGGCTTCTCGGGTCTGAGTCCACCGGTGATCAAAGTCGCCGCCCATCAACTCGGTCTCTTCCCGGAGCCAGCCGGTACCGATTCCAAACTGGAAACGGCCTCCGCTGTAGCGGTCCAGGGTGGCAATCTCCTTGGCCAGCAGCAGCGGGTTGCGCTCTGGGACCAGGGTGATGCCGGTGCCCAGCTTGATCTTGGTGGTGACAGCAGAGGCGCGGGCCAGGGCTATGTATGGGTCGGTGAAATGGGAGTAAGTCCAGGGAATCTCTCCCCCAGTGGCCGGGAAAGGACTGTCGCTGTGGACCGGCACGGCCGCGTGTTCGGCGTACCAAATGGATTCGAAACCCAAGTCTTCAGCCTTCTTGGCCATGAATGCCGGGTCGATGGTATAGGCCGGTAGGGGTACCGATGTTCCAACGTTCATCATCTTCTCTCCAGTTTCGTTTACTTGAGTAATCTTTTGCCCTTAGATTGGCTAGTAGTTGTGCTAAAAGTCAACAATTTTTATTTGAATTATTACTAGTCGTCAGCGGGTTGCGGTTCTGCCACTTGGGACTCTAGCAGGTCGAACCGTTCCCCGGCCATCTCGGCGACTCGATCAATGTCTTCTTCCAGCATGTAGCGTTCTGCCGTGAGGTCTCTCGCAACGCCTTCCACTCGGTCTAGGTAGTCTTCTTTAGATGCGTACCGTTCTTCGATGGATGGGCGTGGGTCGCCTGACTCCTGGCGGTCTTGACGGGTGAAAGTGAAGGGTACCGTGGAGCCCATGACCTTATGCGTTTGGCCTGGGCCGCCAGTGTCCGGTCTCCGCAGGTTCCAGCCCGTGACCGTTGCTAGGGGAACCGCTAGGTCAGGCAGACGGATACCGGCCAGGTCGTTTCCATCCTGGTCCACGGTCGTTGTCAAAGCCGGGTAGGGTTTTCCAGTGACCGGAGGTAGGTTTTCTGTAATACCTTCTTCGAGGCCGAAGTCATACCGGGACAGATGCCTGAAATGGTCTGGGAAGCCGAATCCAGGTAAGGCATCGTAGATTGGCTTTAGTGAGTCTGTAGGTACTGCTGTTCCGTCATCCAAGCGCGCGTGTTTGCTGGTGGGCGGTGAGATATTTTCACTGACCCAAGCGTCTAAGTTGGCGACGGCCGCCCGCATCAACGGCCGCCAGTCCACCCAGTTAAAGGCGTGTAAGCCAACGGCGCCAGTGGCCTGGACGTGGCCCAATGGCAACACTCCGGGGCTGTGTTGGGTGCCGGCGAAATGGTAGATACGAACAGTATGGGACGGGACGATGTCCTTGGTACCGGTGGCATCGATGTGGGTCAGGGCCGCGTGGCCACCCCAGTATTCGCTAGAGGTATTGGTCAAGAACAGTTTGGGCGCTTTTCCCCTGGCTATGAGTAGAGAGAGTAGCCCGTCTGACACATTCGTTTCGGGGTCGATCTGCTGGATGTCTGCAAACGGGAACAAGCTGGCAGTGCTGGCTTCTACTGTGTTGGACGGCTGGCCGAAGCGTTGGTTGAACTCGCCGCGGCGGCCACCGGCGATATTGGCGATGATGCCGTCGAATACGATCCGGTCTTTCTCGTCCTGGTTCATGGCCAGATACAGCATTTCACGGAGGAATCGGCCGCTTTGGGATGAACCAAATGCCATGGTGTGTTCTATGTCACCGGCGCAAGGGTTGTCTGCGCTGTCTGAGTAGCGCAGGAATGAGATCAAGTCCCGGATTCCGGCCATGCCAAGTCCCACCACCGGCGCAGTGCTGGTGGTGTAGATGCACTGGTAGACCTTGCCGGGTTCAAACCCGTTTGCCATGCAGATGTGGGTGTCGTCAGGCACCACGCTTCCGTCTTTCAACTGGCCAAAAGTCCAATCAGACCTAGGGATCAAGGTGCTAGGGCCACCGTCATAGTCATGAACAAGAAGTTCGGCATCCGGTTGGTCGAGATTATTGGCGGGGTAGGGGTGGTGTCCGCGGTCGGAGAGCATCTGGCTGTTGGCTGCTTCGTTTGGTTGGAAGGTCACGGCGATACGGCCGGTGACCGGCCCGTTGGCGTATGACGCATTGGGAATATGAACCTTGAGGAACCCGGGAGTGGTGGGGAAATCATGCTGCCAGCCGCACCAGACCTGGGTATAGCCTCGGCGCATCTGAAAGCCGTTGCCTGGGTTCATTGGGTCGTTTTCCGGAGCGCTATTGATGCGCAATAGAGATAGCGGCCTGCCCCGGTTGACCACATCAAAGAACAGCTTGTGACTGCCCTTTTGCGGGTCAACGGGTTTTACGATGCGGAAGTCGGCAGAAAATTCCACCAGACCGGCCTGGTTTCTGGGCGCTAGAGCCACGTCGGTGATTAGCAAGTTGGCTGGGTTGCTTGGGTCGACGGCGAAGTGGGCTGTTCCCTCCAACCGTTCGTAAGCGCCCACGTCGCCAAAGGATTCGCCTTCGGCGTATGGGGCGCGTTCTGTGATTTCGATCGATGTGACTGACATTTGTTACTCCCCTGTTGCAGCGGCGGTGGGTTGAGCATCCTGGTTGAGGAATTTTTCGATACGTCGGGACAGGCGGATGACGTTGGGCGAAGTTATCAGGGCCTGGCCGATGGACAGAAGCTCGTAATAGGCCAAAGGGACATCATTCAAACAGTGCCTGGCCCCCTCGGAATCAAGCAGCAATTGCAACCGGCCATCGTGGGATTCGTCAGCGATGAAATCGAAGTCGAGATCATCCAGTTTCGTGGTGACGTATTTTATCAGGGCCCGGCGATTTACCGGCACGCCGTTGATCATGACGCCGGGCGAGTCTAGATATTTAACTAGCGGAATCGTAGCAATTTTGGGCACGTTTGGCGGGGTCAGGTTGATTTCGTCTTTGACTCTGCTGATGCCACACAACCTAGACCCGTTGATGATTGCTCCGCCAGCCAGGGCAAAGGCGTAATTCCTGCCTGGGTCTGAGACATAAGCCGGATGCAACGAGAAGCCCTTAATCTGAGGCGACTTTGGCATCCTCATGGACGTTTGCGCCTTTTGCAAATCACCGGCAACCAGCAGCCGAAATACTAATTGGCTAACGCTTTTCAGTGCTTCAGGTTCAGTACTATCACTCCCCAGAGTTTTAAGGGAGTTGACGTCTTCAATTACGCTTTTGAGCAGGTCACTTGCCGGGTCCATCAATCTTAATCCGAGGCTACAGGATGGTCTCTTGGTCAACTTCCAGGTCGGTTGGTGGGGCTTCACCCGCAAAGTCTTGCCACCAGGCGGTGAAGTTCTCGTCGCCGTGCTTTTCTTTCAGGCGGGACAAGTGGGCCTTCACTTGGGCCAGCACTTGCAGGTTGTTGGTATTGGCCAACTGGTAGGTCCGCCCAGCCCACAGCAGCGCGCCGGAGATGTCGTCCCGTTCCTCAGCCAACATGCCAAGCTGGCCGTAGGTGCGGCAGATACGGTTGACGTCTTGAATTTCTTCAAAGGCATCCCGCGCTTTCCCGTACCACTCTTCGGCTTTGTCCAGGTCTTTCTGTTCGTGGAAGAGCACACCCAGTTGGCGGCATTCGTCACCTTCGGAGCGGCGGTCGCCCAGCCCCTGCCATTTCCCAATGGCCATCATGTACCAGTGCTCGGCGTCGTCAACGAACATTTCCCTGGCCTGTTCAACCAATCCCAGGTGGTGGAACTCGATACCCATCTGGGCGTGGTTGTCCATACGGTCGCTGAGCTGTAGGGCTTGTTGGTACCAGTTCTCGGCTTCGTCGAACTGATACTGGGCGTGGCAGACGGTTCCCAGCGAATGGTAGACCAAGACCGCATTCTCTTCGTCTCGGGCCTCTTCCAGCATCTCCCTCGCCCGTTGGTACCAGCTGGCGGCTTCGTCGTACTCAAACTTGTATTGGGAACAAAGACCCAATGACCGGTAGTCCTTGATCATTTCCTCGGCATTGTCGATGCGCTGGTGAATCTCCAGTGCTTTGCTGAACCACTCTTTGGCTTCAGTGTAGCGGCGGCGATACTGGGAGATCATCCCCAGACCATAGTAGTCGTCGGCGGCGGCTTCTTCGTCCTCTCCGCCTTCGATGATAGCCAGAGACTGGGTGTACAGGCCATGAGCCTCTTCCAGTTGCCAACGGTTCTGGGCTACCTGACCCATTTGATGGAAGACCGCAGCGGTGCGCGGGTCCGTGTCACCGTCATCTTTGGTTATCAGGTATTCAAGCAGTTGCTTGTTCAGGTCGTCGGCCCGTTCAAACTCTTTGGTCTCGATGCACTCACTGGCTTCGGTGCCCATTAGATAGAGCCACAGTTGAATGCCGCCGGATTTCTCGGCTTCCTCTGCGGTGACACCGGTGACCTCAAGCAACTGACGGCGCAGGCGGCGAAGCTCCGGGTATCGCTTCTGCATGCGGAACACCTGGGCCAGTGGTTGTACCAGTAGTTGGGCGTTTTCCCACTGACCGGCCTCCAGGGAAAGGGCCAAGGCCTGGGTGATGTTGCCTTCCTCGGCCAAAATGGCCGTGGTGCCTGCATCCTGGTTCTCGTAGAGAGTTTCCATGAAATAGTCGGCGGTGTCGGCGTAGACCCGGACTACCTCGTGCTCCAACCGTTCAATGGTGCTGGCCGGGAACTGCTGGTAGAGACTGCGTCCGTAGAACCACGGCAGTGATGGGTGTATCTGGTAAACGCTGGGAGTGATGGGCTCCAGAAATCCGCTGTTGCGGGCGTTTCTGAGCAGGGAACGCGTTGCGCCGTAGCCCAACGCTTCGCCCATGGCTGATTTGTAGACCTGCTCCTCTGTGATATGCGTCAGGATGTCCATCATGATCCGGCTGCGGAACATGGACAAGAACGGCAGGTGGACCCGGTTGCGGCGGGTCATACGACCGTAAGAAAGGTCCATTGCGACCGTCAGGTAAGCTGGGCGGCCCTCTTCATCGGCGCCCGGTTCGTGTTGTTCCAATGCTGCTTTGAGTTCGCCGACCAGTATGGTAGAAGGAACGTCTTTCAGCAGGGGCAGCGCAATTTCCATGGCCAACGGATGGCCGTGCACCAACTCCAATATTTCTAGGTACTCGGAGCCCAAGCGCATCGGGTCGGCCTTGGCCTCTTCTAGCAGCCTGGTGCCCAAGACGATGCGGTCTGAACCGGTAAGGCCCTCAAGGCGGCTGCTGCCGTGGGGTACAGTGACCCAGGATTCTTTGTCCCGGCGGCTGACCAATAGAATCCACGTCTGCCCGCCCTCGGCCACATCCTTGATGAAAGCGTTCAGGTCGGCCATCTCTTTGTTGTCCAACAGGCCCGGCGCTCCAGCGGGGAATCCAGACAGGTTTTGGAGGCTGTCAAAGACCAGCATAGCTGGGTTGTTTTGCAGGTAATCGACGACCCAATTCCGGCGGTCGTCGTTGCGCAGGTCGGCAAAGTCCAGTCCGGCTAGGGAGGTGCCAATCTCATGAAGCACCCGTTCTAAGCCAGCGCCCACCTCAAATGCAGAATAGAAAACACCACCAGAACGTCCTCCGGTTTTGCGGAGCCACCCGGCCAGGCCCAAGGCTAGTTCAGACTTGCCGACGCCGACGTCTCCAGATAGGAGAACGACGGGTGTCTCGCGGAATTTACGTTCTAGATCCAACATTTCCGCATGGCGGCCAATCAGACCGTAAGGGCCGCCCCGGGGCAGTTCGGTGCCAGCGGTTTCTTCTTCTGATTGGGGTTGGCCAGGTGCCAACGGTGCAACTTCTTCAGCAATGATGGCTGCTGGTGCATATTCTTTCGACTCGAACACCACGGGCACCGTCCAGTCCCAGGAGACCAAGGGCCCGGTGGCTGAAGGACGCTGAGGGTGGTCCATCATGGTCTGACGCACGGTGGCGACGGCTTGGGCGACTGATGAGCCACCGCTGAGGCCCTTGAAGAAATTCTCGCAGAACAAAACCCGGCCCGCGCCGGCAATGGGCAGCGGCGCTACAACTACTTGAGGGACTCCGTTCTGAGCCAGACCGGAGGCAAATGACATAACGTCGTTCAATGCGCTGGAGGCTGAGGCATTAATCAGCAACACCGGGGTTTGTGTTCCATTCAGCGTTCCGGCCAGAGTGGCGGCGTCGACAGCGGTCGTTCCACCGGAACCGTCTTCAAGAATTATGCCCTCACTGGAGACGGTGAACCCGTCCAGGTGTACCAGATGGTAATGCCCTGGCTGGGTGGTTAGCTGTTCTTGGAGGCTGGCTGAGGTGGACGGTCGTAGGCAGTCTAGTTCAGCGGAGACAGTCAGAGATTCCAGGGCGATCAGAGCTTCAGTTGCGATGCTGCCAGACCCCTCACCGGTGGGTGGGAGTAAGAGTAGTACGTTGAGTTGGTCAGTGGGTAGTTCACTGGTGAAACTCTCGATGGAACCAGACGGCGAACCAGACGATAAACGTCGGCTAATTCCGGAGAACCGGGACGCCAGATAGGTGTCTTCGCCGCCGTTCATCAGCTCCCATGGGATGCTGAGAAATTCTGGACGAGAGGAGACAATGGCGAGTTGGGGTGGCTCACCGCCAACGGCTTTATTCAGGAGTGATTTTGACTCGTCACTGGACCCAAATGCTGCCTGAAACAACAGTTGTCCCAGAGCTTTGAGACCGGTTTCTACGGCCTCAGCACGAGTCTTGGCGTCGCCAAACGTATCGTTTGGGTATTCATTGAAATACCAACGAATCTCCGCCAACTCGGTGTCGGACAGCGGCAGTGGGAAATTGACTGGCGGAGATGTCTCGGGCGCATTGGAGTCGGAAAAAAGAGAAAGTTGGACCTGGACAGAGTCGGCCAAGTCGACTATTTGTAGTAAGTTTGCCAAAAGGGCCTCCGGTGGAATCTGCTGGGCGGTTTAACCGGTCGTTTAAATAGAACAACCGACCCAAGACAATCGGGCCGGAAATAGACACTAATCTGGGTTAGGGTTCAGGCTCGTGTTCACTCAGGAATTTAAGGAAAGATGAGCCTTCGGACTATACTATCACCGGCCTAATATCTCGTCCAACGATTCACGCCTGAAAGGCATCTCCGATTCAATGTTTTTGCTAATCCCTCAGGAATGACGACGGAGTGATCAGAGTCTGACTAATGCGCATCCTTTGACGGGTTCGATCAATCGAGACTCTCGACCTTGGTCGGAGCTCAGTACGAACGGTATGGGGAACCTCCATAAACTGACAGCACACCAGTAACCTCCAACCGTCTTTCCCGCGAAGGCGGGAATCCATGTATCACGACTCAAACATTGATGAACCAACAGCTATCTGGATTCCTGCGGAGGCAGGAATGACTATGGACGGCCACGTATGCCACACCGCTCATCCTGAGCTCCGACAAAGTCGAGAGTCTCGATTTATCGGACCTGTCGAAGGACTGCTTGGGTTAAGCACGACTGATATCGGACAGTTGGTTCGACAGGCTCACCATGAGCGGACTTTAAGGAGGAAGGTTGTCTTCCCCCTGTCCTGATCACCGCTTAAGTTTGACCTGCTTTCCAGGCACCCATCCGCCAGTCGTCGGGACTGGGACCCGGGTCGATGATGACGTCGATCACTGCCGTTCTGCCGGACGCTTGGGCAGCCCTGAGAGCGTCGGGCAGGTCCTTAGAGTCGTTGATCTGAATCCCCCACGCGCCCATACCCTCGGCCACTGTGGCGTTGTTGGTGGGGTAGAACTCGGAGGCTATTTTGTGCCCCTCTGGCTGGTGGTCGTTCACCATGCCCAGGGTGCCATTGTTGAACACCACGCAGATAATCGGCAGGTCATATTGCACTGCTGTCGAGATGGCGTTAACGGTCATCATGTAGCCGCCGTCGCCACTGATGCAAACCACCGGCTGGTCGGGATAGACCAGCTTTAGTCCAACTGCGGCTGGCAGTGCCCAACCCATGCCCGCAGTGCCGCCGGGGCTGTAGAAAGTGTTGGCCTGCTGGGCTCGGTAGAGATGGGCCATCCAGGTGC
>JAPKDE010000302.1 GCA_028822675.1 Dehalococcoidia bacterium | reverse complement strand
GTAAAAAGACTAAAGCGCCAGCAATGCACTGGGTGCAGAACTCGCTGACCAATAGGACCAAATGGGGTCCCGGCTGTCCACAGCGCCGCGGTGTTTGCCTTCAGGTACGCACAATGACGCCGAAAAAGCCTAACTCGGCACTTCGTAAGATTGCCAGGGTTCGCCTGACCAATGGGCAAGAAGTAACTGCTTATATTGGTGGCGAGGGTCATAACCTCCAGGAACACTCGGTCGTATTGATTAGGGGCGGTCGTGTGAAAGACTTGCCCGGTGTCCGCTACCACGTTGTGCGCAGTGCGCTCGACTGTGAAGGTGTACCGGATCGCCGCCGAGGCCGTAGCAAATACGGGGCGCTCAAGCCTCGCGAAGGAGCTTAGCCGGTTGATTCGGCTTTCACCTTCAATCTTTAGGGACTTAACTTTCCAGAAAGGTTATTCGAGGTGGGACCTCAACTCAGGTGTGATTACGCATGTCTAGAAGACGCCCCGCGGTAAAACGAGACATAGCCCCCGACCCACGTTTTAACGACGTAGAGTTGGGCAGGTTCATCAATAGGTTGATGATGAAGGGCAAGAAATCAATTGCCCAGCGCATCACCTATAACGCTTTTGACATCATTCAGGAAGAGTCCAACAGGGAACCCCTGGAGGTCTTCCAACAGGCATTAAGAAATGCCACCCCTGCAGTGGAGGTTCGTCCGAAACGTATCGGCGGATCAACCATTCAAGTACCCACGGAACTCCGTGCGGTACGCAGCGAAGCGCTGGCCATGCGCTGGCTCATAAGGGGAGCTAGGGCCCGGAACGGAATGCCTATGCGGAGAGGACTGGCACAAGAATTAATGGATGCTTCCCGTGGCGAGGGTACAGCAGTCCGTAGAAGGGAGGAATTGCACCGGATGGCGGAAGCCAACCGGGCCTTTGTGTCCTACCGTAGGTAATTATCGCTTCAGATAGTCTCGCCTGTAGGCCCCAGCGCCCTGTCTTCATTGTAAGTATCCAGTGCCCAGTCTAATGGAAGAAACATTTCCGATAGAGAAGATTCGTAATATCGGGTTCATTGCCCATATTGACGCCGGAAAAACAACTGTAACTGAACAGGTCCTCTTTGCCACCGGACGCATCCACCGAGCCGGTGGTGTTGATGACGGCAATACTGCAATGGACTGGATGCCCCAGGAAAAAGAAAGGGGTATCACCATCACCGCAGCAGCGACCACCACTTACTGGAAAGACCACCGTATCAACGTTATTGATACCCCAGGCCACGTCGACTTCACCGCTGAAGTGGAACGTAGTCTCCGTGTCTTGGACGGCGGTATCGTCGTGCTTGATGCCGTAGCCGGCGTTCAGTCCCAGTCAGAAACCGTTTGGCGGCAAGCTAATACCTATAAGGTCCCACGCCTTGCGTTCGTAAATAAAATGGACCGGGTCGGTGCCAACTTTGAGCGCACTATCGAATCCATACGCCGCCGTCTTGGTGGCAACCCCGTCGCCATCCAGATCCCCATCGGCGCCGAAGACGAATTTGCCGGGATGATTGACCTCATCACTGGAATGGCCACCGAGTTCCCCGTGGGTCGGGTGAACGAAGGTAACCAAGAACGACCTGCGGACACTGAGATTCCAGAGGCCTACCGGGCAGAATACGAGTCGTATCGCGAAGTAATGCTCGAGAAGGTTTCCGAAACCAATGACGCTCTTCTTGAGAAATTCCTCGAAGGCGAAGAAATAGGCGAAGATGAATTGAGGGCCGCCCTTCGTCAGGCCACAATTGATCATAAAATTGTCCCGGTGCTGTGCGGTAGCGCCATGTTCGCCAAGGGCGTGCACAACCTATTGGACGCCATCTCAGAATTATTGCCCTCTCCCGCAGATGTTCCACCAGTAGAAGGTGTTGATCCGCGGACTGATGAAATTCACATTCGAAAACCGGACGCCAGTGAACCCTTCGCTGCGCTGGCGTTTAAAGTGGCGACAGACCCATTCGTTGGTCGTTTGGTTTTCCTTCGGGTTTACTCCGGCACTGTTAAAGCGGGCGCTGTAGTAAATAACACAACCAAGAACGAACGCGAGCGCATGGGACGGATTCTCCGCATGCACGCCAACTCAAGGGAAGAGCTTGAGGAAGTAACGGCTGGTAACATTTGTGCTGCAATTGGCCTGAAGAACACTTTCACTGGAGACACCATCTGTTTCCAACAAGATGGTGTGATTCTGGAGCCACCCAAGTTCCCCAAACCAGTTGTATCGGTTGCAGTGGAACCCAGTACGAAAGTCGATCAAGACCGCCTATCAGACGCCCTCAAAAAATTGTCAGATGAAGACCCGACATTTGTTGTCACCGTGAACGACGAAACCGGTCAGACAATCATCTCCGGAATGGGAGAGCTTCATTTAGAGGTTCTTGTGGACCGGATGCGACGCGAGTTCAGCGTTGCTGCCCAGGTCGGCATGCCCCGTGTCTCCTACCGAGAAGCCCTCACGGCGACCCGTGAAGTGGAAGGCAGATTTGTCCGCCAGACCGGCGGTCATGGTCAATTTGGCCACGTAGTTTTGGAACTGTCTCCTCTGGAACAAGGCGGAGGTATAGTATTTGAAAACAAGATCACCAGGGGCGCAATTCCTCGTGAATTCATACCTGCCGTAGAAAAAGGTGTGAGGGAAGCGCTGGACAATGGACCCATAGCCGGGTATCCTCTGGTGGACTTAAAAGTATCCTTGGTGGACGGTAGTTTCCATCAGGTAGACTCCTCTGAAATGGCTTTCCGCAGCGCCGGGATGTTGGCCATCAGGGAAGGCG
>JAPKDE010000051.1 GCA_028822675.1 Dehalococcoidia bacterium | reverse complement strand
ATAAATTTATTTAGTCTTACTTGATGACTGCAGTGCCGGTACCAACCGCGGTTCGGTTGCCATCCTGATTGGCGCAGAAAAGGTCTACCGAGACGCGGGTGCCCTCTGGCGTGTCTTGTGATCCGCTGACGGCTCCGGTGACGGTAATTGTGTCACCGGCTTTGACCGGCCTGAGGAACTTTAGGTTTACGGTGCCTGTGTAGTTGAAAACCTCAGGCCCGAAGAATTTTCGTAAGCACTCAGTGGCAAAGGTAATCGACATTCGGCCTGAAGCCAGCGTGTAGGTGGTACCCAGCCGCTTGGCAGCCAACTCCGGGTTATTGTGGATATTCTCCAGGTTCAGAATCCCAGTGGATTCAAACCCAAGAATAGACTTTTCCGTGATTTCTTTGGTGACTGAAGGAATCGATTGCCCAGGTTCTACTTCTGTTCTGGATGCCATTTTTTCCCCAACTCATCGGGCTTCTTTAATTGATAGGTACTAAGCTTTTCGAGCATGCGGCCGTCCTCATCAACGGCGGTCGCTTCAATGACGATGTAGGGTTTGTCCCGGCGCAGGTATTTATCTGCGATGCGGCCGGTGACGATGATCTTCTTGCCGACCACCGGTGGATTGAAAAACTCCACTTCGTTACCCGCATTCACGGTGCCGATGGGGTCTGTGTAGACCATGGCAAAGGCGGTGGCGTCGTGCTTTACTCCCAGAGTCGGAAATGACGCTTCTGGGTCGTCCACAGACGTTCGGAAAGCATCAACCATCTCTTGGGTAAGAATGTAGTCGTAAGACCCCAATTCCTCGCCTATGACAACCTTGTCATAGCTAAATACTTTAAGTTCTGTATCGGCCATTTCTGGCTCCTTGCAAGCCCAGGGCAAGCCCGGATAAATCTCACGTTCGCCTATTCCGGGCACGTTGCCCCTACAATACTTAGTTTGGCTTTGGTAGTCAACGCAATGGCTCCGGGCGTGGTGAGTAAATCGCCTTTGCCCTATAATGGTTAAGACATTTGTCGTTGAGGGCGTGACGCACATGGATCTGATTTTTGAAAAGGGCGACTCACAAAATCCTAGAGGGCATGCGCTGCTCTATTTCCGAGTGGATACAGATCAGGACTCGGTGTACGCCACCTATGTAGTTACGCTGCCGGTGAAGTCTGACCTCACTAAATATGTGCCGCCGTTCCTGGCCTCCCATTTGGGCAACATGCCCCTCAGTGATCTATCAGCCTTTGCCATGCCCCCGGTTCCCGAAGCACTGGGCAGTTATGCTGAGCTAGAGCGCTTGAGCCAACTTAGACAAGATGACCTGGTCTATGGTGGCAGCATGTTTTCCTTTGATCTGCCCAGGATGATGGAGATGGCAACGGAGGCCGTGCAGGTCTATTCGGGCCTATGTTCCGATTCTCTGGCCATGAACAGTACCCCGGCTGAGGGTGCCGCCGCCGCCATTGGCGAAGAACTCAGAGAGACGCTGGAAATGCCGGCAGCCCAAGAACCGGAGCCTGAGCCCGAACCGGAACCCGAGCGCGACGATTCATATAACGTTAATGAAGTGCTTTTTAGCTTCATGAGTGAGTCCGATAAATTGGGCGAACTTTCAAAGTTGCTGGTCCGCCTGCGTTTTGCCGTTGATGGCGCAGATACGGCAGCATCAGATGAGGTCGGCGCAGAGATTACCGTGCTGGCGCGACACCTTCCCGAGAACTACAAGGTGGCCGACCTGCTGATCGCCGCCAAAGACAACTCAGACCGTAGTTCACAATTGGCCAAGCTCTACATAGACCGTTGCTTCCGGCTCTCCGCCGGGGAAGCAGAGGCCGCCACCGAATTGGATGCACAGATTCAGTTGTTGCGAGACCAGGGCTAGCCCCAGCGGTTTCACAGACCAGCTCTCGCTCTCCAATTTCCGCGTTCTAATCTAACGCGTCGTATTTACGAACCCCGAATTGCGAACCCTGAACAATCGGAGGAACACGACAGGTTGGCATACCTCTCCCGACTTCGGTTAACCAATTTTCGTAACCTGACCCAACTGGACCTGGGGCTATCCCCAGGTGTAACGGTTTACTATGGCCCCAACGCCCAAGGAAAAACCACTCTCTTAGAAGCGGTGTATCTGCTGTGTATCGCCCGTTCGTTCCGCGCCGAGAACGAACGGGAGGTCGTCACCTTCCAGGCGGCCAATGCTGGTGAGCAAGCACTGGTGGACGGGACCATTGAAAAAAACGGCCAACGTGTCCGCGTAATAGTTGGTTATCAACCTACTCACCGCTCCGGAAACGACACCAACGGCCTTGCCTACAATGTACGCAAAGAGATACGGGTCAACCGCATAAAACGCACCGCCGGCGAGCTTATTGGCCATGTGAACGCCGTCCTCTTCAGTGCTGCTGACATTGAACTGGTGCAGGGTCCGCCGTCGGGTCGCCGCCGTTTTCTGGATATTCTCCTGTCCCAAGCAGACAATCTGTATTTGAAGGGTTTGCAGCGTTATCAAAAGATCGTGCAGCAACGTAACCAACTGCTCCGTCTGGTTCGCGAGGGCCGGGCCGAGGCGGATGAACTGACCTTTTGGAACGACGAGTTGGTGCGAGAAGGGGCCTGGATCACCTGGCGACGCTATGAAGCCATGCGCCAACTGACTCCAGCTTGCGTGCGGCACCACGAGGACTTGAGCGGGCCGGAAGAAAACCTGGAAGTTGCGTATCGGCCCAGCGTCTTATTGGGTGGCGATCTTTCAGAAACTGAGAATAACTTTAGAGAAGCGTTGGCTGCAGCGTTTTACCGGGAACGGGCCCGGCCGGTGACTGCAGTTGGCCCCCACCGCGACGACTTCGATCTGATGATTGATGGGGCCGACATGGGAATCTTTGCTTCCAGGGGCCAAGCACGGACTTTGGCACTGACCCTGAGACTGGCCGAGGCTGAGTTTTTGAGCTCGATTCGAGGAGACGGGCCGGTTGTATTGTTTGACGACGCTTTTTCAGAGATGGACAGCTCTCGACGGCACCGGCTCCTAGAGAAAGCCACTCGTTACGAACAGGTTTTGATCACGACGACAGACTTGGAACAGGTTAGTGAATTTTTCGGTTCCGGAGCCAACTATAATTACATCGCCAAGGGCCAGATTTGGCCTTCGGATCAAGACGGCAATGTTTCTGAAAATCCGGTTGCCTATGAAGACGAACTAGAGGCTGAGTAAGCTATCGACGAATCGACGTCACCGGTGTATACATCATCCTTAGAAGGTAAATAAAGTAGCAGTTTGCTAACGTATCTATTCCGAGTTTAAGCGAGGGTTTGAGTTAGATGGCGGTGACCCAAGAAACACTGGACGAGATTGCGCTTTCTCGGGCCGAGTACAACCTGATATTGGAGCGCCTGGACCGTGAACCAAACGCGGTTGAGTTGGGCATGTTTGGCGCGCTCTGGAGCGAGCACTGCGGCTATAAACACTCGCGGCCGCTACTTCGTTTGTTCGCCCAGGATGAAGCGGCCCGGGTTGCCAGCCGTGTCCTATCTCAGACCGGCGCGGAAAACGCTGGGGCAGTAGACATCGGCGACGGGCTGGCCGTGGTGTTCAAAGTGGAGTCCCATAACCATCCCTCTGCGGTAGAGCCGCTTCAGGGTGCAGCCACCGGCGTGGGTGGCATTGTCAGAGACATCTTAGCCATGGGGGCGCGCCCAATCGCCTTGCTTAACTCGCTCCGGTTCGGCCCCCTGGAAGACCCGCAAAACAAGCATCTATTCCACGGCGTGGTCGGCGGTATCTCCTGGTACGGCAACTGCATCGGCGTGCCTGACGTCGCCGGTGAGATTTGCTTTGATGAGTCCTACTCCGGAAACCCCTTGGTCAATGCCATGTGTGTTGGCCTGGTCCGAGTCGATAATATCGCCACCGCCGCCGCTAGTGAAGTGGACAACGTCATGCTGCTGGTCGGCGCTGGGACTGGGCGTGACGGCATTCATGGGGCGTCCGGGTTAGCGTCTCGGACCTTTGAAGAAGAAGTTGAGTTACGCCCCACCGTCCAGGTTGGAAACCCGTTCCTGGAAAAAGTTCTGATTGAAGCTTGCCTGGAAGCGCTAAGCACGGGTCTGGTTAATGCGATTCAAGACCTGGGCGCGGCAGGACTGACCAGCGCTGCGATCGAGTCGGCAGCCAGCGGCGGGCGGGGCATTCGCCTTGATCTGGGCCAAGTGCACCAACGGGAACAGGGCATGAGCCCCTACGAAGTGATGCTCTCCGAGTCGCAGGAGCGGATGCTTTTGGTGGTGGCGCCGGAGAACGTGGCGGCCATCAAGACAGTGATGGAGAAATGGGACGTGACCTGCAATGAGATTGGTCAGGTCATCGCCGAACAGATTGCCCAAGTGTCCATTGGACGCGAACTGGTGGCTGATCTTCCGATCGGGCCGCTCTCGCAAGCCCCCGAATACCGACTGGAGGGGAAACAGGGTCAGGAAGCTATTGAGCGTTTGGTCTTGGAACTGGATTCTGTTCCACTGCCTAAGGACGGTCCCCAAGAAACGTTATTACGGATGTTGGCCTCGTCCAACATCGCTAACAAGCAGAGTGTTTACCGGCAGTACGACCACCAAGTGCAGACCAATACCGTGGTTGGGCCGGGCAGCGACGCCGCGGTGTTGCGGATCAAAGGCACCAAGAAGGCCATCGCAGTCACGATTGACGGTAATGGCCGGTTCTGCCAGTTGGACCCGTATCAGGGCGGTCTGATCGTCGTGGCAGAGGTCAGCCGTAACCTGAGTTGTTCGGGAGCGCTGCCTTTGGCGATGACTGACTGCCTGAACTTTGGAAATCCGGAGCGGCCCGAGATCTACCACCAATTGGAACAATGTATCTTGGGCATCGCAGAAGCCTGCCGAGTGCTGGAAGTCCCGGTGGTCAGCGGCAACGTGAGCCTGTATAACGAGTCCAGAGGCCAGGCGATATTCCCCACTCCGGTGTTAGGTGGTTTGGGCCTGCTGGAAGATGCCACCAAGGCAACTAGGTCGGCATTTGCCGGTGAGGGCTTGGTGGTTGGCCTACTGGGTGCAGACACCAACCAGATAGACGTAAATGACCTGGCCGGCAGCGAATACCTGAAGCATATTCACGGACGTGTCGCTGGTAGCCCCCAAATTGATATCAACCTGGAAAAGAAAGTGCAGCAGGCGTGTCGTGATGCCATCGAACGAGGTCTGATTGCATCAGCCCACGACTGTTCGGAAGGCGGTCTGGCGGTGGCATTGGCTGAGAGTTCCATTCAGGGCGGCATTGGCTTCTCTGGAGACTTCTTAGTTGACGACCGTTGGGACGCAACCCTGTTTGGAGAGCGTCAATCCCGCATCGTGGTCAGCCTGCCCGAGAACGATTGGGATGCTCTGGCAATTGTGGCTGCGAGTTTTGATGTGCCGTTGCTGAAACTTGGCACCACCGGCGGCGATCGCTTCCGGATTGAAGGGCAGGTGGACTTGCCCGTGTCACAGATCGCCGATGTATGGAATCACGGCTTGGAGTTGGCTGTTGGATAGCCCTCCGCTACGGGTACTATTTTTGACCCCCTATTTTCGGCCTTATCTGGGGGGAATTGAAAGGGCGATAGAGCAGCTATCGTTCCAGATGCAGCAGTCGGACGCCGTGGAAGCTGTTGGCGTGCTCACCACCAAGTACTCGTTCCCCCGCCGCCCCCAGCCCACCTGGGAAGATGAAGAGACAACGCCCGAGGGCATATCGATCTACCGGCTGTCCGGGTTTCCCCGTCGGTCGGTGCCGTTCCACTCGGTGCCGCTGGTCTGGTTCTCGCCGCTGAAACTGAAGAAATACCTGGACGAGTTCAAGCCGGACGTGATCCATTTTGTTGGTGATGGCTGGTTCTGGGGGCATCTCTGGGCGTGGTTCTGGTTCCGAGGTCGGGCCAAGTTTGTGTTCACACCGTCTTACCACACCCTGCCGCCCAGCAAATGGTGGTTGAAGCCGATCAATGCATTCCTGTGTCACATCTCAGACCGGGTGGTGGCGCTGACTGGCAGTGAAGCAGAGGGCGTCCACCGGGCTTATCTTGCCCCCAAAGACAAACTTGGCGTGATTGGCTGGGGGGCGTCCTTAGACGAAAAAGGCGATGCAAGCAAAGCCGTGTCCAGTCAGCACCGCGAAGATGGCCTGCCGCTGACCGTGTTGTGTGTTGGCCGTGTTGGAAGCCATAAAGGCCAGCGTTGGTTGCTTGATACCTACATGCGCGCCCGCGCCCAGTTCAACCGCCCTGTCCGCCTGGTTTTGGTGGGCCGGGATGAAGGCGGGACTGCGGAGATTGCGAGTTTCATTTCTCGCAATGGACTACAAGATGAAATTGTCGTCACGGGAGAAGTCTCCGACAGCGAATTGGCGGAATGGTACGCCGAAGCCGACTTGTTTGCCCTCTTCTCTCGCTACGAAGCGTTTGGGCTGGTGTTCTTAGAGGCCATGGCCCACGGCACACCGGTACTGACCCACGATGTTGGAGCAATCGGCGAGGTTCTGCTGCAAGGGGCGGTTGTGGTGTCCAAGTTTGACGCCGATGCGGCGATCAATGAACTTGTTCGGCTGGTCAATGACGACACCGCCCGCCGTGAACTGGGTGCCCAGGCCCAGCGTTATGCCCTATCTGAATTCGCCTGGCCAGCGGTTGCCGAGAAGTATTTGGAACTCTATCAACATTCCGGCACAGCAGCGTGACCTCCCAGTTTGGCTGCCGGGCTCAAGGGGAGTAATACGTGGACAGACAGGCACTTGAAGCCGGCGCGCGCCAGATACTGCTCACCAACCTACGCCAAGGTGTAGCCGACTGGAACGGCCAGAAATATAGCTTTGTCTGCCCTTCATTGACGGGCTACCCGTTTCAATGGTTCTGGGACTCGTGCTTCCATGCCATTGCCCTACTTCACCTGGACCCGGAGCAAGCCAAGGCTGAACTCAGAACACTGATGAGTGGAGCTCTGCCCAACGGCTTCATGCCTCATATCATCTTCTGGGAGATAGAGAAACAGCCGGATTTTCTGAGCCGAAATATCGTCGGCCAGACCGATCCGCACTACAGTTCCACCATGCAGCCGCCAATCATCGCCTATGCGGTGGAACGGGTTTACCTGGCGACGGGTGACGAGACGTTTAGGGCGGCGGCGCTACCAGTGTTGGTTAATTTCTATCGTTGGCTCAGAGACACCCGAGACCCGGATAACGATGGCCTGATTGCGGTGATTCAGCCAGAGGAAGCGGGGACTGACTGCTCACCTAAATACGATGAAGCCTTGGGGCTGACGGAGCTCTCCAATCAGGGATTCATCGCCGCCCTCAAAGAGATTTACCAGGCCTACGAGCCTTTGCGGGGCGACGACCAGAAGATCCTTGCCGCTGATTTGTTCCATGTTGAAGATGTGCTGGTTAACTCGATTTATGCCATGGGGATGCGGTCCTTGGCGCGATTGCTTGGTGATTCTCCGGATGCTGCCGAGTTCAACCGAGAAGCCGACCGGACCAGAGACGCACTCCTGGAGAAATGCTGGGACGAGGAGGCTGGGGCGTTCTTTGACCTGTCCGGCGTAGCTGAAAAACCGGTGCGCGTTGTGACAATCAGTTCGTTGATGCCGTTAATACTTGATGATCTTCCCAGGCCGATTGTGGAGCGGCTGGTCAACGATTGGTTGGCGTCACCGGATCATTTTTGGACGCCGTACCCGCTGCCGTCGGTACCGGCATCAGACCCTAAGTTCATGCCCGGCAACCCCAGGGGATTCATCTGGCGCGGCCCTTCTTGGATCAATACCAACTGGTTTTTATCCCACGCACTACGCAACCACGGATACCATGAGTTGGCCGACACCATTGTCGCCAAGAGCCTTGAGTGCATCGAAAAATCAGGCTTCAGGGAGTATTACCACCCTTACACCGCAGAGGGCCTGGGCGCACAGGACTTTGGTTGGTCTACGTTGATATTGGATATGTAATTAGTTAATCACCTAGGGAAAGAGGCCAGGTTTGATTAGAACACAGTCTATAATCAGGGGTTGGTGTTTTGTTGCTTGCGGCCTTTATTGCATTGTGTTGGTATCGATTTTGGCGATTTACATTGATTCGTCGTTTGATGATCTTGGGCAACACAGTGGGCTGGAACAAGGTACTTGGGCCTGTGGTTTTGGTCGTAGAGCTTTCTGCTTTGTCTATCTTTGCTTGGGGCACGTCGGTCTGGGATTATTCTCTACCGTGGTGGGCACGAGCAATAGGGTGGCTGATATTGTTTGTGGGGTCGATACCTCTGGTCACGTTTTCCATATTCTTAGGGCCGCTCCTGGTTTCTATGATTCCGGCCCTTTGGCCATGGCACCGAGCGCCTAGGCGAGTGGCAAACTAAACAAAAAGCCCCCCGGTTTATCGAGGGGCTTTTTTAGTTTGCCTGGTTATACCGGGTTAGTTTCTACGGGGTCGGAAGAGCCTGGATATGAATCCGGTTTCGGCCCGAGCTTCGGCCGCCGATTTACCAGACTCATAGTCGTCGTCTTCTTCGTCCGTGAATAAAGGCAAATTTTCATTCCCAGGTTGACCGCTGCTTTCTTCACCTTCCCTGTTGTCGCTGGGATCTGCATAGTCGGCAGCAACAGAGCTGGCGAAGTCATTTGGATTTCGCGGTGGATTTTGCGGCGGGTCGTTCTGGTCAGAGTCGTTTGAACTTTCTTGGCTGACAGCATCGTCCATGTCGCCCGATCGGACGGCGATGGCCTGCTGCACCAACGGGTGTTCATGGTTCAGGTTGAAGGTGCGGCGACGGCGATTTTGACCGGAGGTCTCATCGCGCCAGCTATGGTTGCCCTTCAGGAAGAACTCGCCGTCACTGAGGCTGCGCAGAATCTTGCTCACGTAGGTGCGGGAACTGGCCTTGCCCCAACGTTGGGTGATATCGGCGTGCCCGGCTTCAAGTCCTTGCCCCAATGCATCGCAAATCTCGGAGACTAGGAAGTTGAAAGCCACGTGGCTGATGCCTTCCTGATTCTCCAGGGTGTTGGCCATGAAAATCAGGTCAGAGACGCGGTCTGCCAGCAGGCCGTCGTCCGGTTCCTTGGGCATATCCAGGTTGTCGATTGCTTCCTGAAGCGCCTTGGCCAAGTCCTGGTTATCACCGAAAGGAGAAACGGGGTCACCAGAGTCAAAAGTTTCTTCTGGCTGTTCTGTTGATTGTTCTTCCGGTTGTTCTACCGAATCTTCTTCCCGGTCCCGGCCGCCGTTGTATTGGTACGACGGCTCAGGTCGGTCGTTCCGGTCTTGCCAACCATTGGTCTGATTTTCGGAGACAGGTTCCGGTTCTGCAACCGATTCGTAGTCATTCTCTGTGTCTTCGACGATTGACGTGTCATCAATCTCAGAGCCGACGGGTTCTTGCGTGGGTCTGTCATCTTGCTGCCTGGAGCGAGGGAGACGACCACGACGGCGTCCCTGCCGGGAATTGGAGCCACCACCAGAGAAAGTAGCTTCTGTGGCGCCATCTGGGATTTCTTCGTCGGACATGATTGCCCAGTCAACCAGACCGGCAGTGATCAGACGGATGTTGCCGTTTTGGGCCACTCGGGCCATCAGGCGTTTGAAGCCGGTGTAGCCCAACTTCTTTTCGTCAAATTCGGGGAAGCGACGCACCAGGCGTTGCTTTATCGAGGTCAAAAGCGGGTTGCCGCCGGCTTTTCGCTCGTCCCGAATTATCCCTTCAATGGCATTGATGATGTCTGGGAGGTCGCCACCAGACGGGCTGGGCGGCGGTACATCTGCTGCCGGTGCGCTGGGGGTGATCGGCTCTGAGGACGGAGGCGGATCAACGTCTACGTCATAGAGAATGAGTCCATCTACCTGGTCGGCCAGGCGGCGTGAGGTGCTCCAAGAAACACCGACCACCATCACGTGTTTGCCCATGGTCCTCAGGGCGTTGACCACGTGAATGAAGTCTGAGTCTCCAGATACCAACACGTAAGTGCCGATGTTTGGATAGGTATGGGCAACTTCAATACAGTCGGCGGTCATCTTGACGTCGACGCTGTTCTTGATGCGACCGGTGCGCATGCCGTTGGCATTCATCGCGCCCGGGGAAGGGGCCCTGGTAGGCACAAATACCGGTTCAATACCGGCGGCATAAAGGGAAGGAGGGTCATTCAAAAATTGACTGGCACCCCGGAGTTCCGGTGCTCTTGTAACCCAGTCTGCGTAGGCCTTGGCGATCACTACGCGACCGTGGTTTGAAATTTCTTCTTTAAGAGCGGAAATATTTGGGGTGCGATTGCCTACGGCCAGGCTAATTTTGAAGTTTTCCCAGTCGATGAATAAGGCTAGGTCCGAGCCATGGTTGGGGTTGTTCTGCATGCAGTAATACGTCCCGGTGGCCTATTTTAGGCTCACTCAAGTGTGCACCTATCAGTTTAGAGTGCCACCAAGGTGGAGTCAAGAAATCACGACTGGCCTGGAGTTAAACGACGACTTTAGCCTGGCTGCAATGCCTGGGTCACCAAAATCATAAAACAGCGCGAGTCAGCGTGAGTCAGTGAAGGCGGGTTTCTTAAAATCGAACCCGGTGTAAAATGGGCCAGGCTCTTGGCCAATAAATTTAACCAGCATTTGATTCAGAGGTGTACCAATGGCAGACCGACCCCTCAGGCTAGAAGGCAAAGTGGCAATCGTGACCGGCGCGGGATCCAGCGGCGAAGGAGTGGGCAACGGCAAAGCCGCGTCCATCCTGTTCGCCAGGGAGGGGGCCAAGGTCCTATTGGTGGATTTCCAGGAAGACCGGGCGCGGGAGACCCTAGAAATCATCCAGAAAGAGGGTGGTGTTGCGTCCACTCTCCGGGGTGACATGACCAGCCTTGAAGACTGCGAGCGCATGGCCGCCACCGCCATGGAGCTATACGGCCGTATAGACATACTGGACAACAACGTTGGTATCTCCCAGCGCGGGACCGTGGTTGAGGTCAGTGAAGAGGACTGGGACAAGGTGATGGCCGTCAACCTGAAGACCATCATGTTGGCTAGCAAGGCTACCATTCCCCACATCATCGCCAGTGGCGGAGGCGGAGCGATCGTCAACATCGCATCCATCGCCGGACTCAGGGCCCATAGCAGCACGCCGTACAGCGCGTCCAAAGCCGGAGTCATCGGGCTGACGTTCTCGATGGCCGCCGACCACGCTGCCGACAACATCAGGGTCAATGTCATTGCCCCTGGTCTGGTCTACACCCCGATGGTGGCTCCTAGGATGAACGACGATCTGCGCCAGTTCCGTTCGGATGCTGCGCCGTTGAAATCGGAAGGCACCGCCTGGGACGTTGGTTATGCCGCGCTATTCTTGGCCAGCGAAGAAGCACGCTGGATCACTGGAATCTGCCTGCCCGTGGACGCCGGCCTAAGCTCAGTTCACCCCGGCACCTACACGCCCATGAATCAGCAGACACGGTATTAGTCTGAGAGCACGGTGCCCTCACCCCAACCCTCTCCCGACGCGGGAGAGGGAGCTAATTCCCGCACAATGGTAGGAACCAAAAGCTCCTTCTCCCTTTAGGGGGAAGGTTGGGTCCGACGAAGTCGAGACTCTCGACGGAGTCGGAGATGGGGGTGAAATGCTCGCCTCCAACAATTTCATCCAGGCCAACCACCCAAACAACATCAACAACCAACAAAGGAGCCACACCATGCGTCTAAAAGGAAAAGTAGCACTCATCAGCGGCGGTAGCCGGGGGATGGGCGCCTATGAAGCAGAGTTATTCGTCCAGGAAGGCGCCAAGGTTGTGGTTGGGGATGTTCGCGAAGATGAGGGCCGGGCCCTGGTTGAGAAAATCTCCGAGGGGGGAGGAGATGCAGCCTTTGTGCGTCTGGACGTGACTAGCGAGGCCGATTGGGCGGCTGCAGTGCAAGAAGCGGTCTCTCGCTACGGCAAGCTGGATGTGTTGGTGAATAACGCCGGTGTCAGCGCCCGGGGAAGCATTGAAGAGACCTCAGTGGAGGATTGGGACCGGGTCATGGACATCAACGCCAAGGGTGTGTTTTTGGGCACTCGCGCCGCCATACCCGAGATGCGGAAGGCCGGCGGTGGTTCCATCATCAATATCTCGTCCCAGTTGGGGCTGGTGGGTATGGGGGAAAGCAGCCCCCAGTACCAGGCGTCCAAGGGCGCAGTCCGTATCTTTACTAAGTCCACTGCCATCCAGTATGCGGCTGAAGGTATCCGCGCCAACTCAGTGCATCCAGGCCCGGTTGTCACACCCATGACTGAGGCGAGGCGTTCCGATGCGGAGGTGCAGAAGATGATGATCTCGCGCATACCACTGGGCCGGTACGGCGAGTCTGCAGATGTGGCTTACGGAGTGCTGTATTTGGCGTCTGACGAGTCATCTTTCGTTACTGGCAGCGAACTGGTCATTGATGGCGGCTGGACAGCGCAGTAGGTCAGGCTCTAGCACCCCCGCTCATGGTGAACCTGGCTAATGCGCTTAATTAGCCAGGAATGAACCGTCTTCGACACGTCTTTCCAGCGTAGGCGGGAATCCAGATTGTTTGCGACGTCCAAGCCACTTTAGGCCGGGGTGTTCTGGTTTCCCGCCTTCGCGGGAAAGACGGAATTGGTTGGCGTG
>JAPKDE010000301.1 GCA_028822675.1 Dehalococcoidia bacterium | reverse complement strand
GGTTTCGGATCCGCTTCCGAACCCGCCCAATGAAACGGCGGTGGATTCTGACGGTTTGGCGCTGGGTGTGTCCAACACATAGAACTCGGAGCGATTGCAGGTAGATAGGATAACGCCAGTCATACCGTGGCTGGTCATGGCGCTGAGGGCCTCGGGAAGCTGCTCTTTATTCAACGCCAGGCGTTCCCGAATCTCTACCGGTGCGGTCCGGTGGTTAAGTCCAACTACCAGAAATTCCAAGTTATCTCCGGGGATATAACGGTCATCGTCTTGGGAGTTTTGTAGGTTTGCCGATGAGCTTTTGCCGTTCACCGGGCCAATCCATTATGAGACATGGTTATGGGCGTGAGTTTCATGAAAGGTTCGGTAAAAATCTAACGGATATTGAGAAGAAAACCTCGTTGCTAACAAAAGGAAAACCAGCAAAGAGGCTATAAAAATCTACAGAATTCTCTCCAAATTAGATTTAACAACTATGACTACAAAGGAGTGTAGTAGGCTCACTCACTGCTGTCAACGGCCTTTATGGGAGAGTGGCAGGCCCATTTAGGCCAGGATATTTCGTCCCTTATTGAGAGCAAAAAATCCTTCAAACAATCAGTTTGGTCAAGGGGATGGTGTTGAGGTTTTCGGTTCTGTAATTTCATCTGGAATTGGTGATAGGTGGCTGCTCAGGTTGCGGACTGCGCTGTTTCCCACGCCCGAACCCAGGGCAAACAAAGCGACCGCTATACCGCCAGCCGCAATGGCGATGGGAGCAGTGAAGATGCTCGTCAACACGCTGGCTTGCATGCCGCCAAGAGGCATGATGCTCCAGGTCATTCCGTAGAATCCCATGACCCGTCCCCTCATGCGGTCCGGGACCAGGATTTGCAGGGAACTCTGGATGGAAATCATGTAAACCGAGTTGGTTATACCCATGATGAACATCAGGACCATGGCCAATTCCAAAGAGCCGACGTACTCTGACGTTAAAGCGAAGGCCGCCACCGCCAGACCAAACAACACCGCGCCGCCGATGATTGCCCATCCTCGATTGGGCACGCTGCCTCTGGCGCCCATCCAAAGAGTGTTCACCAATGCACCCGCCCCGGTCATTCCCAGCAAAAGCCCCTGACCCTTGGCCCCAACTTCTAAGATGTCCACCGCAAAGATGGGCATCAACATGACATAAGCCATGCCAAAGAAACTGTTGAAGAAGGTCATCCCAATCAGGAACGAGAATATGGAATGGACCCGGATGAATTGCAGGCCTTCTTTGATGTCTTGGATCGGATTGCCCAATGCCCCTCGTGGGATTGTCGGAATCTTGAGACGGGACATCACCACCGCAAGAACGATAAACCCGGACCCAGCTATATACATGGCGGATTGAGTGTTGATCCCGTCAATGAGGATTCCGGCGATTCCAGGGGCGATGATTCTGGTGCCCTGCCAGATGACGGAGTTCATCGCCACCGCACTCATCATCACCTTGCGGTCTATCAAGTGGGGATACAGCGCTTGTCTGGCCGGGTTGTCAAAGGCTTCAACGCCTCCGGCCAGCAGGGCAATCACCAAGACATGCCACGACTCAACCCAGCCCAACAGGGTCAGAGTAGCCAATAAAAATATGAGGCTGCCAGTGGTTAGTTGAGTGGAAATGATTAGGCGGCGTTTGTCCAAACGGTCGGCAAAGACGCCGCCAAAGAGGTTGAAGAAGATGGCCGGGATGGCATTGGCAGCACCCACCAGGCCCAAAGACCAGGGCGAGCCGGTTATCTCGTAGATCAGCCACCCCTGTCCAACGCGAAACATTTGGAATCCGCTGACGGATGCCAGCAGACCGAACCAATAAGCGCGGTAGGCGGGATAGCGTAGAGCGGGCGGAATTCCAAACCCGGTCCGTTCCACACTCGGCTCGGTTGGCTCGGTCGGAGCGTTATTTTGAGTCGGTTGTGTCAAATCGTCCTTGCGTTTGCAATTTGATTCTGAGGTATTACGAAATACTCTGACCAATGTGGGCTATTTGATTACCGGCCAAATACTAACAGCGGTGCCAGCAAGTGCCAATCAATAAAAAAGACCCTCCCCATAAATTCTGGGGGTCTTTTTTATTGATTGGGCAGTTTTCAATCTCAGCCATTCTGGGGGCTTTAGGTTTAGCCCTTTGGCGCATGTCGAATTGTTGGCCGGTTGTTCTTAGATGGCGGGCGCTGGTTGGTCCTGAGCGGTCAACATTTCGTCCAAGATACGTTGCATCGCCATGGTGTGGCTACAAATTTCTCTAGTGGCGAAGAAATGACATTCACAACGCCAGGCACCGTCTGAAAATTGGACATCGTAATTGTCGTGGTTGCCCTTAAAAGTGGCCTCGAAGCTGGTGATGTTTACCCGGTCCTTTTGTTCTGCATACTGTTTTGCCTTTTCAATCTTGCCGATAATGCTGGAGTCCATCTACACCTCCTACCTAACCGACAGTGAACACGTTTGGGGACCGAAAATTCATGTCCACCTCCTAAATTCTAAGAGTCTAAATCGACCTGGTCAAGCGAGATTATGGCAACTTGATACCAATTTTGGAAGACTTTATAGCACCCCGAAATTATCTTCGACAGCGCCCATAACCGTTGACCTCCCATGCCTGGTCAAATACAATTCAATTCAACCCCCAAAGAGAGCGAATTCCGTAACATTGACCGCCGTTTTTCGACGGCACCACGAGTTTATTCGGGTTTTGGTCTCCGGGAAATTCCGTTAGATTTTTTCCAGAAACCTGGGAAGTTAAACAGTAGATAAAAGGTAACCCATGAACGGCGACCAGATCAGGGATTCATTCATCAAGTTTTTTGAAAGCAA
>JAPKDE010000300.1 GCA_028822675.1 Dehalococcoidia bacterium | reverse complement strand
TGGTCAAGTTGACCTTTAACCCTGCTTTTGGCCTGTTCTCACACCAAAGTCACCAGAGAACGGCCTCCATCGTTTGTTAAACTCTTGTTATGTATATTGAAGGGTGCTCCAATATGAAAACTTGCACCTGGGCACGCGCTGCGAATGGCTAGAGCAAACGCGGGGCTCAATATCCTGGTTGTAGACGACGAATCAGAGTCTGCTATTCTCCGCGCCGTGCGCCGTCGGCTGGAAGAAGAGGGGTGGGAAACAACGGTAATAGAGCCCGAGTCTGGCCATTCTCTGGGAGAAGAGTTTGAATCGGCCACTCTGTGGTCCATAGAGCAATCCCTCCCAGATGCAGTTTTGTTGGATGTCCGGTTCGGTGAGCACCGAGACGACCAATTTAGGGGCTTAGGCATTCTGGGCGAAATTGTGGAACGGTGGCCCAAGTTACCCATTCTGATGTTCACCCAATACGCCCAGGGACCCGACCGTGAGACCGCAGTGCGGGGCTCGTTGAAATGGGACGCCCCAGTGGACTTCATAGACAAGTTGGCCAGCCCAGACGAAGTTGTCCTGCGCCTACGTAGGCTGATTGGGACGGCACCAGAGTCCATACCCATCGGCAACCATATACTGGTGGATGTCAGTTCTCGTCTGGTCTATGTCGGGGCAGGAGAAGAACGGGAACCAGCGCTGGAAATTCAGGGAATGAAGTTTGAAATCTTCAGAGAGCTTGCCGTTACCTGGTACCGCAGCCCCGGTGAATTAGTGGCATTCGCACGCCTGGAACGATACTCTGAAGGTGAAGATCCGCGGGCAACTCTACGGGTGAGGATTAGAGAGATAAAAGATGCCATCGGCAAGGCGATGAATACTCGTTTTGGACCGTCTGAACTGATTATAAATATTAGGGACCAAGGATACCGGCTAGTGCCCCCCAAGTCATGAAGAGACTCATCAAACCATTAAAGATTAGCGGCGGAGTGATTGCCCTAGCGGGTGTCATTTTACTTATCCTCGCGCCGTTTCTTGGGAAGAATTTCTTCGACTTGCTGTGGGCGGTCGAACCTTTTACCTATCTGGGCGGCGTCCTCATGGTACTTGGGTTGGGTATGACTGCGACCACTTACGTAGGAACTGCGTGGTTAAGAAGAAACTCTTATCAGGTGATAAACGGCCAAAATGGCGGGCACAGTTGGAGTGAGACCACTCTGCAATATTTCCAATTGTTTGACCATGATTTGGGACGCCCTCTGCGGAGAATCGCCGGGAAAGAGCGGGAACTCAGGGCGGTGATGCAGGCAAATCCGGGCACGGCCGATGCCGGTGTTATTGACCTGTTGGACGAAATAGAACGGCAGACGCCAAACTTCCGGCTGATGATGTCCAATATCCAAGTACTGATCCAATTGGAATCACCAGAGAGTGACGACGAACTCCTGCCCGTGGAGCCTAACGAGTTAATCAGGCGCATCGCCGACCGCTACACTCCCGTGGCTGCAGAAGCAGGCAAGGAGATCACCTGGTGGTCGGAGCCGTCTGAACTGGGCCTGGTCTACGCCAATACCAACGCCATTGAACACATAGTGACCAATCTGGTGGACAACGCAGTACGATTTGCCGGGACCCATGTGGAAGTGAAACTAACAAAGAACCCAACCCACTTCTTTGTGCGCGTTTGGGATGACGGCCCCGGTATCGGTACCCAATACGTCCCACACTTATTTGACCGAGGATGGACGCCTGAAGTGGTCCGGCGAGAAGAAAAGTCCAGCTCTGGCTTAGGGTTGTTCATCGCTAGGAGCCTTGCCAGACAATCTGGCGGGGACCTGACTGTGGAGAGCGACGACAGCCCAGACGGCGAACACCACACAGCCTTTTTATTGAGCCTGCCATCGAATCTCACCGCCCAGTTGAACGGGGTTCGGTAGCGCCAACATTACCAATTAAACAGGACTGATAACCAGTTTTGTTTCGACTTATCCGAGTTACCATTATGTAAAACAGTTTGGTTTTACATCCGCTTGGATTTTGGATTGTTGGGGGGTTTCAGTTGATCAAGTCATATAAATTAGTTGTCGCCATGGTCTCATTGCTGTTCGTTTTGGCAGCATGCGCATCTGAAGTTAGCCGGACAACAACACCGCCGACACCGGTTCCACCAACACCTACGGCCACGCCAGCGCCCACGGCAACGCCAGCGCCCACGGCAACGCCCCAACCAACGCCAACGCCAACGCCAACGCCGTTGCCAACCGAAACACCGCAACCAACAGCCACGCCAGCTCTAGTTCCAGTGCCAGACCCACTGCCAGAACGGGACAATAGCGAACTACCCCACGTGTTTGTGGGTAGTGTGACCATCAACGGCGCACCGGCTCCAGACGGAACAGAAGTATCTGTGTGGCTCAAGCAATTCGCCAGTCCGTTGGGCACCGGTACATCAGTGGACGGAAATTACTCTATCTTGGCCAACCAGTACGGCAATTCATCCTTTGGTGGGCGGAGGGTTATCTTCAAGATAAACGGCGAAGATTCCGGCGAGTCTGCCGTCTGGGAAAAGGGCGGCGCAACGATTTTAGAAGTGTCTTTGAATTAAACAACTTAAAACGTAGATAAACCATGAAAAAGCCCGGGCATAATGCCTGGGCTTTTTCGCTGCTTGTGCAGTAATCGTCTGAGCTCACAGGCGCTCTGATTGTCAGACTGTACCGTCAATCATCTTGACACTCAAAATTGAAAGACATACACTCGATTTACCGGACTGCCCTAGTCCGGTGTTTTTGTGGCCCGGTGGTGTAGCGGTTAACATATCGGCCTGTCACGCCGAAGATCGTGGGTTCGAATCCCATCCGGGTCG
>JAPKDE010000299.1 GCA_028822675.1 Dehalococcoidia bacterium | reverse complement strand
GTGGGCACTTTCCACGCCTCTTATAACCGTCAGCATCTCTACCGGCTTACTTCTCCAATCACCAAACGCTGGCAGGCAAGACTCCACGGCAATATCGCCGTTTCTCCAGCCGCCCGCCGTTATGTAAACAACACCTTCCCAGGGGATTACGAGATTATTCCCAACGGGATCGACTTCAAACACTTCGCATCAGAGGCCGCCCCATACCCTCAATATCAGGACGGCAAGCTAAACATCTTGTTTGTCGGTCGCCTGGAAAAACGTAAGGGTCTGCAGTATCTGCTGGAGGCGTACAGCAAGCTGAAATGGGAGCTACCAAACATTCGGTTGATTGTGGTTGGACCTGGAAATCCGGACAAAGAATCTTATCGAATCTTGAGTTCCCACAACCTCCAAGACGTGGAGTTTGTGGGCCGCGTTTCCTATGATGACCTGCCCCGCTATTACGCCAGCTCAGACATCTTCTGCTCTCCGGCCACCGGCGCAGAGAGCTTTGGCATCGTTCTACTAGAAGCCATGGCAGCCGGAAAACCGGTGGTCGCCTCGGACATTGAAGGTTTCCGCGGCGTGATGACTGAAGGAGAGCAAGGGATGTTCGTACCCAAGAAAGACAGCGATGCCTTGGCCAAGACGCTGGGAATCCTGGCCAGAGACGCAGAACTGCGCAACAAACTGGGCGCTCAGGGCAAACGGCTAGCAGAAGAATACCGCTGGGAAGTGGTAGCCGGCCGGGTTGAGAAGTATTACAAAACCTGCATGCAGGCCGCCAAGAGCGCTTCCAGCTAATGGCTCTTCGCTAATGGCCCTTCCGGGACGGGACGAATTTAGAGGAGCGGTGCTTCGGTATCTGGAACTCCCAGGTGCCAAGTTATTCCGGGCCCTCAAATTCACCCCCAACGGCATCACCATCCTCGGCTTTCTGATTACCGTTGTGTCAGCGTACTTGGTCGGCGCTGGCTGGCTACTGGCTGGTGGAATAGTCTTCTTGGTTGGTGGCGGGCTGGACCTGCTGGACGGCGGGTTGGCGAGGCTCACCGGCAAAGCCAGTCCCTTCGGCGCCCTGCTGGACTCGGTGTTCGACCGTCTCAGTGAAGCGGCTCTATTTGTCGGCATCGCCGTTTACGCGCTGCGGGACGACATCAGTGACGACCGGCAGATCTTCTTCATCACAGTACTGCTGCTGGCCCTAATCTTCTCCCAGGGTGTCAGCTATCTCCGCGCCAGGGGTGAAGGGCTGGGTGTGTTCACCAAAGGGGGGCTGATGACCCGTCCTGAACGGGTTGTTTTGCTCGGTGTTGGCCTGATAGTCGGACAGATCGAATGGGTGTTGCTGGCGATTGCTGTAGTCTCCTGTTTTACCCTGTTTCAGCGTATGTTCACCATCCGTGACATGCTGGACAAAACTGGATAACCCACTGCTTCCCGTGTAAACTGGTCTCCATCCAGCCTCTGGCCCGTAACCCCAGAGCGACCAGCCGGAATCAGTTCCCAGAGTGCTCATCGCACTAGCTATCGTTGATTTTAGCCATTTACCAAAAGCATAAATTAGGTTAGTGCAGTTATTTCCTGTTAAAAGAGATTGCCCTGACCTCAGTCGAGCCCCATTTAACACACTCACAAACTGCACCAGGAGAAATAAGCGTGCCCAAAGAGATTAAGGGCGATATGAACGGCCAGGGTCTACGTGTAGGCGTGGTTGTTGCCCGTTTTAACGAAATCATCACCAGAAAGCTGCTGGACTCGGCCGTGGAGACGTTGGAGCGCCACGGAGTCCGCGACGAAGACATATCAGTAAGTTGGGTGCCCGGCTCATTTGAGCTATCCGTGGTAGCCAAAGCCATGGTCAAGACTGGCCGTTACGACGCGGTTATCTGCCTTGGAGCGGTGATCCGCGGTGAGACCTCCCATTACGACATGGTGGCCGGACAATCTGCCGGTGGAATCAACTCCGTGGCCTTGGAAACCGGAGTGCCGGTGATTTTTGGCGTCCTAACCACTGAGAACATGGAACAGGCCCTGAACCGGGCTGGTGGAAAAGCGGGCAACATGGGGGCCAATGCGGCCGTTGCTGCCGTCGAGACTGCCCGACTCATCGAGGCCATCAACACGGCTTAGTTTCTTACTCCGGGAGTCCGGGACGCGGGGACTCCGGGTTTTATGATCCGGTTTCTCTACCGCCTACAGACACGTCTAAGCAATCATCTAACAAAACGAGGAGTTCCCCGTGAAATTTGGTGTGACTATTCCCAATAACTGGGGCGTTGAAGACCCGAAACAGGTCTTGGAATTTGGCCCTCTGGCCGAGAATCTAGGCTTTGATTCAGTTTGGGTCATGGACCATCTTTTCAACACTGGGTACATCCGTGAACGGCTGGCTGACAATCCTTACTATCACCCCATGTCCACCCTTTCCTACCTGGCAGCCACCACCTCAAAGGTGACACTGGGTACCTCAGTGCTGGTGCTGCCATATCACAACCCAGTGGAACTGGCCAAGTACGCTGCCACCCTGGACCAGATTTCCGGAGGCCGGGTCGCTCTGGGCGTTGGTGTGGGTGCGATGACCGAAGAGTTTAATGCCTTGGGCATCTCCATGCGCGAGAGGGGTTCTCTCACCAACGAATGCATCGACATCATGAAAGAGCTCTGGTCCAATCATCTGCCTACCTACAAGAGCAAGCGTTGGGATTTCTCAGACCTCTATTTCTCGCCCAAACCGGTGCAGTCCAGTATCCCGATATGGGTTGGCGGAGCGAGCGCCGGTGCCATCAAGAGAACGGCGCTTAGGGGCGACGGCTGGCATCCCACTGGTGTTTCTCCGGAAGGTTATGCACTCACCAAGCAGGAAAT
>JAPKDE010000298.1 GCA_028822675.1 Dehalococcoidia bacterium | reverse complement strand
CTCATCTAAACTTAGCTGGTTAACCGCTCCTTTGTTCCCAAAATCTGGCAACAGTCTTTTCAAATAACCTACGAAAATACCCCGTAAATAAGACTGGAAAATAAGCGGAATTTAATTGACAATAGATTCCGGCGGGTGATATATTCGGGGCGCGCTTGACACGTGTAAACACGACCAGAAAAGGTTGTCATCATACCAGCGTTCCCTCGTTTTTAAACCCTAGAATTTAAAAGTGTTGGGCCACCTCAGAGGATCTTTCCGACAATCGTCATGACATCTACGGTTAAATCGTCACGTCCACGGCAAATGCCTCTTTCATTCTCCATATCCGTATCATCCCCGTCCCTATGGCATTTTGCCATTTCAACCCTAGCAATTCACCCAACCCAATCCCAAGCTACCATCTCAGATTGGCCTGATAAATTGGCCATGAGGACATTTTAATATGCAGATGCGCGACTTCGTAGTACGGTTCGCGGGCGAAGGCGGCCAAGGAGTCGTTACGTCGGCGGAAGGCCTAGCCCAATCGTCGACCCAGGTTGGCTACCACGCCCTGACTTTTGCCACATTCCCATCTCAGATTTTGGGCGGTCCCACGTGGACTCAAGCTCGAATCTCAGTAGACCCCGTTCTTGCCCCAGGCGATGATGTGAACGTCTTGGTTGCATTCAACCGCGATGCTTATGACGAACACGAGGGAGATGTTCGCGAAGACGGCGTGGTAATTTTCGACTCCAACGAGTTCGAATTAGAAGGGGATTCCCGGAGCTTTGGCCTGCCATTTGAAGAACTAGCCAAATCAACGGGAAACAACAGAGCCGCCAACATGGTGATTATGGGAGCGCTAGCGCACCTGATCAATATGCCCCAAGAGAATCTAATCAGCTTCGTTGAACAGCGCTTCACTCGCGGTCGTAATGAAGACGCTCAGATCATCAAGTCCAACATTGAAGCATTGAATCTGGGACGCAGCCACATCGCTGAAAGTGGCTTTTCCCTTGGTGAACTGGCCCCGCCGGAAATGCCGGAATACAAACAGGTAATGATCAAAGGCAACGAGGCCGTGTCCCTTGGGGCAATGGCCGCTGGTCTTGATTTCTATGCCGGATACCCTATTTCCCCCGCCACACCGATTCTGCTCTATATGGAACGGAATCTAGTCGGCGAAAACCGTCTGGCCTATCAGGTTAGCTCAGAGATTGAAGCGATAACCGCCATCATAGGCGCGGGATACGCTGGCAAACGGGCAATGACCGCCACCTCCGGCCCGGGAGTATCACTCATGAGTGAAGGTCTGGGCTTGGCCTGGATTGCCGAGATTCCCTTGGTAGTGGTAAACGTACAGCGAGGTGGTCCAGCCACTGGATTACCTACCAAAACTGAACAGTCAGACCTGTTCAGCTGCATGTACCCAGCTCACGGCGATGTTAAGATGCCGATAATCGCGGCAGGCACGGTGGAAGAGTGTTTCTATGGTGCTGCCAAGGCCGTTGAGTGGGCAGAGAGATACCAAGGACCGGTTATCCTGATGTCCGAGATGGCATTGGCCGAACGAGTCCAAAACATTCGCAAGCCAGACCTCTCCGCTGTTAAAGATGCAAAAAGAGTCGTTTACTCAGGCAACAACGGTTACCTCCGTTATGCTGGCTCAGAACTTTCCCCCATGCCCATTCCCGGGAACCCAGGCGCCTACGTAGCCAACGGTAGCGAGCATGACGACATGGGCGACACCACCCACTTGGGTGAGCGCCACGTCCAAATGACCGAGCGCCGGTTCGGCAAGATCAAGTTGCTGGAAGAAAACGAGTACGAAAGTGATCAGACTGAAAATTCAATCGCTGTTTTGCCGTGGGGCGGCAGTAAGGGTCCGGCCCAAGAAGCCTACGCTCAGCTGAAAGAGAGTGGACTACCCGTAAGCTGGTATTACACCATGTTCTTGAACCCTCTCCCTCCCAAGATGCTTGAAGAGCTGAAAAAGAAAGACTTGGTGATTGTTCCTGAGTTGAACTACCAAGGCCAATTTTCCAGTATTTTGCGGTCGATGGGCGTGAAAGCTGAGTCCATCACCCAATATACGGGCCTCCCATTCAAGGCCCGCACTCTGGTAGAAAAAATTACAGAAATGACTAACGCTAGTCTTAAGGAGATGGTCAGGGTATGAGCAAAAAGAACCCTGAATACGATTTCAAATGGTGCCCCGGTTGTGGGGACTTTGGAGTGCGTAGAGCAATAGAATTTGCCATGATTGGCCGGTTGGAAGAAACTGGTCTGCCCATGGAGAATAACGTGGTTGTGGCGGGTATTGGTTGCTCCGGCAACCTAGTCCACCTTCTAGAGGGAGATCAGCCCTACGGTATCCACGGGATCCACGGGCGGTCGCTCCCCATCGCATTGGGCGTGAAGATGGCCCAGCCAAACCTAAATGTAATGGTGGTAGCCGGCGACGGTGACTTCCTCAGCATTGGCGGAGAGCATATCGCCCCGCAAGCAGCAAGAAACCTAAACATCTGCGCCGTAATCATGGATAATGGCGTTTACGGTCTAACCAAAGGCCAGAGTTCACCAACAACCTTGCAGGGGGCAATCACAAGCAGCACCCCGTTTGGCAAGTTGGAGACCAAGACTAACCCGCTGGAACTGTACCTCACCTTGGGCGTTAGCTTTATCGCCTCTGGGTTCTCTGGTCAGCCTCGGCCCCTGTCGCAACTGATTCGACAGGGAATGGAGCACTCTGGATTCTCCATCGTCCACGTTCAGTCTCCCTGCACCACCTATAACGATACCTTCATTGAGCTGAAGGGTGACCTGGCCAACGGCATCCAACCGGCTCTCTGGGATATCCCTGAGGATCAC
>JAPKDE010000297.1 GCA_028822675.1 Dehalococcoidia bacterium | reverse complement strand
CAACACGGCGCCGGGAGACGGGCGCCCGTCATTGTAATCTCCGCATTAACTCTGTGTTTACCCGCCGCCGGCATCTTTTTGCGGTGCTATACCGGCTCTGGCAGCCGGAAACCCGCCCTAGAAAACTGCGGATGTTAGCACTTTCCTACCCTGCACAACCCCGTGATTCCCCCTCAAAGTGCTAACATCATAATCACCGCCACGACGCCGCCCCATCGCGTGGTATTATGCGGCCATGGCTAGGCGAATAGATCACGTCAGGACCGGACAGGACGCCGTCACGCATTTCTTGAAAGAGTACGGCGAACGTCTGAATAAGGGTGTCGTCCGCGACGGCGACAGCCTTGGATGGATCGTGGATGCTATGGAATGGATTTCCTACGGCGAGCATCTGGCAGACCAGCTAATCGACCCCAGATACGACCCGCTCGCCTTTCGTGCAGAACACCCTTTGATGGACGTCATACTGGATCAATTTGTCCGTCGCGGTGAACCCACCGCGGTCTACACAGGTTCATTGTGGGCGCGGGAATTTACCTTCAGGGAGGCCGTAGAAATATCTGGTGCCGACAGCCTCGACCGGAGGGCACGGTAACCCGTGGATGGTTCGCATCGACTTTTGTCTTATCGGCGGAGGACGGCGTTATTTTCCTGAAAGGATTTAATAAGATCCGCCAAATTTCCGGTTTCAAGGAATTTACACAACGCCTTTCGCGCGTTAGCGATTTGGGTGGGGGTTCTTCTTAAGTAAGAACGTATTGACGGTGGGAAGGGACGCTGGGTTCAAAGGCCCAAGGCGTAGCAAGAACGCCGCGGGTCGCCACTGGTGCTCAAATTGCCGGTCTGCGGGTCACGCACCGACACTGTGGCACCCAGCCCGCAGTTTGCTGTCCGGGCAATGACATGGCCCTTGGCGGCCAGTGCTTCGGCGGTGCTTTCTGGGATTCCTGGCTCTAAGTCCAGTTGTCCGGGCAGGTAGACGTGGGGATAGAACGAGTTCTCCACATTCTGGCTGGCGAATCGGGGCGCTTCCACCGCTTGCTGCGGATCCATGCCAAACACCAGGACGTTCAATACCAGTTGGAGATTGGCCTGGGCTTGGTTGTCGCCACCTGGACAGCCGATCGTCATCACCGGTTTGCCGTCTTTAGACACGATGTAGTTGATCAAGGTGGTACGCGGGCGTTTCCCGGGCTCGACCACGTTGGGGTGGCCTGGCTCACAGTTGAACATCTCGATGCGAGTGCTGAGAGCGCAGCCGAGGTCGGGAAAGAATACCGACTTGGCGAACGCGCCGCCGCTGATGGTGCTGCAGACCATGTTCCCGTGGTTGTCCAATACCGATACGTGAGTCGTGCCTTCGGCCGATGAGGGATCGGTGACGCCGTGGCTGGCCTGTGCTGCGCCTTTGCGCGCTGGTGCGATGCCGCTGGCATTAGAGAACCGCCAGGGTTCTCCTGGGGCCGCCTGTTCGGGTAGGGCACGCTCCGGGACGATCAGCGCCGATCGCTCTACGGCGTACGCTTTGGACAACAGCCCATCGATGGGCACCTCGGCAAACTCTGGGTCACCGTAATAGGCTTCTCGATCCCCGAATACCAGTTTCAATGCTTCGGTAACGGTATGGATGTATTCAGGGCTGTTGTGCCCCATGGTTCTGAGGTCAAACTGCTCCAGAATGTTCAAGGTCTGTTGGAGCATGGGTCCTTGGGTCCAGGTGTCGTGGCCCGATATCTCATACCCCTCGAAACTGCTGGAAACAGGCGGGGAGAATTGACTTTGGTAATTGGCGAGGTCATCCATGCTCAGGAGGCCGCCGACCCGCGCCGAGCCGTCAACGAGGGTCTTGGCGATCGACCCCCGGTAGAACTCGTTCCGAGCCGCCTGCAACCCTGCCAGTCGGTCTTGGTCTTTTGCCGCCGCTGACATCGCCTTAAGGGTGTTGGCAAGACCGGGCTGAACCAGCAAAGAGCCCGCCGCGGGGACCTGCTTTTTGTCAAAGAACACGTCCCAGCCTCCGGGAGGATAGTGGTCGAACTGGACGGGCGTGCTCGGTGACTTCAGACGCTCGAGCATGTATTCGTAGTTGGGAATACCGCTCTCGGCGTACTCGATGGCCGGTGCCAGGATTTCGTCGAAAGGTAAGCTTCCGTAGCGTTCCAGCATCGCGATGAACGCATCGACGATGCCCGGAACTGTGAAAGAGAGATGCGCCTGCTTGCCCGGTCCGGTGGGAATCCGCTCGAGTCCTTGGGACTGGTAGAAACCCAAGCTGGCCTTGCCTGGGGCACCTCCTTGCCCACTGAGAGACAACAGGTCTCCACTGGCCGAGTCGTAGAGCATGAACACACCCTCCGCAGCGAGAGAGTATGAGGCGATCGGCTCGACAACCGCGGCGGCTAGCCCGGCAGCGGCGAGGGCATCAAAAGCATTGCCGTCGCTCAGCAATATCCGCATGCCAGCCATGGAAGTGAGGTAATGGCCGCTGGAGATTACCCCCCGGGTTGAACGAATAACCGGACGTCCGGTGTCGGGCAGCTCAACGTCGCCCTGTTCCAATTCGTAAGCGGTGGTTTCACGGGCCATGCATGACTCCTGGTGGAATTGTTAATGCCGCGAGTCGCTGAACATCGATACGCTGCTCGCACGTTAAAGAAAGAAACCAGTTGACCCTGATGTTATACGAGAGATTGAGGGAACAATGAAGCTTTGGAGTGTGGATGAGAAGCTTAACAAGATTGAGAACACGGTTGTGTGGGGTAGAAATTATCGGGAAGAGTGGGAAGACGCTGGAGCACGATAACCCGTGGATGGTTCGCTGCGACCTTAGTCTTATTGGAACGGCAGGACGTAAAG
>JAPKDE010000296.1 GCA_028822675.1 Dehalococcoidia bacterium | reverse complement strand
TCTTTTTTGTTTCTTTATTGTTTTACGGTTCGATGGGCAGGGAAGAGTTGTCCTGCTCTTGCGCGGCTAGTCGTCGGCCGGGGATGGAGCCGCAGGCTGTGCCTCTTGGGGTAGATCGCTTTCCCAGTCGGGGATCAGTTCGGTCTTGGTCGACTCCATGGATATTATTGCGACCATTCCGCCGACACTAGCAAAGAAGGACACCAACCAGGCAATGTCATAAGAGCCGCGTATGTCATAAACGAAAGCTCCCAGCAGCCCGCCAAGGGCCATGCCGAGTCCAGCTCCCATGCTCTGAATACCGAAGACCGTGCGAACCGGACCCATGCCGAAATATTGGCGATTGACCACTAAGAAGCCTGACATTTCCCCGCCGAACCCAATTCCGAAGACCACTGCAAATACGTAGAACTGCCATGCATCTGTGGTCCAGAAAAGCATGAGAACCGCCGCGCCTTGAATCAGGTAGAAGAATGACATCACGCCCTTGGCACCCAGTCGGTCGGCCAAGATCGGCACCATCAAACGACTGCCGACGCTGGCCAGCGAGTATATGGTAACAATCACCGAGGCGGCACCGAGGGACATACCTTGGGTTTTAGCGAAGAACACAACGTGAAGAATGACGATGGCATGGCCAACGCAGCCCAGGTGGTGAATCAGCGGTAAAAACCAGAAGGCCCTGGTTCTTTTGGCGTGCTTCAGAAATACCTGGCTTCTAATCTTGGCCATTGAACTGTTGATGGGATTCGCAACAACTTTTTCATCAGCCCCAGAACCGTAAGGCAGTTTGCCTCGCTCGGCCGGTTCACTGTGGAAGAAGGCCAACAAACCAAAAACGATGGCTCCAGCCACTATGCCAATGAGAATAAACGCTGTTTGCCAGCCGGTTTGGGTCAACAGAATCGTGAGTCCGGGGGCCAGGATGGATGCTCCCATACCACCGGCGGACTGCTGGATGCCAACTGCGACTCCCAGTTTTTTCTTGAACCAGGCCGCCACTGTGGTCGGGATATTGACCCGGAACATGGCCTGGGCAATACCGAGGATGATGCTGTAATAAAGGAAGAGCTGCCAAATCTCTGTAATGGTGCTTAATAGCACCAAACCAGCGGTAAAGAACCCGGCTCCAATCAGCATCACTCGCTTAGCGCCGTAACGGTCTCCCATCACTCCGGCCCAAGGTGAGAGCAAGGCACCAATAACAGCTCTGAGAGAGTAGGCTAGAGCGGTGACCGTCAGCGACCAGCCAAAACTGTCTTCCATGACCACTATCAGGATGCTGTAGGCCTGGCTGACAAAATTGGTGGTCAACTGAAGCATGGTGCCCATGGCCACGATGTACCAGCCGTAATGGGCGTTGACTACATTTGAGACTGTGCGTGAAGCTATATTCTGTTCAGCCAAGATATACCTCGGCTGTGGTTGTCATAACGTAATTCAATACAAGCCTTTCTTAATAGGGGGTATCTTCGCGCGGCAGATGATAAAAGGTTGCGCCTACTATAGCACATTCAGGGGTTAATCTTATGCGGAACTAGTCGACGTAATTTCCATTTCCTGTGCCAAGGCACTATGCTGACGCTGAGACTAGCATCAAGCGCCAGACCGGCCAGGGAGTTGTTTTTTGACGCGTGTGTACGTAGACATGGTGGCTGACCTGTTCCATTTTGGCCACGTGGCCCTTCTCAAGCAAGCCAGTGCATTTGGCGACTATCTGCTGGTCGGAATCATGTCTGATGCGTCGGTCCGGGCCAACAAGCGGGTGCCGATTATGACCATGGAAGAACGGGTCGCGTCAGTGAGCGGTTGCCGCTACGTAAACGAGGTTATACCCGATGCGCCGTGGACGATGAACGCTGACTTTATGGAGCAGCATGCCATCGACCTGGTGATCCACGGCGACGATTACACCGATGAACAGGTCAGTGAGCTATATAAAGTGCCCATTTCGCTCGGAAAGTTCCGAACCGTTCCATATACTCCGACGATCTCGACTACTGAGATCATCCGCCGCATCAAAGAGTCCGGCTAAGGCCGCCAACATGACACTCAAGCGTATTGTTCCGTATCTAACCGCCTATCTTTAGACTCAAAACTATTCCATGTACATCCATAGTTGTCCATGGGTGTACAAGCGGAACTTGAAAAAATACTTGAAAAAACCTGAGCACGACTCAGGCACGGTACGTAACTTAGATAGCCAAACAAGCGGGACATAGAAAAATTATCATTTAACATTTAGTTAAGAATTCTTCTCCACTACGATGTACCCCCAATTAATAAACCCTTCTCACATATTGCTGTGAGACGGCACTCAGCTTTCCTATTAGTATCGACGATAAGATTGGCCTATCGTATACTCTCCTCGACCCCAACTATTTTCCAGATAGGAGACAATTATGCGATTCCATATTCAAAACCATCACACCCCTGAAAACTGTGGCACTCACCTGGAAGAACGAAAGGAAGGCATTAACTCAGTCTCAGACTGGCCCGCACGGTGCAAGGAACTGGGAATCGAATACTTGGTTGGTGGTTCTTGTCGCCCTGCGCATACAGGGTTTATGTTTGTCGAAGCAGATGATATGACCCAAGTGACGGAATTGATGCGACCAACTATGGGGCGCGATGAGTGTGTAATTACTCCGGTCACTGAACGATAGGTAAGGCACCACCCCAACGCTTTCACTTGCTTCGCCTTGGCAGTGACCACCAACTCTCAGTCCAGCAACACATGATAGCAGGGCGGATGGTAGTTGGTCGGCAAAAACGAAGCCCTCTGACGAGAAATCAGAGGGCTTTTCTTGTTTAATAGCCCTCCCATGGGGGTACGGGTATGTGCAGTCAGAGCATGGC
>JAPKDE010000295.1 GCA_028822675.1 Dehalococcoidia bacterium | reverse complement strand
TTGGCCGCTGCCGGTTCACTGGCATGGGCAAAAGCTTCAACAAATTATAAACCGGTTACCGCTGTTTACCGGCTCCCGGTTTGGTCTTCCGATTCTTTCAGGTCTTTACCAGCTTCCGACATTATCTTCGGCTTCTTTGAGGTCCTTGAACGAATCAACGCTACGCCAAAAGGCACGGGATTGCACCGCCAATAACTGGCCTGCTGCTGCCAGCCGTGGGAAAGTCTCAGTCTCGTGGTCTCCCAAGTCAGGTAACTCATCGGCGATGGAACGCTCGAACAGGTAGATACCACCGTTAATCCAGTGGTCCATCTCCACCTTCTCCAGAAACCCGGTAACGGTCCCGGTGTCGTCCATCTCAACCAGGCCGTAGGGGCTGACCATTGGCACCACCATGATTGTGGCCAAGTGTGACTCGTTGGCGGCCTTCCGCTCTTGATGTTGCGCAGAAATGTTTGCCAGTGTCTCTGCGGTGAGGACGTCACCATTCAGCACGGCCACGGTATTTTCCGTGTCGGGAATCATCGGAAACCCAGCTTTAATGGCCCCGCCCCGGCCCAGGGGAGAATCTTCCACGCTGTAATGGGCGTTGATGCCAAAGTCCTTGCCATCGCCAAAGTGGTCTTTGATGGCCTCCCACCGGTAGCCGCCAAGGAACACAACATCGGTCACACCACCGGCCTTAAGCCAAGTGACCTGGTGTTCCAAGATGGGCTTGCCGCAAACGGGAACCATGGGCTTGGGCAGAGAATCAGTAAGCGGGCGGAGTCTCTCACCCTTTCCGCCGGCCAGAATCAACGCAAACACGCGGTGGCAAACCTCTGAAAAAACAGGCTATCGTTCTGCCGATAATATACTCGCGCCGCAGCTAAGGGGTCAACGTGAAACGCGGCTAGCTTGGGCGCAGTTAAATGGGCACGGTTAAAACGGTTAAATAGGAACCAAATAGAGGGAAAAATAAATTGGCAGCCCTGCCTGGGTTCGAACCAGAGATTTCAGCTTCAAAGGCTGGCGTGTTACCGCTACACTACAGGGCTACAATGAGGGGAATGTCTCTTGAGAAAGAGCGTACCATTTATTCTGAAGTCATAGCACCGGCCCGTCAAGGCCAAACACGGTTTACTAAGGGCGATTGGGCCCAACAGATGCTATAATTCCGCGCAGATGAAAAAGCTTCGTATTTCTTTCCTACATCTAGCGCCCGTCACCAACGAGATTGAAAACAATCGGAAGTTGGTGGAGCTTGGCGTTAAAGTCGCCGCCGAACAGGGCGCACAATGGGTGGTCACGCCTGAGCTTTGCATCCCTGGCTACCTGTTCATGAAGACCATCGGAACCGACTGGATTCTCCCTCAGCCAGACCCCTGGATGGACGGGTTCCGCAATCTGGTTAAAAAGCATAGCCTGACGGTCTTTCTGTCTCACCCGGAACGGGACCCCGCAACAGACAAGATGTACAATTCGGTGTTTGTCATCAACTCTCAGGGAGAGATCATTGGCAAGCACCGCAAGGTCAAAGCCCTGGGCGGCGCCGAGTCTTGGTCCACCAGCGGCTGGAAGATCGACCCCATAGATTGCGACGGCATCATGACCGGCATTTTGATTTGCGCCGACGGCTACAAGAACGAGGTTGCCCAGGTTTTCAAAGACAAGGGTGCCCAACTATTGATTTCACCAGTCGCTTGGGGGCCTGGTCACTGCGGCCCCGACGGCGAATGGGAAGCTCGCTCTGCCGACACCGGACTGCCAATGATGGTCTGCAATCGCTCTGGCAACGAGGCCGGAGAGCTTGATTACACCCTGGCTGAAAGCGTTGTCACGCAGAACGGAAAGCGCATCTTGGAGGCTACCTCCGACCGCTCAGTGGTGTTGTCATTCGACTGGGACGTGGACAATATGTCCATGATCTCAGAGGACTTCGAGCGCGTTTACCTCTAGGTCTTCTGGCAAGTCCTCTAGCCTAAACCCTACTTAGCCCCCGTAAACGGTTCGTCCGCCAAGAATTGTCTGCTGTATCTGAATGTCTTTTATTCCCAGCGGGTCGATCTTGGTTGGGTCGCTGCCCAGCACTACTAGGTCAGCCAGCTTTCCGATCTCCACTGAGCCCTTGATGTTTTCCTCAAACGACGCGTAAGCACCGTTAAGCGTGTACAACCGGAGGGCTTCTTCTACGGATATCCGCTGGTTGATGCCCCACTCTTTTCCGGTGCTGTCGGTGCGAGTAACACAACTTTGGATGCCCAACAGGGGCTCAAAAGGTCCCGGCGGGTAGTCGGTCGCTCCGGTGGACATCACACCGGCATCGATGAATGATCGCTGGGCAAACATCCATTCCAGCCTCTTCTCGCCGTAGTAGCGCATCTTCTCGCCGTGGTGGTAAACGAAGGTACAGAACGGAGTGGCGACGACGCCACCTGCTTTCATTCGCGCCAACAACTCGGGGTTGATTAACGTGCAGTGTTCAATTCTGTGCCGGGCGTCTGACCTTGGGTGAGCCTTTTGCGCCTTCTCGTAGGCGGTTAAGACCAGGTCGATGGTCGAGTCACCATTGGCGTGAATGCAGACCTGGAACCCGGCCTTGTGCATGTCCATCACCTGCTGCTCGATCTCGTCCGCTTCCATCGCCAGAATGCCGTGGTCACAGGAGGAACCTTCATAGGGCTCGGACAGGTATGCCGTCCGAGTGGAGATTGCGCCGTCGGCTACCATTTTGATTCCGCCAATACGGAGCAGGTCATCACCCAGCCCGGTCTTGATACCGGCGTCTCTGAGCGCAGGAAACTGGGGGTACCACATCAGGGCGTATATCCGGAGACTCAACTCCCCGGCAGCCTTGCCGTCCTGATAGGTTTGAAATTCTTCAGCGGT
>JAPKDE010000294.1 GCA_028822675.1 Dehalococcoidia bacterium | reverse complement strand
CCCCGTGGGCTATTCTGCCTGAGCGTCGGTTCCGGCGCCTTCAGGCGGGTTTTCCCAACCCAGTTGTACATTGGGCGATGGAGCCTCGGTGTATTCAATCCTCCGGAGGCGCGAGTAGACCATTAGCTTAGGGCTTTCCAGGTCCGCATCGGTAATCTCGTTGGATTCTTCCAACTCTAAAATGCCATATTTCTCGATGGCTTCATCAACCATCGTCTGGACGATCTGGGGTGACCGACCTTCCAGACGGCCCAAATTGTAGGCCAGAGTGACTGCCAGTTGGTTTTGGGTGATTTGCTCAAAGGCGTTATCCGCCTTGAGATCGCTGGGCATACCGCCAGCCTGCTCCAAGAAATCGTCCAGCACCTGGCCGATGATGTCTGTGAACCCGCCAAGTTCGATCTCGTGCATGTATCCGGTCAGTTGGTCGGTTAGTTCTTCCACGCCATCGTCGGGCAGAACTCCGTATAGCTCTTCAGGAATGTGCTCGTGTTCGTGTGCTTGCTCAGAGGCCATTAATAGTAATCTCCCAGGCAGGGATGAATGGGTTTCATCTTAACACGCTGATTACGCCGGATTCGATTGGTTAAGTCAGCAGATAGTGTGTTAGTAGCCGATGGCCGCGCTGGTCAACACTCGCACCACCGGGCCAATAGTTCCCCAGAGTATGCCAACCGCCAAAGTGTAATCCAACATGATGATGGCCACCAGCAGGCCCGGCCCGCTGCGCTGCAGCTTGGCATAGGCGGCAACGTGTTCCTTTGGTACCAACCCAGCCACGATTCTAGAGCCGTCTAACGGGGCCAGGGGCAGCAGGTTGAATACGCCCAACATCAGGTTGAAGAAGATGACCAGGGCCAGAATATCGGCGATGCCGTCACTGAAGCCCCGGTCATCACACGGGCCACTCGGTTCAATGACAGTCCTGCGGGGACCAGTAATCCGGCCTTGAACGGTATGGCCAGAAGAAAGGCAAAGATCAGGTTGGAAAGTGGACCGGCAGCGGCCACCAGCGCTATGTCAGTGTGCCCACGGGAGAGTTGGCTGGCGTCTACCGGAACCGGTTTGCCCCAGCCGAACCCGGCGATGAACATCATGATGGTGCCGCCCGTGTCCAGGTGGCGCATGGGGTTGAGGCTGAGACGACCCAGCCGACGGGCGGTGTTGTCGCCAAGGCTAGTGGATACCAACGCGTGGCTGAATTCGTGGACGGTTATCGCCGTAATCAGGGCGAAGACAATCAGAACCGACAGGCGCAAAAAACCTGACGGTTCGTCTTGCAGCAGGTCTAAGGATCCCAGCCGCATCGGCTAATCTGTCCCGCTTGCGGCCCCGTTTAAATAGAGTGCGCGACGGCTACTCGTCGTCTTCCTCTTCGTGCTCAGGGGCGGATTCTTCTTCCTGGGCAGAGTAGGCGGCACCAGGCAGAATGGCATTGGACTTGCTGGGTTTGTCCGGTCCGGCCTTGGGCATCTCCATCAGAGATTGTTTCAGAGTTTCCAGAGTTTCTTTGCCAACGGAAACGTCCAGCACCAACCCGTTGATGCCGGCGGTGCGCAGCACCTTCAAGTCGTCGGCGGTCGGCGGTTCGGTAATCTCGGCCAACAGGTATTTGCCCAAGCGACCACTGATGCGGGCCACCTTGGACAAGTCATCCAGAGTCCAGGAAGACGATGCGCCGCAAAGAGGAAATATCACTGCGTCTACGGGCAAAGCGTTAATGTCCCGAAGTTCCTCGATATCCAGGTCTGTGTCGATGCAGAGGATCTTGGCGGCATCCTCTGAGGACACCGCGCCGATGGACGTGCCCTTCAGTTGAAAGGCCAGCACGCCACTGCCTGCTTCCTCGTAGGCCTTGGCGTCTTCCGTGCTCAGTGAATCGGTGCGTATTCCCCAGATAGCGTTGGAGAGAGCTTCCTTCAGATCAATGGCCTGAGAAGGCCCGGTTAGACCAGAGACCAATATCCCGTCTGGAGATACTTCGGTAGCGGTGGCCGCGCCTGCCTTGTGGCTGCTGGAAACCTGCACTATCAAAGCCAGTCCAGGGGTCTTTTCAGCTCGGGGCGGACCAAAGCCCATGCGAGCCGGAGCCCCTTCAATTATCTCGTCCAATCGGTCAATAAATTTACTCATTAATCCCAGTCCCTGTAGTTTAGGCAACCTGGTCTCAGTCTCCACAAAAGGGCTACGTACCAGGAAGTTCTTGAATGATACTGTGTTGGCGGCCTTGGCGAATAATCATGCCGCTATCAGGCTTCCGGCTGATTATACTCCATAGTTGAATCCAAGCGCAGTCCTGAACCGCAGAAATTCTGTATCCTCGGTGCCATAATCATCTTGGTGCAACAATTTTAGCGAATGGCGCATCAAACAGACTAAATCAAGCGGCGGCTAGGCCCCTGAAAACAACGTGACTTCCGAGGTTTTGGAGTAGATATGCCGATTGAAAAAATGGACCTGATAAATAATCCTGAAACCGCGCCATTCTCCAAATTGAAATATCTCAGTCGATTGCCAGATGAAGAGGTTGCCGAGTTCTTCAACCAATTGTTCCTGCTGAACGTGGCCGCCCGCGATAGCGGAGACTGGGCACCAGTGGATCGTTACCTGGAAGAACGGGGTGACCAGATTGCGTCTCACGTGGCAGTGCCCATGCACTTTGATGAAGCGCCCTGGGCTCCGTTCAAAAAGCGATTGTCCGAATCCAAGATTGCCGTGATGACCACCGGAGGCGTTTATGTAGAGAGCCAGAAACCATTTGATACCGACGGCGACTGGAGTTGTAGGGAGATTCCGCTAGATACCCCGTTAGATCAGTTACGCATTGCCCACACTCACTACGATACCAACGGCGTGGCCGAGGATGTGGATGCGGTG
>JAPKDE010000293.1 GCA_028822675.1 Dehalococcoidia bacterium | reverse complement strand
GCATCTGGGCCAAGGTCAACGCCTTCATGCCTTCCAAGATTCTCAGCGAGATGGCTTTAACTGGAGAGCATATCGAAGCCGCAGAGCTGTACCGGCTGGGTCTGATCAACCGGTTGGTCCCCACCGGAGAACACCTGAGCGCCGCTGAAGAGCTTGCAGAGAAGGTGCTTAAATCGCCGCCCCTGGCGACTAGGTCCGTAGTAAAACTAATCCGGCGTCAGTGGGTGCAGCCAAGCGCCGACGCCGATATGCAGATGCTCCCTCTGAAGCTCCACCTGACCGAGGACTTCAAAGAGGCCAGCAAATCGTTCGTAGAAAAACGCCCCCCCAAATACCACGCCCGCTAGTGCCTCAGCCGGCACGGGCAAGTTTTGGGGTGCATTGCGTTGGGGTAAGGTTTCCGGTAGTCCGGGGTCAATCGGGCAGTTAGATAGGATCTCACGAGGAAATATTAATGAAAATCACTGATGTTGAATGTTTGGTTCTGGACAGACAGTATCCTTTTGTCCGTATCTACACTGACGAAGGAATTGTTGGCATTGGCGAATGTTTTCGTCGTTTGCCGGAGGTCGTCCGCACCATCGTCGAGAAGGTTCTCAAGCCCGTTTTGTTAAATAAAGACCCCATGGACACCGAGGTCCGTTGGCGGGAGATGATTCAGGCTGCCTCAGCCTCGGATATGGGCGGCATGGTCTATTGCGCCATCGCCGGTCTGGACATTGCCATGTGGGATATCAAAGGCAAAGCCCTGGGGCAGCCGATCTATGAGTTGCTGGGCGGTAAGGCCCGAGAAAAGGTGCGGATGTACGCCAGCTCCATGCGACGAGACCTCACGCCCCTGGAGGAAGCTAAACGAGCGGTGTCGCTGGTTGAAGAGGGCTACTCCGGCTATAAGTTGCACAGCGCCTTGCCCGGAGCCATCGACGACCCGTCTGACCAGACCATTGAAACCGTGCGGGAAGTAAGAGCAGCGGTGGGGCCGGACATTGAAATACTGGTGGACGTTAACGGAGCATTCTCCGCCCACCACGCCATCGAGATCGGAAAGGCGCTGGAAGACCTGGGCGTCTTCCATTTTGAGGAACCTCGCCCCCACTATGACCTGGAGGGCCTCGCGACGGTTGCTGACGCTTTGGACATACCCATTGCGTCGGGAGAGATGATCTATACCCACTGGCAATTCAAAGACCTGATACTGCGCGGCCGAGTTGATATCCTGCAACCGGACATCGTCAAAGTTCCGGGGTTCACTGAGTTCCAACGCATTGCAGCGTTGGCCTCCGCCTTCGGCAAGCCAATCACGGTGCACAACATTCAGCCGACCCTCAGTGCCGTGGCCCACCTGCACGTTTGCGCTGCCTACGCCATCATCCCTTACGCCCAGGAATACAACATCGAGCCAATCTCTATTCGAGACGAATGGCCCATCCTCAGGAATCCGCTGCAGGTTAAAGACGGCTATCTAGAAGTTCCGTCTGGCCCTGGCTTGGGAGTGGAACTGGACGAAGACGTAATCAAGCGGCTGTCCAACGTCTAAGACTACGACTAAATCACGTCAACCACGACAACAACTTGGCATTTCCATAATTAGCTAAACAAACTCCGGCATGACTTTCTCTGCGAAGAGGCGGAGCGACTTGGCGGTGACGTCACCTTCCATGCCCGGCCACTGGGAGCGGAGTATCAGTTCTTCCACTCCGTGCTCTTTGTATTTGTGTATCTCTTCAATGCACTCTTCCGGACTGCCAATTATGAACCGGCCTTCCAGAACCTGCTCGAACGGTACGTCGATTCGGTCGGCTTCGGGCAGTTCTTGGCTGTGGCCCAGAGATGCCCGGTCTTTGTAGAGCCACTCCACCTGGGGCCGAATGATGTCGATGGCCTGCTGCCGGCTCTCCGCCACAAATACCTCACGCCAGGCAGCTATGTAGCCGGGCTTACCGGCCTCTTTGACCGCTTCACGGTACTGAGGAGCCTGAATGCCGATGGTAGGCAGCGTTGACCGGGAGCTGACCAACCAGCCGTCGGCTTCTTTGGCCGCTCGCAGCACGCCCTTTTCCAGGTTGGCCGCCAGATATACTTTGGGGCCGGGCTTCTGAATGGGGTCTCCAGCGCCGGGAACGTCGTCCAGATGGAAGTACCGACCGTTATGGGTTACCCGGTCCTGGTTCCACAGCTTCTCCATGACCTCTTGGACCTCACGAAACCTGGAGAGCCGCTCCGACTTGGGAATCTCAAAGGCTTTGAACTGGAAGTCGCGCCATCCCAGCGCCGGGGCCAGCACAAACTTGCCGCCGGTGATCACGTCCAAGGTGGATATCTGCTCGGCGGCCTCCACCGGGTGGTACAGCGGCAAGAGGGCCACCATGCCCAACTCCAGTCCTGGAGCCTCAGCAGCCACCCTAGAAAGCAGCATCAGGGGATGGAAGTCGTTGTTCAGGTAACCGGCGCCGGTCCACAGAGAGTGGTAGCCCATCTCTTTGGCCAGCCGTGCCTTGCCCAGCCGCGCAGCCAGGCCCTCGGCCCGTGATTGTCCCCGCCTGTCTCCACCACCCAAGTTGATTCCAAAACGCATGGTTCCATCCCCTCAATAATCACTGGTATTTAACACTAAGTTCGAGCCTGGGGAGTATAGCAGAGGCACACAAAAAGGCTCCGGGGATTTTTCCTCGGAGCCTTTAATATTCGCTTAGATGGGGTGACGGCGTAATGGTTTGATTAGGTGTTAAGCCCAGGAAGCGCGCCTTCCTAGCACCAAGCCGTTTTCCAATTCCAGTTCTGCCTTCAGGTTGCGGAAGAACAGGAATTTCTTGCAATCGATGGTCATGGATGTGGTGTGCTGTACCAGGTTGGGCAGCAAGAACAGTTCCACGCCGTCCTGCTCTATCTTGCGGTACGGAGTGA
>JAPKDE010000292.1 GCA_028822675.1 Dehalococcoidia bacterium | reverse complement strand
CGCTCGACCTGAACCTGTCGAAGGGCGCTGGTAGATCGTATTATTGGTGCGAAGTTGCTTCAACCCGGGCAGTGGTTCGACAGGCCCGATAAATCGAGACTCTCGACCTCCGGTCGGAACTCACCATGAGCGGGGTGCCGACGAATCTCAGGGCGTGTGGTGAATTTGTTTGCGCAGTGGGTTTCTGCCTTCACAGGAATGACGGACTGGAGGGCGAGATGAGGTTAGCCAGCTACTCTGGTTCTTGGCGATGAATCACTAGGATGCGGTCCATGCCTGCCAGGTCTTTCTCTACGCTGGTTGTGCCCTTGGGGAAGTGTTCCATCGCTAGTTTCGCCACCACGGGTATCTGCTCCGGATCCATCTCCAGCAGCATGATGCCGTTGTCCTTGAGCTTGTCTTCGGCTTGCACTAAAAGACGCCGGATCAAGTCCAGGCCATCTGCTCCGCCGTCCAGGGCCAATACGGGCTCCTGCTGGACCTCTGGTTGTAGTGTGGGGATTCGGTCAGTGGGAATGTATGGAAGGTTAGCCACAACCAGGTCTACGGGTTCAGGAACAGCGTCCAGAAGATCGCCGATCACCAGGGTGACCCGGTCACCCACACCGTGGGCCCTGATGTTGTAGGCTGCCACGTCCAACACTGCATCGGCCACATCCACCGCGAATACCCTACCTGCCGGAAGGTGAATTGCCAGGTTGATGGCGATGGCCCCGCTGCCGGTGCCAACATCGGCTATTGTCAGATCACGAGACTCCATGCCCATCATGGCCATGAACAGGGCATGTTCCACCAAGCCTTCTGTCTCGGGACGGGGAATCAACACAGCTGGGGTCAGCACAACATTGATGCCGTAGAACTCGCGTTGACCCAGGATGTAGGCTAATGGTTCGCGCTTATAACGACGTTCCAGCTTCTCGTCTAGAGCGCTTTGTTGTTGTCCGGTAACCTCTGTTTCCTGCTCGGAGAAGATGCTTTGCCGAGGCATTCGCATCACGCTCATAACCAGGACTTCAGCCTCAAGTCTGGCGTCGGGGATGCCAGCGTCTTCCAGTTTTTTATGGGTATCTTGAATGACGGTACGTAGCACTGCCATAGACGTATCCCTATCCTAACAAAGCCAAATTTAAGATTTCAGAGAATCGGGTGTTCCTCGATGGAGACGCACCACTAGGAGTTTAGCGCGACATGGAGACGCCACAGGGGTGTTTAGCTGGTGGCTTCTGCTAGGAGACGTTCTTCTTCCCAGGCGCTGAGGCGGTCGAACATATCCTCTAAGCCACCATCCATCAGGCGGGGGATGCCGTGGAAGTTAACATTGCTGCGGTGGTCGGTTACCCGATCCTGAGGATAGTTATAGGTACGAATCTTCTCAGAACGATCGGCACCGGCAACCTGAGAACGACGGGCCTCACTGGCCTCGGTGCTTTTTCGTTCCTCGTCCGCCTCAAACAAACGAGACCTGAGCATGGACATCGCCCTTTCTTTGTTCTTGTGCTGGGAGCGTTCGTCTTGGCAAACCACGGTTAGGCCTGATGGCTCATGGACAATACGAACGGCGGTGGCAACTTTGTTTACGTTCTGACCGCCGTGACCGCCAGCGTGGAATATGTCTATCCGTAGTTCGTTGGGGTCAACCTTGAGTTCAACTTCATCCACAACAGGCAGCACCACCACGGTGGCAGTTGAGGTATGAATCCGGCCTTGGGTCTCGGTGTTGGGGATTCTTTGAACCCGGTGGACACCGCTTTCAAATTTCATGCGGCTGAAAACGCCCTTGCCTTCCACCTGGAAAACTATCTTGTTGAACCCACCAACCTCTGTAGGGTTGGAGTCCATTACATCTACTTTCCAGCCTTGGTTGACGGCGTAACGGGAGTAGGCCCGATAGAGGTCGGCAGCAAAAATACCGGCTTCTGCGCCACCGGCGCCCGCCCGTACCTCAATGATTACATCTCTTTCGTCGTTGGGGTTTTGAGGAAGCAGGGCCACCCGCAATTCCTGGGTTAGTTCTTCTAGTTTTTGCTGAGCTTCCGCCAACTCTTCTTTGGCCATAACGACCAATTCCTGGTCTGAACCGCCCCGAATCAAAGAATTTAGGTCTTCAATCTCATCGGAAATCTTCTTATACTTCTCGCCGATAACTACCAGGTTTTCCAAGGATGCTCGTTCTCTGGCCAAGACCTGGACACGACCAAAATCAGCCGCAACCTCAGGATCACCCATGGAATCTTCAATCTCATGGTAGCGCTTAATTACCGGGTCTAGTTTGTCGAGCATGTTGGCCATGTATGTACTTCTATAGATAATCGACGGAGAAAATTATGCCAAAGTGAGTGAGTGTCGAATACCGCAACGTTATACGCATTTTAACTTACTGAAAAAAGAGAAACAAGCTCAATTTCGTTGTTTCACCAAGGGTTCAAGCAGACCTATCTGATGTTCGAGTTTGGAGGACGAGAGGCAGTAGCCTCAGTCGAGGCTAGCAGGTTTAACGCCCCAGTGAATCGCAACGGTCCCAAAACCCAGTCGTCTGTACCCAACTCCATCCAATCCCAAGTTGGAGAGCAAATCCGCCAAACGACCAGCTTCCAGGAAATAATCCACGGAACGGGGCAGGTAAGAGTAGGCTGAGCGGTCTCCAGCGACCAGCCGACCAATCAATGGCACTATGCCATGGAATATCGGCCGAAAGAGGGCCGACTTTAACCCTGGGCTCATGGGAGAGAGTTCCAATATCGCCACTCGGCCGCCCGGCCGGACAACCCGAATCATCTCTGACAGCGCTGTCTCGACACTGGGCATATTACGCAGGCTAAACCCGGCGGTGGCACAGCCAAAACTGTCATCGGCGAACGGCAAAGAAAGCGCATCACCAGTCATCATGGTGACCGAGCCAGACATGCTCCGGGACTTGGACTTGG
>JAPKDE010000291.1 GCA_028822675.1 Dehalococcoidia bacterium | reverse complement strand
TCGTCTAGACCATCAGATGTCACCCTGGCTTGGCCCTCCAACAGCAAGTAGGACAGTGGCCGCTCCGGAGTGGCTATGGACAAAGCTACGGCCGGGTTCTGTTTGATGTTTTTAACCTTCACCGTGCTGGTGTCGGCCATGACCCAAGCCCGTCCTTTAGCTCCGGCCGCCTGGTCCCACAAGAACCAAACGGGTGCAACGTGGGGCCTTCCCCTCGGACGGACGGTTACAAAGTGGGCGATTCTCGCCTCGGACAGAAATGCATGTTGTTCATCTTGACTGAGTCTGGCCATGGGTTTTCTCCGTATAATCTCAGGTACGGGACTGGCCTAATATATCAGCTTGGTCAATCACACTCCTACTGGAGCTTCGCATTCATATCAAACCCTCAAAATTCCTAGCATTTGCCCTTGGCTTGGTCACCCTGTTGGCCATTGCTTGCAGCAGCGCATTCACACCAAATGGCCAGACCACCTCCGAACCATTGGTAACCCTGCCGCAAGACGAAGCACCCCATGACGCAGGCATTGAATGGTGGTACTTCAACGGTTTATTCACCGACGATCTGGGCCAGGAATACAGCTACCACTACGTAACGTTCCAGAATGAAGCTTCAGAAAATGTCGTGCCACACCTGTTACAGGCCAGCTTGGGCGTCCATAGCTCCGGCAAGCACCTGACGGGCGAGAAGATAATCCTAGACACTCTCAATCCAGACGCTGTGGGTGTGAATGTGGCGATCAACGGCTGGGAGATGCTGGGGGACGGCGAGTTCTACAGCTTGGAATTTGACCTAGACGAATACGCTTTGGACTTGAAGGCCATCCCCGTCCGCCCGCCAATACTGCACCAGAACGGGCTGGTAAACCTAGGCCCCGCCGGTGACACGTTCTATTACTCCCGAACCCGCCTGGACACCACTGGCAGCATTACCGTGGCTGGCGAACAGCGAGAGATCACCGGGGTTAGCTGGATGGATCACCAGTGGGGAGACGTTATCGGCCAACAGGTTGGCTGGGACTGGGCCAGCGTCCAACTGGACGACGGCAATGACTTGATGGCGGTTATGGTCTGGGATCCGGCCAACAGGGCACTGTTCTCCGGGTATGCCACGCTAGTGTCACCCGACGGCACAACATCGACCCTGGAACAATCTGATGTGTCCATCACTTCTATCGAAACCTGGACCAGCCCCGCCACCGGAATTGAATATCCCAGTGGCTGGAAGATAGACATCAGCTCCCTGGAATTAAGCCTGGAACTAGAGCCGGTGCTGGTGGACTCAGAGTTCGCTGGCAGCCGGTACACTCCGGCAGCATATTGGGAAGGGGAAGTCCGAGTGGTTGGAACTCGCCAGGGAAAAGATGTGTCTGGTAGGGGCTTCGTGGAGTTGGTTGGCTACGATCCCAGCCAGTTGGACGGCCCGGAAGACCCGGCCCTGTACCCGGGACGATAATCAGGATGCGAACAACCCTTTAATAACCTCGGCAACACGGGCTTGTTGCACTGGAATGTCGTCGGGCTGTACCGGGATGGGCAGGGCGCTGAGCTCAGCCAGCACCTGACCCGACAGCAGCGCAGTTTCTTCCTCAGAGAGAGCCCATTTGCTGGCGATGTCTATTGCACCATAAAGCACTGCCTGGCGAAAGCCGTAGTCGGCCACGGCCCGATTGGCTATGTCGATTAACTTGTCCATGAATCTCTCGTCCTGAAGTCGTTGGGCGGGCCTTGCGGGTTATATCGGCTAAGTCGCCGAGGCCATTGCCCCACCGTCGATGGTGTAGGTGCTGCCGCTTACATAAGAAGCCTCGTCCGACGCCAGCCACAATACCAGGTTAGCAATCTCATCAGCGCTGCCAACACGACCCATGGGATGACCTTGGTTCCGGTCGTCGAAGACCTCCGCGCTGGCCGTGCTGCCCCGCATCTGAGGTGTGTCCACGCCGCCGGGGGCGATGCAGTTGACGCGCACGCCCTGGGATGTGTACTGGGCGGCCGCCACGGTGGTCAGGTGAATTACTCCGGCTTTGCTCACGGCGTAGGGCACCGAATAACCGACGCCGCGTAATCCGGACAGTGACGAGATGTTCACTATGGAACCGCCGCCGTTATTTATCATGGCCGGGATGGCGTACTTACAGCAGAGGAACGGCCCTTTAACGTTAGTCTCCATTGTCAGGTCCCAGAGCACTTCATCCACGTCGACCAACGGCGGCGTGCGAATCAAGATGGCGGCCCCATTGATCAGGACGTCCAACCGGCCAAATTGAGTGACCACAGATTCCACCATCCGCTCCACCTGGAACGCGTCGGAGATGCTGACGTCTACCATCATGGCGTTGTCCGGTGTAGCGTTCATCAACGTTAGAGTCTCTTCAGCCCCGGCGATGTTCCGGTCGGCGACCGCGACCTTCGCACCCTCGCGGGCAAAACGCTGGCAGATAGCGCGGCCAATGCCCGAGGCGCCACCCGTAACAATAGCAACTTTATCTTCTAGCCTACCGGTCAATTTCAGTCTCCCTAAAGACGGCCATTAAGACCACTATTAAAACGGCTACCGGGCCGTGGCTGGTTGGAGCAGATTGTAGCATACGCCCAAACCCTCCACTTGCCTCAAAACCGGGCAACAGGTATGATTCTTTCCGCGCCTGTCCCACGTGGTTTTTTCACGTGCGAAACATCTGCCAAAGTGACAATATTTTGACTGAAGATAACCTTAAAACTGCCCTCTATAACACCCATGTAACCTTGGGTGGCCGCATGGTGCCATTTGGCGGCTGGGATATGCCCGTACAGTACCCGGAAGGCATCTTGGCTGAGGTGCATGCCGTGCGCAACGCCACCGGGATTTTTGACGTTTCTCACATGGGCCGCCTCTACCTATCTGGCCCCAAAGCCACAGAATTCCTAGACTGGGTGCTCACTGGCTCAGCCGCTTCCCTTC
>JAPKDE010000290.1 GCA_028822675.1 Dehalococcoidia bacterium | reverse complement strand
TCCCAGATGTCGATGAAGGCTAGAGCCCCAATGAAGAGGGCAATGGCGACGGCTTCCACTGCGTTCTCACGCAACCAGCCCAGCCCTAATTTACCGGTGGCCAGGAAGAAATTCAGAGTAACGCCCAGCCCTAGAATAACGAATGGCAGGCTCATTACGTGGGGGTGCAGGTCGCCCAGGATGAAGCTGAAAAACGGGAACTCGGTGATGGTGTAATCCAGGCTCTGGCCGCCGGACAGGGTGTCTATCACCCGGCTGGCTCTGAACCACCACCATTGGTTGTCCGGAAACACCCCGGAACCAGTATCCGTTCCTTCCAGACCCTTGATGCCGACCCACTCCCAGAGCCCGCTGCTGCCCCAGCCCTGCAGGTGAACAAACTCCACCGCGCCTTCCAGGTTTCCTGCCAGCAGGATCAGCACTGGGCCAACCGCGCCAAAGACCATCCCTGCTCTTAGACTGCCGCCCGACAACCGGACCAGGTTGTAGACCAGTCCAAAAGCACCGATTGCCACCAGGCCGGGCACCAGAGATACGCCCAGGTTGTAACCCGCGCTGGACGCGACGCCGGTCATCTGAGTCAGGAAGGCCATCATGAAATGGCCAAAGTAGTAGTAGCTGATGGAACTGCCAGACAGCCACGGGTCTTCGGGAGGGAAGAACCGACTCTGCAACACGGCGTTCATGAACCCAAAGTCCATGGGTTTTTCTGTGTGATTGATTGCCGGTACTTCTGAGATTATGCCAAGCCACATGAGGAAGAACCCCAGGAACAAAGCCTCCGCTGCCACCAACACCGGCCAATTCTGACCGACAAATTCTTTGATCTCGTTTAAGTTTTTGCGGTATAGGAAAACAGAAGGAATTGCGGCCACGACCAGAATCGCGATGATTGTGAGTTGGGTGTTGGGGGCGATGTGGGACAGGCCCAGCATCCAAAGTACATAGGAGAAAAAGACCATTGCTGCGGGTTTGGCCAGCGTGAACCCACGGTCGGGCAGGCGCTTGAATAGCAAAAACCCGGCCGGGAATGCCAGGAGTCCCAAAACTTGAACGGCTATATACCAGCTTAGAGCGTCTAGCATGGCTTACCTGGCAATTGCCGGATGCAAACGTGTTGGGACGCAGGTGCTGGAGGGGGCGAGGTGGTCTGTGGCAGCGACGGTTAGACGGGTGCCAGCAACGATTCCACGAACTCTCGCGTATCGAAGGGAGCAAAGTCTGTTACGCCTTCGCCCGTGCCGATAAACAGGATTGGCACTTGGAGTTCTTGCTTGATGGCAAGAACAATGCCACCCCGGGCTGTTCCGTCCAGTTTGGCCAGGAATATGCCGGTACAATCCACTGCTTCCTTGAATGACTTGGCTTGGGCCAGACCATTGTGGCCGGTGGTGGCGTCCATGGTCAGAATAACCTGGTGGGGAGCGCTGGGTTCCAGTCTGGTCAGCACCCGGTGAACTTTTTGCAGTTCTTCCATCAGGTTCGACTTGGTGTGCAAACGGCCGGCGGTGTCAATAATCAACACGTCAACGCCGCGGGCCTTGGCTGCCTGGTAGGCGTCAAACGCCACCGCACCGGGGTCTCCACCAGCTTCGTGGCTAATAACATCTACGCCAATCGACTTGCCAAGGATTTCCAACTGCTCAGCAGCGGCAGCTCGGAACGTGTCCCCGGCGCCCAAAAGCACCTTCTTGCCTTCCTGGGTGAAGTGGTGGGCCAATTTGGCGATGCTGGTCGTTTTGCCAACCCCGTTGACGCCCACCATCAGTATCACATACGGGCCGGTAATCTCAGTATCGTCCAACCATAGAGATTCGGAGTTTTCGTGTTCCATTCCAGCAGCCAAAGACTCTTTGAGCGACTCAAAGACCTCATCGCCAGACTCCAGTTTTTTCTCTTTGACGGTGGCTTTTAGTTCTTCAATAATGCGGAGTGATGTGTCCACTCCCACGTCCGAGGAAATGAGTATCTCTTCTAATTCAACCCAGAGTGCATCGTCTAGTTGCGACGAGCGGAGCACGTTGAGAATGCGCCCAAACCACCGGTCACGGCTGGGTTTCACCGCTTCCTGGATCTGTTCTATATTCTCTTTTTTGTTCCGTTTGAAGAATTTGAGCATCGATTGTCCTAATGGAGTCCTGTGGCTTAATGAGAGTTTCGAGGTCGACACTCTATTCGGGTGGTCTGCCAGACGGTCTGATAAAAGACTAAACCGAACCAGAAAGTGCGGCGTAGGCAGCACGGGCAGCGGCGCCTTCCGCATCTGATTTCTTGCCTCCGGTGCCGGTGCCCACCACCTGCCCGTTGACCAGAACTTCCACCGTAAATATGGGGTCGTGATCCGGCCCGGTACTACTTGCCAATTGGTATACGGGAGGGTTCATGCCTTGCCCCTGGACCATCTCTTGCAGTTGGGACTTGGGGTTCTCCGGAGGGCCGCCAGATTGCTGGGCCTGGGCCAATTCAACGTCTATCAATTGCAGAATGAGTTGGCGGGTGAACTCGTTGCCCTGGTCAATGTAGATGGCGGCGATTAGGGCTTCAAACGCGGCAGACAAGACCGAGTCCTGTTCACGACCGTGGGTTATCTCTACGCCTTTGCCCACGAACAAATAACTACCCAAATCGATGCGGCGGGCAATATTAGCCAAGGTTTCACGGCGGACTAGGGAGGACCGGGTCTTGGTTAATTCCCCTTCATCAGCGTCCGGGAATCGAGTGTAGAGTTCGGTGGAAACGGCCAATTCCAGGACGGCGTCGCCCAAAAACTCCAGGCGTTCATAGCACTCGGCAGGGTCTATGCCGTTCTCATTGCAATAGGAGCGATGCACCAACGCCAAACGCAAAATGCTGGGGTCCTTGAAGGAGAACCCCAGCGTTGTTTCGAGGGCTTTAATTTTAGCCCTGCTTGGTGCGGTGCGGTTTCTAGATAACCCCATGAGGCCAAGGGGGCTGGGGGCGCT
>JAPKDE010000289.1 GCA_028822675.1 Dehalococcoidia bacterium | reverse complement strand
TCTAACACCTCAGCCTGATTGGGGTTCCGGGGGAACCCGTCAAGTATGAATCCCTCATCCTTGGGTATCGACATAACCTTGTCCAAGATAATGTCGATAGTTACTTCGTCGGGGACCAATTCCCCTTTGCTCATGTATCCCTTGGCCCGCAGACCCAACTCGGTTCCCTGTCCCAAATGGTGTCGGAACAGATCCCCAGAGCTGATGTGCGCTACATTTAAGTGCTCACGTAGCAGTTGCGCCTGTGTACCTTTGCCGGCACCAGGAGGTCCGAACAGAACCAGTCTCAAACCCTGAGCCATGTTATCTCAGGAATCCTTCGTAGTTCCGCATCATTAACTGGGCTTCTAGTTGACGCAGGGTATCCAATCCAACACCCACCATGATTAGAAGGCTGGTGCTGCTCAGTGATATGGCCTGCACATCGGTGATAAGCGATGCAATATACGGCATGATGGCAATGGTTCCCAAGAATAGGGCACCACCCAGTGTTATGCGTACGATAACTCGGTTCAAGTAGTCTTGGGTTGGCTTACCCGGCCGGATACCCAAAACGAAGCCACCGTTCTTTTGTAAGTTTTCAGCCAACTGCTGTTGGTTAAACACCACCAGGGTATAGAAGAAGGTGAAGATCACTACCAGGACGAACACCATCACCCAATAGATGGGCGACGTCGGTATCAGCAGGTCTGCAAAGAAGTTTGCAATGTCCCCGATGAACGTTGTGTTGGTAGCAAAGTACGTCGCGATTGTTCCAGGAAGAATTACGATGGAAAAAGCAAAGATTAACGGAATCATGCCCGCTGAATTTATGCGCAGCGGTAGATAGGTAGCGCCGCTTTGACGATACATCCTGCCGCCCCTAAATATACTGCGGCCATACTGTACCGGAATTCGCCGATGTGCCTCGTTAAACAGCACGATGGAGGCGATAATTATAACGCCGATCAAGGCGAAGAACCCAATGCCGAGTACGTTGTCTCGGTCCAAGAATCCTTGGGTTAGTAGACGAGGGAAACCGGCAACGATACCGGCGAAAATCAGGAGCGAGATACCGTTTCCGATGCCTCTTTCCGTGATCATTTCGCCCAACCAAACCAAGAACATGGTACCAGCGGCGATGGAGAACAAAGCTGCCAACGTGGGCAACAGGGCGTCTCCGGAGAATCCCACATCGGCAATAACGTTGCTCTGTTCCAAGAGCACCAGTTGCCCGTAACCTTGGGCGAATGCAATGGGAATGGTAATCCAGTGGGTTAGCCGGTTCATTTTGGCCCGGCCTGACTCGCCTTCCTTGGCCATGTCCTGCAATTGCGGAATGACCGGGGTAAGCAACTGGATGATGATGGACGAAGTGATGTAAGGGAACACGCCCAAGGCGACGATGCTCATTCGGCTCAGTGCGCCGCCGCTGAACAGGTCTAAGAAGCCTAGGAGTTCGTTGTTCCTAAAAAGGTTATCTAGCTGTACTTGATCGATTCCCGGTAGGGGAATATGTGCGACAAAGCGATATAGGGCCAAAATAGCCAGGGTAAACAGGATTTTGGCACGTAAGTCAGGGAGACTGAATGCGTCAATCGCCGCCTGGATCAGCTTGGGAAATTTACCTGACTGGACATCGGCGTTCATCATTACGCCGCTGTTTCTTCCGCTGTTCCCTTTGCCGCTTCAATCTTCTCTTTGGCAGCACGGGTGAACTTGGCAGCCACCACGGTTACTGCCTTGCTGATCTCACCATCGCCGACGATTTTCACTGGCAGGTTGAGATTGCGCAAGAAGCCCTTCTCCAATAGGAGTTCAGGGGTGATTCGCTCACCTGCGTCAAAGGTCTCTAGTGTCTCAATTTTGACCAGGGAGTAATACGTCTTAAAGGGGTTGTGGAAGCCGCGCTTCATCGGCAAACCCTTAATCAAAGGCAACTGACCGCCCTCAAACCAAGGGGATACGCCACCACCGGAGCGGGATTTTTGTCCCTTCATACCCCGACCTGCGGTGCTTCCTTGACCGGCAGCGTCACCGCGACCGATTCGTTTTCGTCTTTTCCTGGCTCCCTTGGAAGGGGCCAATTGGTGTTCCATCATGGGAGTGCCTCTTAATTCCTTACGCCGTATAGACCAATACTAGATGCATTGAGGGTCGTGGGTAAACCGTTTGAGCGGTCCTGAAATACCGGTTTAGCGGTCAAGTGAACCAGGTTACAGTTCGTACACCTTGGTTTATTCCCGAAAACTGACTTAACAGACAGCTTATTAAGCTATTTCCAACTTCACCAGGTGACTAACTTTATTAATCATCCCGCGAATCGTTGGTGAGTCCTGGTGCACCACGGTATGGTTCAACCGGTGCAGACCCAATGACTTAATAATCCTGTGTTGGTTCCCTGGTTTCCCTATTGTGCTCTTTACCCAGGTAATTTTTATTTCCGCCATAATCGTTCGACCGTACGTCCGGTTAAGGGGTTCGGTCTATATTCTCCCTTAAGGGGTATCCGTCTCAGTTACAGGAACAGTCACTACTTCTTGAGCAGCATTGGGCATTGGCCGCCCCAGTCTACGGGCTAATTCAATGTCCGGGTCTCGCAATTGCCGTAGCGCTTCAATGGTGGCGTAGACAATGTTAATGGGGTTCCTGGAGCCCAGGGATTTCCCAACCACGTCTTTGACGCCGCCCAGTTCCAAGATTGCTCGCATGGTACCGTTCGCAATCACTCCAGTACCCTCACGGGCCGGTTTGATCATCACTATGGTGGCGCCTTTTTTAACGGTGATTTTTTGGGGGATGGTGTTCCCGCGCAGAGGGATCTTTACAGTGTCTCTTCTGGCTACTGCATTGCCCTTTCTGACCGCGTCTGGAATCACAAGGGCTTTTCCCAAGCCGACACCCACTTCGCCCTGTCCATCTCCCACAACGACTAACGCGTTGAATCGGAGGCGACGGCCTCCCTTCACTACTTTTGAAATGCGGCGAGTGT
>JAPKDE010000288.1 GCA_028822675.1 Dehalococcoidia bacterium | reverse complement strand
TACGAAAAGAGTGGTTACGAACTGCAAACTGAGCGCCCGAGTAAAACATCTCATACTGCACGTGCCGGGAGCCGAACTCAGACCCAATCGCGTCCCACGCCAGTTTGAACAGTTTGACCCGGTCTTTGGAATTACTGACTGGTGATTGTTGGGTCTTCTCGATGTAACCGGCGGTCTCATCGCTGGAAAAATCTTCCACTGAAGACGGCATCATAATCACCCCGCCCCCGGTCATCTGCCGGATAGCCTGAATCACCTCTGGATACATCTTCTGGGCCTGAACCTGAGACGCGTACATCAAATGACGGTCTGGCACGTAATACTTACCCACCCAAGTGCCCTTGGCCTCCATGCCGTGAACCATGCCTTCTATCAGGGCTGCTTGCCCCGCCAAACTCCCCAAGCTTTCCACCACCTGAGGGTAGGCGATAACGTTGGTCGTTTCCGCGATCTTTCGGGCTACGCCAACCAGAAAGCGTAGCTTCACCATCAACCTAACTTGGGCTTGGTAGTTGTGGAATACGTGAGCTGGTGTCTCGTGGTATTGGGCGTAACACATGGCCGGGTCACGGTGGACAAACACACGCTCCCACGGAATTTTCACCTCATCAAAGTAGACGACTGCATCGTTTTCATCGAACTGGGATGAAAGCGGGTTATCAAACTCTGAAACCGCAGAGGCTTCATAAGACTTCCGCGAAAGTAGCTTTACTCCCTTGGTGCCGATTGGTACAGCCGCGGAGAATGCGTATTGCTCTTCACCCGGTTTCATGGGCTGGATCGTGCCCAGCAAAATCTCGTTGGCCAGGATGCAGCTGGTGCCCAACATCTTTGCACCTTTCACTGTTATGCCTTGGGAGTCCTCATCACAGATGCCGGCCGTAGTGAATTCATTCGCTTGCTGGCTAACACCCTTAGATCGGTCAGCCTGCGGGCCAACCACCACGTAGGTAACAAACTGGTCATTGTCCCTAACGTAGGCAAAATAATCAGCAAAAGCCTTGGCGCGTTTCTCTCCGTGGGCTTCAAATAGGTCTGGTCGCATCATCATTCCGCAGAGGGAAGATGCCACATGGTCGGGAGAGCGGCCCAAGAACCCATTTGTCTGTTCCGCCCAGGCCTCAATAGCTTTGCGGCGTTGCACCAACTCATCGTAGGACTCAGGCAGGTGCCAACTGCGGTTGACCCGCGCACCGGTGGGCGAAACAAATGTCATCAATTCCTCATTCTCGGGCGCCGCCTGGAAGTCATATAGCTTAGCGGTAGACCGGATGGCGTTTCGGTAGGCCGGGTGGTCAACAACGTCACCGACCAGTTGGCCGTTTAGAAAAACGCTGCGACCGTCTCGCAAGCTATCAAGGTGGTTTTGTCCTGTTTTTGTCATTTGGTGCACTCCGCAGTCACAAGTAGGCTAGCCTCGTTTGATGGATTGAAACCGGGCCAGCGGTTGAGGGCGCAATAATATCACAGCCATGATTAACAGTTTTGGCAATCGACGGCGGGTTAAGAAACTTCAGAAACCAGATAATCACTACTGATTGACGGGAATGTAGCAACAGATATAATCGGGCCATCTCGGGATTGGCAATGTCACCCGCAACCGGGCCGATACTTGAGGACCCAGACCACGCGAAATTTCCCACACAGTTTGGTAGCCGTCTGGTCCTAACAGTGCGAATAGCGTCTTTAAATGGGACCGGACGGGTTGCAGGCTGTATCGGTTCAGTTGAACAAGTAAGGAGTTGGTCTCATGAAGGTTATATCCTGGAACGTAAATGGTCTCAGAGCCGCCCACAAGAAGGGTTTTCTAGATTGGTTCGGAGAAGAAGCGCCAGACATCCTCTGCCTTCAGGAAACCAAAGCCCACGAAGTCCAATTACCCGACGAAGTAAAGTCGATCGAAGGCTACGCTTCTTTCTTTTCCACCCCGGAGAAAAAGGGCTACAGCGGCGTTGGTCTCTACGCCAAGAAGGCTCCTGAAAGTGTGCAGTACGGATTTGGCGACCGCTTCGATTCTGAAGGTCGCACCATCATCGCCGACTTTGAAGACTTTGTTCTTTTCAATATTTACTTTCCCAACGGCAGGCGCTCCGCTAACCGGCTGCAATACAAGATGGAATTCTACGATGCCTTCTTGGAATACGCAGAAAAGACCCGCAAGAGCGGCAAGCACGTGGTGGTCTGCGGCGATGTGAACACCGCTCATAAAGAAATTGACCTAGCCCGTCCCAAGGAAAACGTCAAAATATCAGGGTTCCTGCCCCAAGAGCGCGCCTGGATGGACGAATTCTTGGCCTGTGGCTACAAAGACACCCTCAGGATCTTCAACCAAGAACCGGACAATTATTCCTACTGGGATCAGATGACCCGTGCCCGCGACCGCAACGTTGGATGGCGCATCGATTATTTCTTTGCCGATGATGAATTTGCGGAGCGTCTGACCAGGGCGTTCATCCTGTCCGACGTTTATGGCTCAGACCACTGCCCGGTGGGCATCGAGATCGGATAAAGAGATACCCAAGGCGACATAAAACACGGTGCTATACTAGGCACCGTCTTCCCTTGGCCTTGTGCGCAGCCTTATTTCGAACGTGATTCGGCCAAATTGATTCAACCGGACGTTTGAGAGTTTTTGATATGAAAGACCATGTAGAGGTTTTCTTCCACTCGCAGCAGCCTTACATACATGTAACGGAAGAAGACCTGGCAAAATACGACTCCGGGCGGTTGGGCTTTCCAAACAGCTACTTTGACCCGGAAAAAGCCCACGTCCTCTACAACCAATACCACGAGCAATACATACAGGCCGACGAAGCTGGTATGGACGGCATCATGACCAACGAACACCATGCCGCCTACTGGAACATGAAACCGTCTGCCAACATCGATGCGGCGGTGATTAGCCGACTTACCAAGAAGGTGCGCATCGCAATTCTGGGCAACATAATTCCCATCAATGACCCGGTGCGTATGGCC
>JAPKDE010000050.1 GCA_028822675.1 Dehalococcoidia bacterium | reverse complement strand
GGTATTTATTTTCATCTGACCAGACCTGCTTCATGGCAGGTCTGGAATATCGGTCAATCACAGTTACGCCTCATCGCCCTGCGGCGCGCGGTTTGATTCGTTGCCGTTCATTGAGTAATTCCTGACTGCCACTAGTATTTCTCTGAAGTCTTTAAACGGCTGGTAGGCAATCTTCTCGTCGTCGCAGAACGTCGCCAGATTTCGGTGGGCAAAGGTAACGTCGGCGACTCTAGCCGCTTCCAAGTCAGAGTGGCCGTCACCGGCAAAGAACACGTAGGCGCCCTTTTGCTGGAACGACTGCACCACAAACCCCTTGGAGTTTCCCTGGTCTTCATGGCCAGGGTTGGTGTGGTTGTAGTGATAGGAGATCTCTCCGTCTTCAAACGTGGTATCCACGGCGTAGACGGGCACCCGGCCAACACCTTCACGCTCCAACACAGCTTGGATATAGAAATCCAAACCCTGGCTGACCACTGCCATTTGTATGCCATTGGACTGGCAGAATCCCCACAGGTCTTTAAAGAAGGGTCGCAGGTTGGCGTGTTCCTTCACGTAAGACTGCATGGTTGCGCGGTCGGCATTGATGTTTCGGAAGGTAATTTCCTGATATTCCTTCAGGTTTATGTGGCCGTCGCGGAACCGTTGGCGCACATCCTTCCAATCTAGGTCGCCGAACTGGTTGAGCAGCATCTCCGCCACGTTCTGAGTTGCGGCGGTGTCGTCGAAGTCGGTTAGGACTACGGGATGCGGTCTACCGTTCGCGGAGTTCGCGTCGGTAGTCATCATAAGCCTGCCTTATATTGTCGTACTTTAAGCCCAAGATTTGAGCAGCGTAGTATCCAGCGTTTCTGGCCCCCCAGCTCCCCACTGCCATGCAGGCAACTGGTATGCCCGGAGGCATCTGGGCCGTGGACATCAGTGCGTCGATGCCTTTTAACTCGCTGGACGTAAGCGGGATGCCAATGACCGGCACCGTGGTCATTGACGCTATGGCACCGGCCAGGGCAGCAGAACCGCCAGCGGCCGCGATAATTACTTCTATGCCTCGATCTCGGGCTGTCTGAGCGTACTCATGGACCCGTTCCGGGGTGTGGTGAGCCGACATAACACGGGTCTCGAAATCGATACCCATATCCTCAAGAACCTTTATGGTATCTTGCACCACGGGCTCATCCGAGGCGCTTCCCATAATAACACCTACTTGCGGCAAAACAATTTCCCAATTACGCTCAAACCGGCCCCAAATGACCACTGTATACACGGTCTGTTAAACCGGCCTGGCGTCACAATATTTATAGTCTTGTCAGACAAAATTCTAGATTTCTAATTCGTCCTTGAATGCAACAATCAAGCCCTGTTCAAAGGCTTCACGTTCCGGCCTGATTTCAATCTCGTTTATCTGTAGATAAATCCCTTCGCTGGATAGACCCAGGTCAACGGCAATCTCCAATTCGCCACTCTCATCCCAGGACAGGATTGTGGTAATCACGTCAGTATCGCCGTCTTCGTCTTCCGAGGATTCGTCAATGATACTGAGTCCAAGATTGGCTTCGTATTCGGATTCTTCGTCCGGTTCCCAGCCAATGATGGTTTGAATCTCGCCCTTGCCATCCAGCAGTGTGGCGTTCATCTCGGCCAGCAGTTCATCCACGCCTAGGGTCTTGGACATGAGCGAAAGATCTTCACGCTCTTTTTTGAGTCCGGCCTCTTCTTCTTCAACCCGGCGCTGACGCTGGGCGCGAACCTCAGTCAGGTCCTGTTTCAATCCTTCCAATGTGTCACGCCAGGTCATGGGTTCATCCTCTGGGGCGTCTTAGTAATTTATCGATGCGGATATTATTTCCGGGCAGCTTGGTAAGCCAATTCGTCAATCTCGCGAAAATCGCCTCGGCCGGAGCGGACTCGAATTTGATTCAGGGCTTCCAGTGCATCAAGGTAGCGGATGCCCATTGGGCCGCGCTTGAGACTGGCGGTAAGTAATCCTGCTTGCTTCAGCAAACCCTCTGCATTGGCGTTCCAAACAGCGAAAAGAGACGGGTTGCTCAGGCATAAAAGATAAGAAGGAAACTCCTTGCCGGTGGCCTCCAACCGGTAGGCTCCACCAGGCGAGGCGCACTCGTCAAAGCGGCCTTCCAACTTGATATTATCATAGAGCAGAAAATCCAGACCATCGCGGATGTCTTCAATAGTATTGTTCCTAAACCCGGCGGAATCTCGTCCTCCCGATGCCCGGTATAGCTCCAATGCTTGTTCCATGGTCAATTCCAACAATTCGTCCTGACCCAGCCATTGCCGGAACTCTTCAGTGCGGAGCCATTTCTTGCGCCTATAATTCTGCAGTCTTTGGTCATCTTCAACTAGGGTGAATAACACTTCAAGTTTTTGCATCTACTTAGCCGGTCGACCGAGCGGAGCCCTGGTTGGCTGCCGATCCGATATCCCGCCGCCAGGCCGCACCTTCAAAACTGATGAGCTCCAATCTTGCGTAGGCACGTTCCCTGGCTTGTTCCATGTTGTCACCACCGCCGACTACGGTCAGTACGCGACCACCGACAGTGAGTGGTTGCCCAGCAACGCCACCGTCACCCAGCTTGGTGCCGGCGTGGAAGACCATCGTGTCCTCCGGGCCTTCTTCCTCCAAGCCAGCTATCTTAAAACCGGTCTGGTATTCCTCCGGGTAGCCACCGGAGACCATAACCACGCCTACGTAGTTCTTTCCGTTCCACTTTACCTGCACGTTGTTGAGGGTACCCTCAGCACAAGCCAGCATCAGTTCCAGCGGGTCCGACGCCAAAAGCGGCATCACCACCTGCGTTTCAGGATCGCCCAACCGGCAGTTGAACTCCAAGACCTTGGGTTTCCAATCAGACGGGGTCCCGGTTAGCATCAGCCCGGCGTACAAAACCCCTTTATAGGGAGTTCCACATTTGGCCATGGCCTTGAGTACCGGTCGCATGATGGTCTGCTCAACCTGGGCGGCCAACTCAGGAGTCCAAAAATCAGGACTGGAGAAACTTCCCATGCCGCCAGTGTTGGGGCCGATGTTACCGTCGCCAAGTCGTTTGTAATCACAGGCGGCAACCAGCGGAGAGAGATTCTCTCCGTCACAGAAGGCAAAGACACTGACCTCCGGACCGCTGAGATATTCTTCCAATATCACCGTGTCCCCGGCCTCACCAAAGGCGTGGTCGGACATACATAATCTCACCGCAGCTTGTGCCTGTTCCGAGTCGTCGCACAGCAGCACACCCTTCCCAGCGGCCAGTCCGTCGGCTTTGACGACCATCGGCCCAGGGTGACTTTTTATATAGGCTTGGGCACCAGCCTCATCGCGAACGCTGGCAAAACCGGGACAGGGTACTCCAGCTTTTTGCATCAGATTCAGCGCAAAACCCTTGCTGGCCTCAATCTGCGCCGCCGCTTGGCTGGGGCCAAACACCGGTATTCCCAGTCCGTCCAGGCGGTCAGCCAACCCCATGGCTAGTGGAGCCTCCGGTCCAACGACGACCAAGTCTGCTTTGAGTTCATTCGCTTTGTTGACCAGACCGTCAACATCGTTGGAGCGAATATTGAAATTCTCGGCAATGGCCGCTGTGCCGGCGTTCCCGCCCGCGACCCATAACTTGGTCAGGTTGGAACTCTGGTTGATGCGCCAGGCCAACGCGTGCTCCCGCCCGCCGGAGCCAACTATCAGTACTCTCACCGGTACCACCGGTCTTTGCGGAGGTACCGGTGAGCCAAATTTGAGGTTGGCATCCCAAAACGAAGTCCCTTCTCTCTTTTAGAATGAAGACTCGGATAAAGGTAGGTGCTCCGCATATAAAATGACTGAACCAGAAAGCCGGTTATTCCCATTCGATGGTGCCAGGGGGTTTGCTGGTGATGTCGTAAACCACCCGGTTCACACCAGGGACTTCATTCACGATGCGGTTGGACATGCGGGCCAGCACCTCGTACGGCAGCCTTACCCAGTCGGCGGTCATTGCGTCTTCGCTGGAGACCGCCCTGATGGCACAGACATAGCCGTAGGTGCGGAAATCACCCTGCACTCCCACCGTCCGGCTGTCACTGAGTACCGCAAAGCTCTGCCATATCTGGTCGTACAGGTTGGCGGCTTTGATCTCATCAATGACGATCCAGTCACATTTCCTCAGCATTTCCAGTTTTTCACTGGTGACCTCGCCAATGATCCTGATGGCCAAACCGGGACCAGGGAAAGGTTGTCGATAGACCATGTCATTGGGCAGACCCAGGGCCAGGCCAACCTCTCGGACTTCATCCTTGAAGAGGTAGCGCAGAGGCTCAACCAGCTTGAGTTTCATGTTATCCGGCAGACCACCAACGTTGTGATGGCTCTTGATCCGGGCGGAGGTCCGGTTTTCCGGGGCTTCGCTCTCTATGACGTCCGGATAAAGTGTGCCTTGTGCTAAGAATTCGGCGTCGTCTAGACCCAAAGCGGCCTCTTCGAACACTCGGATGAATTCCTCGCCAATCGCCTTACGTTTTATCTCCGGATCTGTGACACCTTCCAGCCGCTTCAAGAACCGCTCAGTGGCGTCCACATAGGTCAGGTTCAGACCCAGTCCGCGTTTGAAAGTGGTCTGTACTCTCTCGGCTTCTTCCATTCTTAGTAGGCCGTTATTCACGAAGATACAGGTGAGTTGGTCACCAATGGCTTGGTGCAGAAGCCCAGCAGTAACAGCCGAGTCCACACCGCCCGATAGGGCGCAGATAACCTTGCCGGTACCAACCTGTTCTCGGATGTTTTTGATGGAGTCGTGGACCACGTTGCTAGGGATCCAATCTGCTTTGCAGCCACAGGCGTCAAAGAGGAAGTTATTCAGGATGTCTTGGCCCAGGGGAGTGTGGTTAACTTCTGGGTGGAACTGAATGCCATACATATTGTCGCCGTTGCCGATGGCAGCCAGCGGTGAGTTCTCGGTATAGGCCGTGCCGGTGAACCCTTCAGGCAGTGTTTCCACCCGGTCGCCGTGGCTCATCCACACCTGGAAAGACGGTGGCAGGTCGTTGAAAAGTGGGGAACCAGCTTCAGGGCTATCCTGGTGCAAAACGGCGTAACCAAATTCCTGTTTAGCGCCAGGGGCCACCTTGCCGCCAAGTTGGTGCACCATTGCCTGCATTCCGTAACAGATGCCCAACACCGGCAGGTGCTGCTCAAAGACCCAGTCTGGTATCTGAGGAGCGCCCTCTTCATAGACACTGGCTGGGCCACCGGAAAGAATCACACCTTTGGGATTGAGATGTTTCACCGAATCCCAGGTGCTCTTGGACTGGGCAACCATAGAGTAGACCTTCAACTCTCTGATCCGACGGGCAATCAGGTGACTGTACTGAGAGCCAAAATCGATTACGACCACGCCCTCATTCACCGATTTCTGGCCGTCATCATCCTCGGAGCCGATTGCGTCCAGCCCTTTTGCAATCTCCAAGTACGCTGAGACTTCCAAATCGTCGCTGGTGGCGACTCTCCGTCCTTGAGGCAACTTGCTTTCAGTCGTGGCTCAACCTCCTGAGTATCCTGGATAAATGGATTCCCGATTAATAATTAATAACCCTAAAATCAGCTAATCAGGCAAACTTTCTGGAAAAAACGCGCTAACTAAACCTCTGAAACCTGTATGTAATTAATGGGACCACCCAAATTACATAACACGCAGCAATTATAGCGGCTGGATATGGGCGAGTATACCGTTTGGAGGCGACATAAAGTCAACGGATTCTGGGGGGGTGAATATGACGGCTTTTTAACACCTAAGGGATACCCAGCCCATGATATACTCCGCGCGCTATGAACTCCTGCGTACTGGAGCACAAAATTGTAGGTAACAATGGGGTTGTAGTAACTAACTTGGATACCCAAGGTTAGCCCAAACAATAAATGAAATCAGAAGACTTGGAAAAGGCAGTCAATCACCTGAAAGATGGTGGTGTGGTGGCCATCCCCACCGACACCCTCTATGGACTGGCAGCCGATGTCTTTAACCCCACGGCACTTGACCGAATTTTCGCGATTAAGGGCCGTCCCGATGACCTGGCGCTGCCGGTTTTGGTGAACGGCTGGGATCAATTAAATAAGATGGCGAACGACCTGCCCCTACCAGCCGAGAAATTGGTGGAGCGGTTCTGGCCCGGAGGCCTGACACTGGTGGTGCAAAAAGCGCCGGACGTTCCAGACCGACTCACGGCAGGAATTGCAACCGTAGCCGTTAGGATGCCAGACCATGAAGCGCCCCTAGCATTGATTAAAGGGTTGGGCGGGCCGATTACTGGCACCAGCGCCAACATCAGCGGCGGGCCCGACCTGATTTCCCTGGCTGAATTGATCGACCAGATGGGCACCCGCGTGGATTACGTATTAAAATGCGGGCCTGAGCCCAAAGGCACAGCGTCCACTGTAGTAGACATAACATCAAACACGCCCAAACTTCTTCGAGAAGGGGCCATTCCCTTTGACCAGGTGCTTACGGTCTGGGACTCGGCCCAGAACTAAGACCAGAACTAAACCGGAACCAATAACGGAAAACTAGGAGACAGATTATCCCGCTGCCACAGATATACCAATGCTACCGGCAAGCCGTGGAAGACGAACTCAAAGGAGTCTTCGAATCCAGAGAAGGCTTCTTATACGATGTGCTGCGCTATCACCTTGGCTGGGTGGATGAACAAGGTCAGCAGCAGAGCGGGACTTCCCCTCTGACTTTTCAGTCGGCGATGGCCTTGGCATCCTGTGAAGCCCTGGCGGGTGATTTCACCGAGGCGCTGCCCGTCGCTGCCAGCGTGGATCTGATTTATAACTTCACCCTGGTTCACGGTGATGTCCAAGCCGGCCGGGCGGAGGCTGGAGACCGGCCCAGTATCTGGTGGGTCTGGGGGCCAGCACAGGCGATTAACGCCGGAGACGGCCTGCATTCCCTGGGGCGAACCACCATGATGAGTCTGGCCCAGAAAGATGTACCCGCCGACCGGGTTCTGCGGGCGGTCCGTTCCCTGGACATGGCCTGCCTCTCCCTATGCGAGGGACAGTACATGGACCTGGAATTTCAAGACCAAATGCTGGTCACCACAGCCTCGTATCTGGACATGATTGGGCGCAAAGCAGGCGCACTGGCTGCCTGCGCCGCTGAAGCCGGCGCACTGGTCACCGGCGCTTCAGATGAAGTCTGCTCCAAGATGGCTGACGTGGGCCGGAACATGGGAATGGCCTGGCAGATTGCCCGAGACATAGACGACCTGTGGGGTGAACGCGGCGACGGTATGACCCCCAGTAACGTTATTAACAAGAAAAAAAGCCTGCCCCTGGTACACACACTAGAAACGGCTGAAGTAAGTGTTAAGCGAGAACTTGGCGCCATTTATATGAAGCGAGTCCTAGAAGACAGCGACATCGTCAAGATGATTGAGATACTGGACAGCACCGACGCCAAACGGGTTTCCCAAGACAAAGCCCAGGAGTTGGTTGACCAAGCCCTGTCGGGCCTGAGCGGTTTATCACAAAGCGGCGTATCACAAGAAGGAATGGACGCTCTGACAGACCTCGGTCGCTGGGCGGCGGAAGGGGGACGGTAATGGCAAAACGTAGACTGGACCAGCTTGATGTGGCTGGCAAAAGAGTGCTGGTGCGAGTGGATTTCAATGTGCCAATCGACCAGGGAATTGAGGGAATATCCCTCTATGACCAGCGGCTGCGGGCCACTCTACCCACCATAAAGTATCTAATTGAGCAGGGCAGCAAGGTTGTGCTCTGCTCCCACCTGGGCCGCCCCAAAGGCGAGGTTGTAGAAGATCTGCGGCTGGCCCCCGTTGGAGACCGGTTAGCGTACTTGCTGGAGCGCCCCGTAAAGAGCCTGCCGGAAATCACCGGCCCCGTGGTGGCCGAAGCCATCGCCGCCATGGCTCCCGGTGATGTGGTCCTGCTGGAGAACCTGCGGTTCCACCCGGGCGAGGAGAAGAACGACGGCGTTTTTGCCTGTGAACTAGCCGACTCGGTGGACTGTTTCGTGATGGACGCCTTTGCCGTTACCCACCGGGCCCACGCATCCACTGACGGTATAACCAAGTTCCTGCCCTCGGCCATGGGATTGTTGGTCCAGCGTGAAGTAGAAGAGATGGGCAAAGCCTTGGAGTCTCCGGAAAAACCCCTGGCCGCATTGATGGGCGGTGCCAAGGTCAGCGACAAAATTCTGCTGCTGGATAACCTACTGGAAGACCTGGACCACCTGTTCATCGGCGGTGGTATGTGTGTCACTTTCTTGAACGCGATGGGTTATTTGACCGGCGATTCTAGGATTGAAGAAGACCGCCTGGAATTCGCCCGCGAGATCATGCTACGGGCTGAAGCAGCCAACATAGAAGTCCATCTGCCAGAATACGTAGTCATTGCCAACGAGTTTGCCGCCGACCCCGGAGAAACCGATGTCATGCACGTAGGCGACGTTCCCGACGGCTGGTACATCATGGATATTGCTCCATCTTCAGCCCAGGATTTTGCCGAGGCTCTCAGCAAGTGCAAGACCATAATCTGGAACGGACCCATGGGAGTCTTTGAGATGCCTCGGTTCAGCGCTGGAACCCGAACCGTGGCCGAGGCCATTGCCAAGCTAGACTGCGTTACCAGCGTCATTGGCGGAGGCTCCACGGCCGAGGCGATCGAAGAACTGGGCCTGATGGATAAGATGACGCACGTGTCCACCGGCGGCGGCGCGTCCCTGGAATTCCTTGAAGGCAAGGAACTACCGGGCATTGCTGCCCTGCCAGACGTTTAATTAAAATCAGGCGACTCAGCCATCGGTGATAAGCTGTACGGCGAGAGAACAGCTTGGGAATTATTAGGCCCAAACACGAGGAAATAACCAGTGATAGATGTAGAAGAATTAAGAGATTGTTACACCAAGACACCGACTAAGATAGTGTTGTTGGTTGCCGACGGCTTGGGCGGTTTAGCCCATCCGGACACCGGCAAATCAGAGCTGGAAACCGCCCATATTCCCAACCTAGATGCACTGGCTCAGAAGAGCGCCTGCGGCGTGACCACCCCAGTATTGCCCGGTGTGGCTCCCGGTAGCGGACCTGGCCACTTGGCCCTCTTTGGCTACGACCCACTGAAGCATCAGATTGGTCGCGGGGCATTGGAAGCCCTGGGCATTGAGGTCGAGCTGCAACCGGGTGACGTGGCTACCAGGGGCAACTTCTGCCTCGTTGACGGCGATGGTCTGCTGGTTGACCGCCGCGCTGGCCGGATACCCACCGAATTCAGCGCTCCCATCTGCGAACGACTAGACCGAATAGAGATTCCGGGTGTTCAGTTGGATGTTTTCTCCGTCCAAGACTACAGATTTGTGCTGCGTCTACGCGGTGAAGGTCTCTCTGAGTTGGTCACCGAGACCGACCCTCAGGTCACTGGTGCCAAAGCCCTGGAAGTGAAAGCGATAAAGCCAGAAGCTCAGAAAACTGCCGACATCGTCAACGAGTTTGTGAAGCAGGCAGCGAAGTTGATGGCCGAAGAAGAAAGGGCCAACATGCTGTTGTTGCGGGGCTTTGCCCAGATGCCGTCACTGCCTCCCATGGGTGAGGTGTACCGTCTGGACCCGGCAGCCATCGCCGCCTACCCAATGTACCGTGGTCTGGCCACTGTGGCCGGAATGAATGTCATTCCCACTGGCAAGAACTTTGCCGCTGAGATGGATACTCTCCGGGCCAACTGGGACAAGCACGATTTCTTCTTCATTCACTACAAGCCGGCTGATGCCGCCGGAGAAGATGGCGACTTTGACGCCAAGGTGCGTTGTCTGGAAGAACTGGACCCGTTTATACCTGAGATACTCGAGCTGGAACCGGACGTTTTGATGGTCGCCGGTGACCACTCCACCCCGGCGATAATGGCTGCCCATAGCTGGCATCCAGTGCCGTTCATGCTGCATTCCAAGCTGACCAAAGGCGAGGGCGTGCCAACGTTTGACGAACGTGCCTGCCCCCTGGGCTCAATCGGCAGCATACCGGCCACCAGCGTAATGGTCCACGGCCTTTCCCACGCCGGGAAAATGACCAAGTTCGGCCCGTAGCCGATTCGCACTCCCAACCACAAAAGAAAATTGGAGATAGTCCCATGCCTGACCTGGTAGTCGCTGGAAACTGGAAAATGAACACAACTGTCTCGGAAGCCGCAGCCTTGGCCGCTGGAGTGCGAGACGGCGCAGCCGGAGTCACGGGTGTGGAATTGGTGCTCTGTCCGCCGGCCATATCCCTGGTCGCTGTCAGCGATGCGGTCAAGGGTTCTGCGGTCAAAGTGGGCGCTCAAAACATGCATTTCCAGGAGTCTGGCGCATTTACTGGTGAGGTTTCGCCGGGGATGCTGCAGGGACTCTGCGACTACGTGATTATCGGCCATTCGGAACGCCGCCAAATGTTTGCCGAGACCGACGAATCGGTCAACCTCAAGGTCAAAGCAGCCCAGGCAGCCGGATTGAGGCCCATCATGTGTGTCGGCGAGACCCTGGAACAGAGGGAGGCCGGTCAAGCCTCAGACTTCATCAGCGGGCAGGTCCGCGCGGGACTCGAGGGAATTAGCGACGCCACCGGTCTAATCGTCGCCTACGAGCCAATCTGGGCCATTGGAACTGGCCAGTCGGCCACCCCGGAGACTGCCGCTGAGATCATTGGTGGGGTGATTCTAGAGACCCTACACAGAATATTCTCAGGCGCAGCCGACAACATCTCCTTGCTTTATGGCGGTAGCATGAACGGTGGCAACGCCGGTGATTACGCGGCCCAAGACTGCATCCACGGCGGACTGATTGGCGGAGCGGCGCTCCAGGCCGACCAGTTTCTTCAGGTAGCCACTGCCGTAGTTGCAGCCAAGGCCTAGGCACAGTCAGACCTTTTTGCAGCGTAGTTTCTGACGTGCCGACCAATACTCGACCCCGAATCGCCGTAGTTGGCCCCACCGCCGTGGGCAAGACCGCCTTGGCCGTGGAACTGTGCCAGCGGTTTAACGGCGAGGTCATCAACGCCGACAGCCGCCAAGTCTATAAACAAATGGACATCGGCACGGCCAAAGCAACTCCGGCAGAACTAGCACTTGTGCCCCACCACCTACTTGACCTCTTACTACCCTCCGAATCCTTTGGGCTGGGCGCTTTCTTGCCCCTGGCCCAAGCTGCGGCAGATGACATAATCAGCCGGGGTAAACTGCCCCTGGTTGCGGGCGGCACAGGCCAGTATGTGTGGGCTTTGCTGGAAGGCCAGTCTGTCCCCGCAGTCCCGCCGGATCCCGAGTTCCGGGCCGCCCTAGAAACAGAAGCTGGGGCTGATGGCGGCGGTCAGTTACTACATGACCGGTTGCGCCAGATCGACCCTGTCCGCGCCGACGCCCTAGACGCCCGGAACGTGCGTCGGGTAATCCGGGCTCTGGAGATCTTCCACATCACCAATCAGAAGCCGTCCGAGTTAGGCCAAAAAGAACCTGTGACCGGCGATTATTTAGTGCTGGGCTTGACTATGGAGCGAAAAGCCATCTACCAGCGTATCGACGACCGGGTGGACGCGATGATGGCGGCCGGTTTCCTAGCGGAGGTGGAACGGCTGGCTGAGGCGGGATACCCAATGGGGGAAGGCTCCCTAGATAGCCCTGGTTACCGGGAGCTGGGTCAACACTTGACCGGCGAATTGTCGCTGGATGAAGCCGTAGACCGCACTAAGACCCAGACCCACCGGCTGGCCCGCCGCCAGTACACCTGGTTCAAGCCTTCAGACCCCCGTATTACATGGCTGGATGCTGCAGATCCAGCCGTACTGGAAAAGGCTTTTGAAGTGGTTTCGGCGTACCTGTCTGAGACCAGCCCTGTGTTATAATGAGCCTCCCGTCCCACTAGGAGCCCAGACATGAAATTCACTAAAATGCACGGCGCTGGCAACGACTATGTGTATGTCGATGCGCGCTCCGAAGACCGCGACTGGCCAGAGTTGGCACGCCGCATGAGCGACCGCCATTTTGGTGTTGGCAGCGACGGTCTGATACTGATTAAAGACTCTGAAGTAGCCGACCTCCGGATGAGCATGTTCAACGCTGATGGCTCAGAGGCGGAGATGTGCGGCAATGGCATCAGGTGCTTCGTTAAATACGCCGTTGACCGCAGCATTGTTTCCGGCTCAACGAGCTCGGTAAGTGTTGAGACCCTAGCGGGCATTCGGAACATCGTGCCCATCACTGAAGACGGCTTGGTTACCGGGGCCAGAGTATCCATGGGCCTGCCCATCTTCAACCCATCAGATGTTCCAGTGGCGTTGGATCCTGCCGGAGAATACGGAGCCGGTCCGGTGCTGGAATTCCCTTTTGAAATGGACGGACATGACCTGCCGTTGAGCTTTGTTTCCATGGGTAACCCTCACGCTGTCACCTTCATTGACACTCCGGTGGCTGATTTCCCGTTGCTGACCGTTGGGCCCAAAGTGGAGACTCATTCGATCTTTCCTCGGCGGGTCAACTTTGAGATTGTGAATATAGACAGCCGGGATCACCTGACTGCCCGCGTTTGGGAGCGGGGCTCCGGAGAAACCCTGGCCTGCGGCACCGGGGCTTGTGGCATCGCAGTGGCTTCGATCCTTGGCGGGCACACCGGCCACACCGTTGACATAACACTGCCCGGTGGCACCCTCAAGGTGGACTGGGACGGCCAAGGTGAGGTCTACCTAGAAGGCCCCGCAGAAGAAGTATTTTCCGGGGAATGGACCTAGTATCGGAGGATGCAATTATGCAACTGTACAAACTTTCACTAGTCATTCACCAACCCAGCGATGAGACCGAAGACCGATTCATGGCCGAGGTTCCGTCATTGCCCGGTTGCCGGGCTTGGGGCGATACCCTCACGGAAGTAATGGAAAACCTTCAAAGCGTCGCGGCTGGATTCATAGATTCGTACAAGTCTAATGGAGACTCACTGCCACCGGAAGTCGAAGCAATGTCCATTGAGACCACGAGCACTGATGTTCCGGGAGAATTTACCGTAGCGGTTTGAACTACCGTGAGTTAACCAGAAGATTACGCCGGTTGGGGTGTGAGTTTGACCGAACAGCTAGGGGCGACCACGAAATCTGGATCAACCCTGTCAACCGCCAGCGAACAACCATACCCAATTAGAGAAGCCGGGACCTGAAACCTGGTACCCTAAGCGCGATAATTCGCGATTTGGGAATTACTAGAAATGAATTTAAGAGACCGTAAGACGGTCGATTCAATCAATAAACAGGGAGAACTGAAGTCGAGATGGTGAAATTTTCCGACCGTTTGGGGAAACT
>JAPKDE010000049.1 GCA_028822675.1 Dehalococcoidia bacterium | reverse complement strand
ACCGGAGCCACCCTGACCGATGCGGACCTGACGGGAGCCACCCTGACTGACGCCATCCTGACCGGGGCTGACCTATTCCAGACCAACCTGACCAGGGTCAAACTTCAGAACGCCAAACTGATGGGACTTGACCTGTCACGGGGGCTCGGCCGGAATGGGTTAAACCTGACCGGGGCCAACCTGACCGAGGCCGACCTAACCGGAGCTAATCTGACCAAGGTCAACCTGAAAGACGCCATACTGACCGGTGTTATCGGTGCGGACTTTACTGGTGCTTTAAATGTCCCGGATTAATACATCAAAGATTTGGAATAATCGAACCGAACCCGATTAACTCATTGCTAGGCGGGGGAACGAGCTTTAAAACTGGTTGTTGGGGTGCCCCCGTGTCAGTTCGACTCTGACATTCGGTACTACAAATCTAGTCCTGAAAAGTTCGTGACCATTTCGTGACCACTTGATTTCAGCGTAAATGTTGTCTGACGGGGAGTCCGGGGGAGTCGAACCCACCTACCCCGCTCGTCACGAGGCATAACGGATTTGAAGTCCGTGCCTATTCGTATCAATACGTTTTTCTAGTTCCATTATCTTGGCGATTCGTGGGTGTAATGCACTAATGAGTTTTTCTGGTTGGGTTTAGACGTGGAAAGTTCGGTCATTTTTTCAGTCACTTTTTGGTCAATGGACACTGCAAAAAAACACCAGCTAGCAGTACTGGCTATCTAGGGAACAGGCTACATAATCAGTGGCTATTGTTCTACTGAGAACTTCCAATCACCCGCGCCCTCCGTTCCCAATTTGGTAATGAACATGCCACAACCAAACAGAGATAGTATTAATGCAACGGCCAGTATCGGAAAAACTAGGGTTAATCTGTTCAATTAAATTCCCTTTATTTGCCGAATAATTTACTTACGATCTTTTGGGCAACGTCTTCCATTACGCTGGACGTTATATTGGCATAGATATCTTCTGTTATGGCAACGTTGGCATGACCCATGTTTTTAGAGATTATACCTATCTCGATCCCGGCTTCTCTAGCGGCTGCGGCGTGGGTGTGACGTAGGCCTTGGATAGTGAGCTTTGGCCGTCCGGCCGAACACGTCACCGGAGGCCCTTTTCTATTGGCTAATCTTTGATGTATTAATCTGGAACTTTTTTAGCACCAAGTAAAGTTAGCACCTATAATGCCGTCCAGGTTAGTACCGCTGAGGTCGGCATCGGTCAGCCTGGCACCGGACAAGTTGCTGTTTGGCGTGGAATTGCTAGCCTGCACCGTAGAGTAACCGGGAGAGCAACCAGGCGATTGAACCGCTTATTTTGGCATGTTGTTAGCTGAATCCACCGGAAACCTTGTCCGGCATTGCCCGGACAAAGGCCTCTGCAGCGTTGAATTCTACAACCAGACCCCACTAAAATTACGTAACCCTAGGCTTGGTCCCAATATTTTTTAGGTCGCGGGTCTTCCGGAGGCAGAAATGGTAGTCCTGGCAATCATTGTTGGCGGTATCGTTGGCGGCATATTTGCGACCCTAGGCACTCTCCTAGTCCGTAGGGACTTGGGATTTCGCATGCCCAAAGCACTGGACCCAGAATACCGACATCGTGAAGTCGTTTCCTGCGGCCTGCTCATGGGAATTGGGATGAAGGCTGGCTCCGTGGGTGCGGCCATCGGAGCGATAGCCGTCCTCCTCTTATACAAATTCGTTTTTTAAGTCTTCCTTTTAAACGCAGCTTGTTAAAACATAGTTTGTTTACCCTTCGGCTTGCTCCCGCATGTGAATCAAGGGAGAATCTATCTAGTCCATCCAGAGTTAATTGCCGGTCTATGATCGGCGTTGAGTAGAGATATGTATTCAGTAACCAACCGGATCATGATTAAGAGCGGAAACGGTGATGACATGGAAGCGGTCTTTGCCAAGCGCGGCAATGTTCAAAACGAGCCAGGATTCAAAAGCTTTGAACTATGGAAGTTGCAGAAAGAGGGCGACCACGAGGTCTACCTTGTGGTGACTCGCTGGGAGTCTGAAGACGACTTCAAAGCCTGGACCCAAAGCGCTTCGTTCAAGGAGTCACATGCCGGCCCCCATCCGGACTACATCTTGGGCGGAGAACTCTCCAACTACGATATAAAGCTTTCCATCATCAAAAGCTAATCCGTTAAGAGTTAAGCTCAACCGCAATAATACTGATAACAAAAAAAGGTCCTTCCTGACGACGTCAGGAAGGACCTTTTTTCTTGTGTCTTAGATTGGCGGGGTTTAACCCGTTATTTTCCGTGGCAGCGCTTGTATTTCTTGCCGCTGTTGCATGGGCACTTGGCGTTGCGGCTAATCTTCCCTTGATCGGGCTGCATCATCCTCTTCTCATTACATTGAGCGCAGGTGCAAGCTGTCGGATGCTCGCTGTACCAGTTTGTTCTAGTGGCCATTATTATCCAGTCTTGTTGTCAATCTTTCTGCAATTAATTATCACCATCGTACAACCGCAGGTTTATCCGTACAAGTAACCTGCTTTTGTTCCCGTTCCCGTTCCAATTGTTGGTGTTGACGAAATTGTAGGGGATACTACAATACCTGCGGAGTAACCCTTTAGTAATTAGCTTAGTAATTCGCGGATAATTTTCGGACCCTGGAGACATGATGCCTGGTGCCCAAGGTGGAATCGATTTTCTTTTAGAACCCTACCGGGTTCTAGACCTGACCGACGAGCGTGGCCTGCTGGCCGGCAAGATACTGGCCGACATGGGTGCCGACGTGCTGCAGGTGGAGCCTCCTGGCGGCAGTCCGGCCCGGAACATAGGCCCGTTCCACGGTGACGACCCGCAGCCGGAAAAGAGCCTTTTCTGGTGGGCATACGCCGCCAACAAGCGGAGCATCACCCTCAATTTAGAACAGAATGATGGCCAAGCCCTTTTGAAGAAGTTGGTGGCACAAGCTGACTTCTTGATTGAATCGTTCTCCCCTGGCTATCTGGAAGGGCTGGGACTGAGTTACGCAGAACTAGCGGAAATAAACCCTAAGTTAGTCATGGTGTCCATAACGCCGTTTGGCCAGGATGGGCCCTACTCCAACTACCAGGCCACTGACATTGTTGGCATGGCCTTGGGCGGGTTCATGTACCTGACCGGCGATGATGATCGCGCTCCTGTTCGAATCAGCTTTCCCCATTTCTACCTGCACGGTGGCGCAGCCGGGGCCACGGCTGCCATGCTGGCCCATACCTACCGTGTCACCAGCGGGCAGGGGCAATATGTTGATGTTTCCTGCCAACAGGCAGTTGCCAAAACCCTGGCCCACGCGCCACAGATTTGGGACATTGAGGGCGCGATCCTCAAGCGGCAGGGCGTGTTCCGGCAGACGTCCGGCGAAAACCGAGTGCGCATCAACTGGCCCTGCAAAGATGGTTATGTGAACTACATGGTGCAGGGCGGGACGGTTGCCTACAGCACCAGAGCGCTCTTGGACTGGATGAAAGAAGACAAGTTTGACACCGACGATTTGGATGCCATCGACTGGGAAAAAATGGGGTACGGGGCGATCACCCCGGAACTCATGCTCCAACTGGGCGGACCGTTGGGCGAATTCTTCACGGGCCACACCAGAGCAGAATTGGTGCAGGGCAGTCTTGACCGCAGAATCTTGCTATTCCCAGTAGCCACTCCGGCCGCGCTTCAAGGGCATCCTCAATTGGAAGCCCGTGGCTACTTCAAAGAAATTGAACACCCGGAACTGGGCGAGACAGTCCAGTATCCAGGCGCTTTTATAAAGTCGGGCGACGGCCGAGATATAGCCGGTATCTACCGAAGACCACCGCTGATCGGCGAGCACAATGTTCAGATTTATCAAGAAGAAATGGGCCTCTCAAGCTCGGAGCTAGAGACCCTCAAACGTAGTGGGGTTATTTAATGACGGCTCAGCAAGAAACCAATCAAACCCCAGGTGCCGGCAAGCCCCTGGACGGTGTCAACGTCCTGGACTTCTGTTGGGTTGCCGTTGGCCCCATGACGACCAAATACCTGGGAGAGTACGGTGCGACTGTGGTGCGGGTGGAGTCGGTCAAACGGCCTGGGACCCTTCGGAACGCCGCCCCGTTTAAAGACGGCGTCCCTGGCATTAACCGCAGCGGCTACTTTGCTAGTTACAACGCCAACAAGATGGGCATCACTGTTGATATGCGGCACCCCAGAGCCAGGGATTTGATGCTGCGGATGGCCAAATGGGCACATCTGGTCACCGAGAACTTCACGCCCGGCACCATGGAAAGCTGGGAGCTAGGCTTTGATCAACTCAAGGAAGTTAACCCTGGTCTGGTCATGTTTAGCACGTCCATGATGGGACGGGGCGGGCCTATGGAACGGCAGCCGGGCTTTGGCCCTGTATTGTCGTCGTTAGTGGGCCTCACGAACCTGACCGGCTGGCCGGACCGAGACCCCGTAAACCCCTACGGCGCATACACTGACTTCATTGTCCCTCGGTTCGCCGTGGCAGCTATCCTGGCCGGACTGGACCGCAGCCGTCGCACGGGAGAGGGCATCCACATAGACATGTCCCAGTTGGAGACCACGCTTCACTTCTCGGCCCCGGTGCTGCTGGACTACGCAGTGAATGACCGAGAACAGGCCCGGGTCGGCAACCGAGACCCAGGCGCTGCACCCCACGGCGTTTACCCCTGTTCCGGTGATGACCGTTGGCTCGCCCTCGGCTGCTTCTCAGATGAACACTGGGCTGGTCTGCAGCGGACCATTGCGCCGGACGGCAAAGGATGGCCCTACAACCCAGACTTCGCCACTCTTCTCAACCGGAAGGCCAACGAAGACGAGTTGGACCGCCTGCTGTCAGATTGGAGCAGTTCCTGGGAAGTGGGCGCACTAATGGAGACGCTGCAGAGCGCCGGGGTGCCTGCGGGGATGGTCAACGATTGCCGAGACCTGTTCGAAGACGCCCAATTACAGCACAGAGGCCATTTCCAATGGCTGGACCACCCGGAGATCGGCCCCTACGCCACCGACGTCAGTGAGATGGTGCTGTCTCTGAGTCCGGGCAGTCTCGATACTCCAGCCCCTCTGCTGGGTGAACACAACAGCCACGTGCTAAAAAATCTTATTGGACTTACTGATGAAGAGTACAAGTCGCTGGAAAAAGACGGGGTGTTGGAATAGAGGTAATTGCCGGTAGTTAGTCGTCGGTTTATTGGGTGCGGAAACGGAGGGTGCTGCCAGCAATAATCAGAGTCACTGAAGTGAAACTGATGATAAACAGCGCCACCTTAAGGCTGTCGAACCCCTCCTGAAGGAACCCGGTGAACAGCGGCCCCAATGATGTGCCCACCGATGTACTCATCATGGTGAAGGAAAAGGCCACAGCCAGTTCCCTGGGCCGTATTCCGGGTAGGTGGAATGGCACGGTCACCAGGATGGGGAAAAAGGCCCAAGCTACGCCGTTAAGGAAAGACACCACAAACAGAAATGGCAGCGACCCCGTTATTATCATTCCAATGTTGGTGACGATCATTAGAACCCCCAAAACCTGAAGGAAATTCCCCTCTCGCCCGGAGGTGGAAGCGGCCCACGCGATCCCCAGACCACCCACCCCGCCGACGATGACCCCCAGCGCTAGGATGCCGCCGGAAATCTGAAGCGAGACGTCGTATTCCTCCAGCATCAACGTTGGGTAGAACGCCAAGAACGCACCAAACGACGCCGTCGCCCCGGCAAACCCCATCCCGCCAATCCAGAGGTCACGGTGGCCCAGTGCGCCTTTTATAACGGCCCATCCCTGTGTGGCAGCAACGCCCTGGTCGGCCTCGTTGGTCCGGGTCTTACCCAGGATTAGCCACAGAATGGTTAACCCAGCGAAATAGAACCCAAATATTCGCAGGGTTGTGCGCCAGTCGCCGTCGACCATGCTAAGTATCACCGGCGCCAACACCAGTCCTCCACCAACCACGAGGCCAAAGAACACGTTGGACAACCCGTTTACAAAAATCACTTCTCTAGGCGGGAACCACTGCCGGGTCAACAGCGCGCGGGCCGGTTGTTGGGCGATATTGGCTATGCCAAAGAGCAGCCTGCCAATCAACAAAACGAAAAACACTGGTGCCCAGGCTTGGAGGAATAAACAAAAAGTCGCCAGCGTAATGGCGGCAGCAGTTAAGAGCTTGGGAGATAACCGAGAGGTAGCCCAACTGAGGGGTATGGCCAAAGCGATGTTTCCCCAGTGGGAGGCTGAGCCCAGCAGGCCCTGCTGGCTTGGTGATAGGCTTAGTTCGGCGCTGATGGCAGGCAACAAGATACCCAACGTGTTCAGCACCATGAATGACGAAACGCTGGTCAGCAGCCAGATACTGATGACTGTCCACCGGTATTGGCTATAGGTGATCGGAGACTGGGGCGTCAAAGCAGTTTGGGCCTTCTCCGATTGGTGATTTTTCGTGGTATGCCGTGATTCCAGACTCCATTGGGCTTCAGCCTGTTGACGGCATGGCATATCATAGACCTTCGGACGGCCCAGAAGCTAAGCAAAGGGCCTGGTATTAGTCTATTAACAAGAGCCAAGCAATTTATTTGGTATTAAGCCACTAGATAATGGGGAGGACATAAGATGGAGCGGGTTGGAGTGGGTTTCTCCGGGGGAATGTCACCCCAGGATATAGTTGAATGCGTGAAAGTGGCCGAGGCTCTTGGCTACGAATCTGCCTGGGTTGCCGAAGGACACGGCGGAGACCAATTTTCAGTTCTGACCGCCTGTGCATTGGCCACAGAGCGAATCAAACTCGGCACCAGCATTACCAGCGTCTTCGTCCGTACCGCGCCCACCATTGCCATGGCTGCCGCTTCAGTGGATCATTTCTCCAATGGCCGGTTTATCCTTGGTATTGGCACCAGCCACAAGGTGCAGGTTGAACCGGAACACGGCCTGGAGTTCACAAAACCGGTTCAGCGACTACGCGAGTGTGTGGACATTGTTCGGGCCATCCTGAAGGACTCAGACGTGAACTACCACGGTGAGATTTACGACATTGACCGCTTTGACCTGTGGTTTGAGCCCCTGCGCAAAGAGATACCGATTTATGTGGCTGCAGTCTTCCCAAAGATGCTGGAAATCTGCGGTGAGATCAGCCAAGGGGCCATCCTCACTTGGTGCACTTTAGCCCACGCGGAAACTGCCGCCTGGCACGTGGGTATTGGTGCCCGTAACGCCGGTCGTGCGCCCGGCGACGTTGAAGTAGCCAGCCTGCTGCCCTGTGCCGTCTCCGACAACCGTGAGGCGGCCAGAGACCTCATGCGCCAGCCAATTGCGTCCTATGCGGGTCGTTTCCCCCGCTACCGTAAACTCATGGTGGACGCCGGGTTCCCAGACGAGATCGAGAAAGTTCGAGTGGCCTGGCAGGCCGGGAATACCCAGGAGGCGTTGAGTCTCGTCCCAGGGGCGCTGATAGACAAGATTGGCCTGGTTGGCACCGCTGATGAAGTGCAGGAAAAATTGGCCAACTACCGTAAGGCTGGTATCACCCTGCCCATAGTGTCGCCCCGGTTCATCGGCGACAGAGCAAAAGAGCAGGCTCTGGAGATAATTCGCGCCTGCGCCCCCGCCCAATAGCAACATGGACTTCGATTTCACTCCAGAACAATCCCAATTCAGAGACGAACTCCGCGAGTTCCTAAGGGCTGAAGTCCCCGTGGAAAAGCAGGAGGTCTTTGGCCAATGGAGCGAGGACCAGTGCCAGTTTGGCCGGGAGATTAACCGCAAATTGGCCGCGCGTAACTGGCTTGCCATTGGGCTGCCGGAAGAATACGGAGGTGGTGGCAAGAGAGCAATCGAGCAAGGAATCCTGGCAGAGGAATTGGGCTACGGACGGGTGTCTCAAACAGGGTTCATGGGGCTAGGCCAGTACGGTTCAGTCCGCCGGTTGTTTGACGACTTCACCGACTTCTGTAACGACTCCGCACCCGACGGCGGGCAACCTGTGGCCGAACACCCGCTGGTGCGGCACCAATTGGCCCAGCGCCGGTTGGGTATGGAGACCTGGAAATTGCTTTGCTGGCGCGCGGTTTGGTTACAGAGTGTCGGGTCGAAAACCGATGTGGCGGCTTCGATAACCTTCCTGCATGGCACTGAAGAACAAACCCGCTTCGCCGAGATGGCCATGGAGGTGCTCGGCCCCTACTCGACCCTGCGACACGGATCTAGCCAGGCTCCCCTGCTGGGTAACATAGAGGGACTCCATCGCGAAGCCATGAACCTGCAGGGAGCAGAAACAACTGTAATGCACAGAAATATCATCGCCCATCTAGGCCTTGGTATGCCCGACAAAACACCCGAACATGAACTTTAACCTGACACAAGAACAGGAATCACTGCGCAACACCGCCCGCGAATTCCTGGCAACTGAATGCCCAATATCGGTCGTTCGAGAAGCGGAGGAATCTGGCGTTGGCCACTCCCCTGACTTGTGGCGGAAAATGGCCGACCTGGGTTGGCTGGGTATCTGTCTGCCGGAAAAATACGGCGGCGGAGAAAGCTCCCTATCCGACCAGGCGGTGCTCTTTGAAGAAGTGGGCGGGTCTTTGGTTCCCGGCCCATTGCTGGCCTCTTCAGTATTGGCGGCCCAGATCGTGCTGCAAGGCGGTACCGACCAACAAAAAGATAATTTGCTGCCGGGCATGGTCAGCGGCGATATAATCCTGACGCTGGCCCGTGGCGAACGGTTGGAGACTTCATCCCAAAGCGGCAGCCTGGTTATTAGCGGCGAGAGTGCGTTTGTCCGTTACGCAGGGCTGGCCAACCAGATCATTTGCGCCACCCGGCCGGCCATCGGGGCTTGGCCTGATACGACCCTGGTTCTGGTCGACTGCCAGGCTGACGGCGTAATCAAAACCGCTATGGAGTCCATCGCCAACTACCCCCAGTTCCGAGTTGAGTTCGACGATGTTTCGCTGCCCGGCGATGCAGTGCTGGGCGAGATTGCGGAAGGCCGAGTGGCCTTGGAACTGGCTATCCAGCGGGCAACGGTGATTCAATGCGCCGAGACCTTGGGTCGGGCTGAGAAAGTGCTGGAGATGGTAGTGGCGTATGCCTGCACCCGGCAGCAATTTGACCGCCCCATCGGTTCGTTTCAGGCCGTTCAACACCGCTGTGCCAACCTCAAAGTAGCGGTGGACATTGGGCGGCTGCTGACTTATCAAGCTGCCTGGCGACTGGACCAAAACCTGCCTGCCAGTGATGAGATAGCCATGGCGAAAGCCCAGTCCGGTACACTGAGTCGGCTCGCCACTGAAACCGGACATTCCATCTTTGGAGGAGTCTCGTTCACCGTGAAACACGACATGCATCTGTACTCCGACAGGGCCAAGATCGCCGAGGCCCACCTAGGCGACACGGAATACCATCTGGACCAAATGATAGTCGATTAACGGGGATTAAACAGCCGCAGGGGCCGGGAAAACATAGCTGAATTTTCTGTAACTAAAAAGGGGTGCAACCATGCCCGACGCCAATCCAATCTCCAGTGAAACACTGGAAGTACTAAAAACTATCCCAACTCAGACTCTGATCGACGGGCTCTGGGTCATGGGCTGGCCCATGAGTTTTATCCACGGTGCCAAGCCGCTCCAGCCGGGGCAACACATGGCTGGACGCGCCGTGACTTTGCGGTTTGTCCCACACCGGCCCGACCTGGTGGCCGACAAGCCCAAAGGCTCTGATTCTGCCGAGTATGTGGCCATTGAACTGTGCGGCCCAGAAGAGATCTTGGTCATTGACGCCATGGGCTGGGAGTACAGCTCCATTGGCGGCGACATCAAGTTCCTCCGCATGATGCAACTGAAGGCTGGCGGCCTGGTCACCGACGGCGCGGCCCGGGACAGCAACACACTCAAGAGCTACGGGTTCCCGGTCTACGCGGCCAATACCACCGCCAAGCAAGGTCCCGCGGAATTTTGGCCCTGGCAGGTAAATGATGCCATCCAGTGCGGTGGAGTGCTGGTGCGGCCCGGAGACGCAGTGGTCGGCGATGACGACGGCGTAGTGGTGGTGGCGGCTTCCAAAGTGGACGAGGTGATTCGCATTGCCCACGAACGTGAAGAGGTTGAAGAGGTAATTAAAGCCCAACTTGAGATTGAGCAGTGCTCACCTGGCAAGTACTACCCATTCAATGATGCCACCTGGAAATTATTTGAGGAAAAAACGGGCAAGAAGCGCACCGGATAGTTCTCCCAAGTTCTCGAATGTGGCGGTCGTTAAATCCGAGGCATGATTCAGTACCGTATTTTACGTGTATTGGATAGTGACGAACCGCCGCCTTTGGACTGGGGGTCTGAATGACAATGGATCAATTGAACACCTGCAAAACTGGCCAGGTAGAAATGATGTCTCGTAATAAAAAACTGAAACGCTGGTTGATTCCTGCAACGCTCGTGCTGATGCTATTTGTCATCGCGGCCTGCAGCAGCGAGTCCACGCCAGGCACTGAAACCAGCGCAGCGTCCGGCTCAGTAGCGGGGATAACCCAGGGCGACGGGTTGGATGCCGACGGATCTGAAGTTGATGTGGAAGACGCTGCCATGGCCCTGGTCGCAGCCCAAGACTCGGTCATGGTCCGGATCTACCAGAAGGCCGTGCTCTCAGTGGTAAATATTCAGGTCATCCAGGGCTTGGAGGGCAACGATGGTACCGGCGCACTCCCTAACGTGCCCGGCGCTCCGGAAGACTTCTTGGAGCGCGGCGAAGGCTCTGGCTTTGTGTGGGACGACAAGGGCCGAATCGTAACAAACCAACACGTAATTGATGGAGCGGAAATCGTAACTGTTATATTTTCCGACCGCACCCAGGTGTTGGCCAAGGTATTGGGTGGAGACACCGATTCAGACCTGGCAGTGTTGGAATTGCTGGAACCCGTCGACGGGTTAGTTCCCATAGACCTTGGCGATAGCAGTGATGTGCTGGTGGGCCAACTGGCAATCGCGATTGGTGCGCCATTCGGACAGGAATTCACCATGACCAGCGGCATCGTCAGCGCCGTAGGTCGGACAATCCGCAGTGGCTTCAGCCAGTTCACGATTCCCGAAGTGATTCAGACCGACGCCCCAATTAACCCAGGCAATTCTGGCGGCCCGCTGCTGGACCGCCACGGCCGGGTGATGGGTATCAATACTCAGATAATCAGCCGGTCCGGCAGCAACGCAGGCGTTGGTCTGGCCGTGCCCATCAACATCGCCAAGATGGTCGTGCCGGCTTTGATTGCAGACGGCAAGTATGAGTATTCCTGGCTTGGCATCTCCGGTGGCCCGGTGAGGTCGGATGTGGTCCAGCTGATGGACCTGCCCGAGGGCACCCAAGGAGCCTTGGTTATCACCGTGAGAGAGGGCGGCCCAGCAGATGACGGCGGCCTGACCGGCAGCGACCGGACAGAGGTGGTCAACGGTATACAATACGCCCTGGGCGGAGACACCATCACTGGCGTCGATGGCTCGCAGGTCAGAGACATGACTGATTTAATCGTCTACCTGACCAACAACACTCGGCCCGGCGATGAGATTACGCTGGAAGTTATCCACCAGGACGGATCGTCAGAGGCACTTCCCGTAGTCCTTGGCACCCGCCCCAGCTAATTTCGGGCGATACTTCGGGCTATATTTTCGGGCTATATTCAATGGAGTGACCATTGCGAACTGTTGCAGCAATCTTCACATCGCCCGTTAAATCCCTAGCCCTGTTGCAGCCGGAATCCGTGACGGTTGGCTACTCAGGCATCGTCGAAGACCGCCGCTTTCATCTAATCGACGCAGACGGCCGGTTGCTGACCCAACGACAAGTGGGACGCCTGGCCTTGGTCCAAGCCGGTTACTCCGCTGAATCAGAAGAACTAACCCTTAAGTTTCCAGACGGGACGCGTTTGGCTGGCCCCACAGAACTGGGCAACCCGGTCAGCACCGCCATCTGGGGCCGACAGGTCTCAGGCAACGAAGTAACCGGCGACTGGAACCAAACTCTTGCTGACTTCTGCGGCTCACCGGTGCGTCTGGTCAAGACTGACAACCCGGGCGATAGCTATGACGAATACCCAGTGTCGCTGCTATCACAGGCGTCCATCGACAAACTGGGCGATTTCCTGATCGAGAACGTCGCGAATGCGCCGGATGATGCCCCCAAGTTTGAAGGCCGACGCTTCCGTCCCAACTTTTTGCTGGACGGCTGTTCCCCCCACGAAGAAGACTTTTGGCTGGGCGGCGTGGTGCAGATCGGCCCTGACCTGCGCGTGAGATTGGTTGCACCCGACCCCAGATGCGCTATCACCACCCTTGACCCGGACACCGGAGAACGAGACTTCAACGTCCCCAAGCTGCTCCAAAGTTACCGCCCCAACACCCGCGCTCCGTATTTCGGCGTTTACGGTTCTGTTGAAGCCACCGGGATTGTTTCGGTGGGCGACACCATTGAGTTGGTTAAGCAACCGGCAGTCTAACCTCAGCGGTGGCGAACTCTGCTTCCCCTATAAGTACTCTGATTGACACCCATACTGGCCGTGCTTACACTCGTTTGGGCTTTGAATTGGCAATCCTGCCCAGCGACCATCCTGCTTTGGCCGTGCACCGGGCGGTTCCCACCAAATCCGAGTATCAAACAGGGAGTAAATCATGAAACAAAATAGAATAAAAAAAGTGATGCGTGAGGGCGGTTTAGCCCTGGTGAGCCACATCGGATTCGCCGACCCAGCAGTTGTTGAGATCATTGCCAAAGCCGGGTTCGATGGCGCATTCATCGATATGGAGCACTCCATATTTGACATGCAGACCGTGGGCGAGATGATCCGCGTTGCTGACCTGTGTGACATCACACCGGTGGTCCGCGTACCAGACGACAACCCCAAGACCATCCTGCGTTTGTTGGACATGGGCGCCCAGGGAATCCAGATCCCACACATCGCCGGTGTTGAGGGCGCAAAGAGAGCTGTTGAGGCAGTCAGGTATCCCCCGCTGGGAGAACGTGGCGGTGCTGGCAGTACCCGGGCCGCCGGCTACGGGTCCGTCCCGTGGTTGGAACACATGAAGACCTCCAACGAGGAGATTCTGCTGATTGTCATGACTGAAGACAAGCGTGGTCTGGATGAAATTGCGGAGATCGCTGCTGTACCGGGCGTAGACGTCATTGCCCTTGGCCCCACCGACATTAGCACAGCCCTGGGGATGACCGACCCGGCCGACCCCAAACTGCGAGAGACGTTTGTTGAGTTGGCCGCCAAGGTCAATGCGGTTGGCAATGCCAGGGTGTACATCCCAGTGAACCACGCAGCCTGTCGGTTCACACCCCAAGACCTGATTAACATGGGAGTAAATTACTGC
>JAPKDE010000002.1 GCA_028822675.1 Dehalococcoidia bacterium | reverse complement strand
GGTGGTCTTAATCAACCTGGCCGGGGCGCTGCTTATATTCATGACCTTCCCGGTGGCCTCACCGTTCGCCATTCCCGGCGTTGACCTGGTGGACTCGATTCAAGAGTTTGGGCCAAAGTTCTACGGCAGCGAAGACATGGCCACCTTCTACAACATCTCAGCCGCCATGCCCAGCCTGCACTTTAGCTGGACGGTGATCCTGGGTGTGTTGTTCTGGCGGTCGTTTCCTGGAAAATATCGTCTGGTTGGGTTGCTGTACCCATTTCTGACTTTCTTCGCCATCACCCTCACGGGCAACCACTTTATCTTGGACGCCGTGGCCGGTGGGGTTCTGGCCGGTTTTTCGTTTGGTGTGGTCTTGCTTTTGCGAGCGACTGTGTGGCGACAACCACCCAAACTTATCGCCTAGACTAGCGTCGTTTGCCCCACAATGGGTGTTGGAACGACGGCAGGTTCAGCCGGTCAATGGGCCGGTCTTCAGCCACCGGTTCCAGCTCAGTTTCTTCAGGAGCAGGCGCTCGGTAGGGCTGACCCAATTGCCGGTCCGGCCCCAAACTACTCAAGTGCTGCGAGAGCGAATCCAGGCTGTTTAGGTTATTGACTGGTAGGAAGTCGTCCACGAACGGCAGTGCAGCCTTCATGCCCTGGGTTAGGGGCTGGTAGGTGGGCGAACCCAGGAGTGGGTTCAGCCAGATTAGTCGGTGGCAACTGCGTTGTAAGCGGGACGTTTCTTTGGCCAGTAATTCCGGGTCGCCCCGGTCCCAGCCGTCGGAGATTATCAGCACCACTGCCTGGCCCCTTATCACCCGCCGCAGCCATTGGTAATTGAAGGTTTTAACTGCGTCGCCGATACGGGTTCCACCAGCCCAGTCGGGCACCGCCTTGGAAACTTCATCAATGGACTGGTCAATGCTGCGGTACTTCAGGCTCCTGGTGATACGCGTAAGTCGTGTGGCGAACAAGAACGCTTCAAGCTGGTCGAAATCACCGGAGATGGTGTGTATGAACTGCAAGAGCATACGGGTGTAGCGTTCCATGGAGCCGCTTACATCGCAGATCAGCACCAGAGAGCGCGGTTTTTCCTTGGGTGTCCGGTGGGCCAGGTCCAAGAACTCGCCGTTGTATTTCAAGCTCTGCCGCATGGTCCGTCTGAGATCCAAGGGGCCAGACCGCCCGGGGGCCAATCGCCGGGTGCGGCGGTGTCCCAAATCCCAGGTCAGGTTGCCCATCATGTGGCGGGCTTCGGTCATCTCCATAGCAGTGAATTCAGAGAAATCCTTCTGTCGGAATACCTCAACCGCACTGTAGGTGCGGCTCAAATCCACATTCTGGACCGAATCGTCATCGGGATTCCCTTCCAAAAAATTATCGCCCTCTGCTTCGTCATCGCGACCGGTCGAAATCTGAGGTTTCTTGAAGCGTTTCTGTTCTCCCAACGAGCGTAGATCCATGGTGGTGGTGCGATCAGAAGGCTTGCGCCAGAACACCTGGAAAGCCTCGTCAAAAATGGGTAAGTCCTGCTTGCGGTGCACCAGGATGCTGCGGGCTGCCTGGAAGAACTCACCGCGCCGACCAATGGATACGTGCTCTGTGGAGCGGACCAAGTCCAGCATGTTTCCGGAGCCGATCTCCAGCCCCACCCTACGCAGCATCTCGCCAAAGAGCGTGAGGCTATGCAGTATGTGGCCATCTTCACCGGCATCATTGGGGAGGATTGGGATTGGACCCGGAATTCTATCCGCCATCTAAAACCCCTTAACCGCGGCCACGGCCGCCACGACGGGGGCCGTGGTTCTTGGAGCGTTCCAGCATGGCGCGGACGGGTTCGCCCTTGACCGATTCGATGTCGTCCTGGTACTTGAGCATCATGCCCAGGGTGTCGTCGATCACTGCCGGGTCTAGTTCAGTTTGGTTCAAGGCTAAGAGCGCCGACAGCCAGTCCAGGGTTTCGGTGATGCCCGGAATCTTGAATAGCTCGGTCTCACGCATCTCCTGGATGAAAGCGGTGACCTGTTCGGCCAGCCTCTTGGGTGCGTCCGGAAGTCTGGCAGAGATGATTTGCAGTTCTTTCTGGTAATCGGGGTAGTCAACCCAGGCGTAGAGACAGCGGCGCTTCAGGGCGTCGTGAATTTCTCGGGTGCGGTTGGATGTGATGATCACGATAGGCGGATGGGCAGCCTTGAAAGTGCCCAACTCCGGGATGGTGATCTGGTAGTCGGCCAGCAGTTCTAGCAGGAACCCTTCAAACTCTTCATCAGAGCGATCAAGCTCGTCAATCAGGAGCACCGGCGGTCGCTCTTCGGCCTCGTCAATGGCCTGGAGCAGCGGGCGTTTAATCAGGAACCGCTCGCTGTAGAGGTCTGCGTTAGCCGAATCCCGGTCAACGTCGCCAGACGCTTCCATCAGGCGAACCTCCAGTATCTGGCGGGCGTGGTTCCACTCGTAGACAGACTGGTTGATGTCCAAGCCTTCGTAGCATTGGAGTCTGATTAGCTTGGTGTTCAGCCCGGCAGCCAGGGCGCGGGCGATCTCGGTCTTGCCAACGCCAGCTTCGCCCTCTAAAAACAGGGGCCGCTGCAATTTTAGGGCCAAGAATATAGGAACTGCCAAGGAGCGGTCAGATATGTAGACCTGGTCCCGTAGCAGCTTTTGAACATCTTCAATGGACTCGGGAGCTTGGTACTCGCCAGTCGGTTTATCCGAGGGCTTATTTGATGATTTATCGGTGGTCGTCAAAAGGGTCACTGTCTCCCGTTGATGGCGTTTTGGGCCAGGCACGCAAATTGTATCCCAAAGGCATTGGGCTAATCCATTGGTGGAACAAATATCGACTCGAAGATTCTACGTACCAAACGGCCAAATTGGCTCCAATGGTCGTTGAGGGACAGCAGCTCTTCGGCGGTTAATTCGTTGTAAGTCTTGCCCAGTTGGGGAAAATTCCAGATGGTGAAGGCCCAAAACTCCGGAATGGAGCCTGGTGGTTTTGCCTGAGCTATCTCACCAGTGGCTCCCTGGAGTTCCCAGGAGGCCAATAGGCGCCCTTTGTAGGCAATTGCGACCGCTTCTGCCCAAGAGGCGTTTCTGTCGACTCCTGTGAAAGGCTGCATCAGTTCCAGCAGGGCATCAACGCGTTGGGAGTCAGTGATATCAGAACCAGCGAACCTGCGGGTGTGGCGGCTCTGCCATGACGGACCCAAACTGGGGATGAGCAGTCCACCATCAGAGGCGATGGCCAGCATGGAGCCTGCCTCTGACCAGGCAATTGCTTTTTCAATGGCAATGTCCTGATGGGTGTCGCCGTTTTCTTGGGTTGATGCCGAGACGCCAAGTTCTGCCGGTGTGACCGGGCTAAATGGCAAACCACCAAGAAGAGTTCGGAACACCTGCTGTTTGTCACTGTTGCCGGTGGCCAGCAAGATCGGCCTGACATTGGGCGTGGTCATCTAGTGGTCATTTAAATGTAAGGCTAGAGGATACGGGCAACGGCCCTGGTGGCAGCGCCGTCTCCGCCTTTGAGTTTGAGGGGCAAGGCCCACAGTTCAAACTTCTTGCCCAGCAACTTGTCCAAGTTAATCAGGTTCTCGATGAGTGGGATGTTCTGACCCAGTAGCAGCCGGTGCACCGGGAAGTCTTTGATGGTGGACAGAGGTGTGTCCGGGTGTTTGTCGATGGGAAAGTCCACGGCTACTGCGTTGGCTCCGCAGTCAGCCAGGTAGCCGGCGGTGTCGGTCCCAAGGTAGGGGCCGTGTCCATAGAACCGAGGGCCGCCCGACTCAGCCTCCGCCCAGCCAGTGAACAGCACAACGATCTGGTCTTTGACCGATTCCGGGTTAGCACCAGCTTCGGTGACCTCAGCGATGGTCAGCGGCTCTTGACCCTTGGACGCCGCACGTAGGTCCAACAATATGGCCGGTCCGGCGTATTTCTCCAGGGGCATGTTTTCAACTGTGGTGGCACCGTCCACAAAATGGAACGGGGCGTCTACGTGGGTGCCGATGTGTGTGGCCAGGCAAAGCTTTTGATTAGAACGAGCATGGGTTTCGTGGGTCTGAATCGACTCCGTCTCCACCCCAACCAACCCCGGCACCAGGCTGATGCGGTCGCTGCCCAGAGTCAAGGTCAAATCAATGAGGTCGGCCATGCTAATCACCAGAGTTCAGATTGGAATTTGCTAGTCGATTTCTACCTGCTCTAATAGTGCGGCACGGACTGATTCTTCAGCAACTTGAGGCGTGGTCCTGGCATAGGGTGGCAGACCGTCTTCCCAGTCAGGAATCAAGATTTTCTTGTTGGACTCCATGCTGAGTACCACAAACACGCCAGATAGGCTGAAGATCATGGACATGACCAGCGCCGGGTAGAACGACCCGGTGGCGTAGATGGCCAGCCCGCCCAGTACAGTTGCGGTTGCATGGCCGGAGAGCGCGCCCATGGTCTCAAACCCATAGAGCGTGGCCAGAGGGCCAGTGCCGAAGTACTGTCGGTTGACCACCAGATAGGCCGTCATCTCACCGCCAAATCCCAGTCCAAACAGTGCGCCGAATAGGTAGAAGGTCCAGGCTTCGTGGGCCCAGAACAGCACCAAGACTGTGGTGCCCTGTATCAATAGCGCGGTGGTTATGATTGGCTTCCCGCCAAATCGCTCGGCCAATATTGGGGACACGAACCGGCCAAAGATGCTGAAGACGGAAATGATGGCCAGGATGAATGACGCGGTCGAAAGACTAATGCCCTGCTCAATGGCGAGCGGTATCGAGTAGATCAGAATGATGCCGTGACCCGCGCACCCCAACCCGTGAATGGTTGGCAGGTTCCAAAACGCCCTGGTCTTGCGCATGGCCTTGTTGAAGACCTTCAACCGTAGGCGTGTGATTTCTTTGCTTCGGATAACCTCGGGGACGTCATTGACTGACGCTCCAAAAGCGATGGTATTTGCGTCGGACGGCTTTGACCGGAAGAAGAACGTGAGCACAGTCAACGTTCCGCCGCCCGCTATGCCGATGATGGTAAATGTGGTCTGCCAACCAAAGGCGTCCAGAAGGTTGGCCACGGAGGGAGCGATCGCTGCTGCTCCAACGCCGCCCGCGGCCCAGAGGATTCCAGTGGCCAAACCGAGTTTAATCTTGAACCAACCGCTGACGGAAGCTAACAAAGGCACCATTGCCAGAGACTGAGTGACGGACAACATTACGCCAAAGTACAAGAAGAACTGCCAGAGGTGGGTGATGGTGCCAACCAGAATCATACTGGTCATGTACAGCAACCCGCAGGCAAACATCAAAGGACGAGCGCCGTACCGGTCACCAAGCATGCCGGTGATGGGAGCCACTGTGGCGCCGCAGACGTAGTAGGTGGCCAACCCAGCGGCGATTATTCCAATGTTCCAGCCAAATGGGCCGTCCGGATCGTTCAGCGGAGCAACCATGATTCCAGCGGACATGCTGATGGACTGCGCTGTGACCTGGGCTACCGCTAGGATGGCTAGTATGAACCAGGCTCGGTGGATTCCTCTACGAGCGCGGACGGGAGTGGGTGCTGCAGTATTGGTGACCACCATGATTTTGGTATATCTCAAGGGAAACCGGGCCTATTGGTTAAACGGCCCGGTTTCTCTGGGTCCTCGTTGTATATTGTATATTTTTGCCTATTTCTATTCAGTGCAGCAGGTTAATGCAGCGGGCAGGCCGATAGGAAAGCGTTGCCCCACCAGGTGTCGCCAGCCAGTTCGTGGCCGCCTATCTGGTCGGTTTGATAGGCACCATTATCCGTCCCGTCCACCGTGGTTCCGCTCAGCGTTGCCGTAGTGCCTGGTATGCCAAAGGCCAAGGTCCGCTGGGTCCCCACATCAGCCGACACCGCCCAGGCCCCAAAGAAAATTATTAGGGCCAGGACTAGCGCTAGTACCAGTGAGAATACCAGCGGGACGGGAACTCGTTTCGCTACAATCAAACTATTGACTCTATATTAGACCTTTTCGGGTCTAGGCTCGAACCTCTACCCGCGTACTTCTACATCATACGGGAACACCATGTTGTTTCCGTAGCCGCGTCCATCCCAAGGGTTCGGGAACTCCATGGGCTGGGTGACGCCATCAACGTTGGTCGCCCGAGACATGATGGTGTACTTGCCTGCGGCGGGCGGTGTCCAGTTGTGCTCCCAGCGGTACCAGGAGTACGCGGTGCGCGGGTGAAGGGTGTCCACCGGGCCCCAGGTCTCACCGCCGTCGGTGCTGATCTCTACTTTCTCGACATCCTCTTCACCTGACCAGGCTGCGCCAGCCAGAGTGTAGCCACTGGCAGGGATGATCTCCCCGGGTACGGGGTTGGTGATGATGGACTTGACCTGCAACTTGCCGTAGTAGCGGTAAGGCTCAGGGTTGCCCGGCTCGTTCATGGTCATGTAGCGCTGGGTCATGTAGAACCCTTCAAACTTGTGGTCCAGTAGGTGTATGCCTACCAGCCATTTGACGGAGTTCATGCCATACCAGCCTGAAACTAAGAGACGCAGCGGATAACCGTGGTCGATGGGTAGCGGCTCGCCGTTCATTTCATAGGCTAGAATCGTGTCTTCGTGCAAGGCCTTTTCCATGGGTAGGCTGCGCTCGTAGGTGACCTCAGATGGGTCGCCCACTACTTCGTCGGCGCCGTGGTCGGCACCTTCAAACATCACTTCAACGGCCGAGCTCTTTACTCCGGCCAGTTCCAACACGTCTTTCAGTGAGACACCGGCCCACTCAGCGTTGCCCATGATGCCATGACCCTTAATCTGCTCCATGACGGAACTGATGCGCAAGGCCTTGGTGTAATACTCAGGCACTGGGCTGTTGCCGCAACACTCAAAGGTTACCTGGAAGCGCTTTTGGGGCAACTTTTTGAGGTCTTCAAAAGACAAAGAAATAGTCCGTTCAACCTCGCCATCTATCTTCAATTGGAAGGTATTGATGTCTATTTTCGGGGAGTCCTTCCAGTGGTTACGAATGTAGAACAGGTCATTGGGGACGATGTTCTCCTGCAGACCCTGCGGCGGCACGGCCCACGTGCGAAGGCCAGCGTTTGTGGGAATGATCTGCGGTTCTGCTTTGGTGCCAATCTGTGGCAGGGCCATATGGGCTCCTCCTCAAAATGTTGCGGTGTTTTTAAACCGTATTTTTTAGCTTGATTAGGCCGAGGCCTTGGATTTCTTAGACTCTGGAATCTCTATTCCAAGTGCTCGGTCTCCAACTCGGACGATGGGTAGGTGATTAACACCAATGCCGGAGTCCAGAGATGATGTATGAGCTTGTGCGGCAGTCCTGGTGGAACCAGGAGAGTAGTGCCGGCGCGCACCGTTTTAACGTCGTCGCCAAGAATCACCTGAATGGCGCCGGATAATATTTGAATCGAGACATCCACCGAGTGGGTGTGCAAGCGCCCTTCCCAGCCGGGAGAAATCTCCACTTCTTTCACGGTCAATGATACCGCACCTTGGTCTTTAGATACCAGATAGCGCTCTCGCAACCGCTCGGTAGTAGGTGCGAGACGCACATCTGCGTGGTCAATTATTGGCATGTTCTACTCCTGGATTTTCTATCACGTGTATTGCTATTCAACCGTGACAGGATACCCGTTATTTTAAGTGTTCGTGCTACTCGACAGTGACAGGGTAACCTTTTGTCTTAAATGCGATCTTGCTATTCAACTGTGATTGGATATCCGACTATGGCGCTGAAATTCTTGCGCATGTTGTTGTAGCGAGGCACGCGAGACTGTACTCGGCCCACGTCATCGGCGGCGCGGGCCATCAAGGTGTAGTCGCCCGACTTGTCTGCATTCCACTGGTATGACCACCGGACCCACATGAACTGGTCGTGGCGAGGGGCCTCTATATGCGCGGAATTCCACGTCTCGCCACCATCGGTGCTCACATCGACCTCTGATATCGCGCCAGCGCCGCTCCAGGCATAGCCCCGAATCATCTGGACGCCTTTGGTCATCTTTTCCACATCGTCGTTTGGCTGGGTGATGATGGACTTGACGCCCAGGGTAGTGATGAGTTCTTTGTTGGGGTCATCTACACCGTTGCCGTAGTAGTAGAACTCGTAGTGGTACCAGCACTCGGGCATCTTTTCTGTGATCTCAAGATCGGTGATCCATTTTACCGACCAGTTGCCGGACCAGCCAGGCACCAAGAGTCGGACCGGCGCGCCGTGGAGGTGCTCTAGGAGTTGCCCGTTCTGCGCGTAGGCCAAGAGTGTGTCAGGATGAAGCGCTTTGTGTATGGGCAGGCCCTTGTCGTAATAGAAGGGTTTGGTGCCCTCGGCGGCGGAAGCTGGAACGCCGTCATCATTGCCTACCGCGCGAACGTAAAGGGATTTGTCAGACAACCCCGCGGCATTCAAGACGGCGGCCAAAGGCACACCGGTCCATTCGCTGGCGCTGAGAATCATGCACTCTTGGGTGCGGGAGGGCTTGGGGCCTTCGCCCTTGAAATACTCAAAGAAGGTGGCGTCGCTGCCGGAGCACTCCATAACCGTGCGTACTGTGCGACCGGGGAAACGGCGCAGTTGGTCAAAGTTCAGGGTGAGTTCGTTTTTGACCTCGCCGTGAACTTTTAGCTCCCACTTGTCCGTCTCGACCACGGGGGGAACGGCAAAGTGCTGCACTGTGTAATGAAGGTCTGTGGGTGTGATGAGTCCTTCTAGGTCCATCACGGGGGTGCGGATACGCACCGTGCGGCCCTCGTCATCCATGAGAGTGACCGGGTTCAAATCTTTAGTGGGCCAGCCGTGCCAGTTGCCGGTCTTGTCGGCATTGGCCGGGTCTGAGCCGATCGCCTCGTCCATTCTTAGAAAGTCAGGAACCACACCATCTTGTCGTGTCGTCGACATAGAATCTCTCCTCAGGTTTTAGTTGGGTGACTTAGGGTCTTGTTGCCGTGTGCTCCGTTATGAATTGCCGTGATTAATCAGCGGCGTATTTTTCGCCCAGGGCGGTTTCCCACCGCAGGTAATTCATCATTTCTCCGTAGCTGCGGGAAACGCCCAGGTAGTTGATGTCTGAGGGCGGGCGGATGATTCCGGTCAGGCCCTCTTCCACCGGCAGTCCAGCCTTTCTCCAGGCAGCCATGCCGCCGTCCAGCGCGGTGACATTGGTATATCCCATGCTCTGCAGCGTGGCACCGGCCAGAGTTGCGCCACGTCCGTCTCTGCAACTTACGGTGATAGACATGTCTTTGGATGGGGCTGCTTCAATGACTTCAACCTCAAGCCAACTGCGAGTGATCCATTTTGCGCCCGGAGTGTGCCCCTTGGAGAAGTCTTCACTTGTATCAACAAACAGAACCAAGTCTGGCTGGTTGTCGCTCAGTTCTTGGGGTGAGACTTTTTTTACGGTCGCGTTAGCCGCGTCTATGCCGGCCAACGTACTGATTGGGAACCCCGATTCCATGGTTTGTCCGGCACTCTCCCAGGCAATGGAGCCGCCGTCTACGGCAAAGACATTCTCATGCCCAAGCTGGCGATAGAGCGAGGCTGTGATGGTGGCCCTCGCCTTGCCGTCACAACAGAAGATGTAGATGGCGTTCTTGACCACGGCCACATCGTCAGAGCGCTGTACGGCCTGTCCACCGGGGAACCAGCGGAAGCCGGGAATGTGACCAGCTTTGTATTCGTCTTCAGTGCGGACATCAATCAGGTAGACCGATTCTTTCTCTTGCTTGGCCAGCATTTCTTGCAGAGCGGGAATGTCCAGGTAGCCAACGCCGTCTTCGCTGGCCAACCGGGCGGCGTATTCTTCAGCCGCGGCTTGGCTCTCATCGGAGACTTCGGGCAAAGTCAGGCGGTCTCCGCCGTATTCAAGTTCGTAGCCGGCCAACAGCCAGCCGGAGGTTCCATTCTTCAGGCCAACGGCGTTGATGCCCATGCGCTGCAGCACGCGGGTGCCCATGATGCTGCGGGTGCGCCCGGCGCAGTTGATGACCACGGTTGTGTCATCATCGATTTGGTTCTTGATATCGGTGATCCTGAGGGCCAGCTCACCGCCGGGCATGGAGCGCCCGCCGGGGATGCAGAAGTTGTTGTATTCCTCAGGGGTGCGGGTGTCTAAAATGACCAGCTTTTCGCCGTTTTCAATGCGCTGGTGTAGGTCATCAGCGGTAATTTCAGGCACGTGGTGGACCACTTCCAGCATCTCGCCAAAGTCCTTGGTGGGGACGTTTACGCCCCATTCGGTGGGGAGATCATTGCTGGCCCAGCGGTTGGTGCCGCCCTCCAGATAATGGACGTTAGTGTAGCCCAGGTTGTCCAGTGTTGCTGCGGCAAGCGCGCCGCGGCGGCCATCGTCGTCGCAGATCACTATTTGGGTGCCCTTGTGAGGCACGGAACTTTCAATGATGAATTCGATGCGCCGTCTGGGAATCAGTGCGGCACCGGGGATGTGGGTGGCGTTGTACTCGCCCGACTCGCGGACATCAATCAGCGCGAAGGGAGATTTTCCTTCCATTAGGTATTTGAGGTCGTTTGAGGCAATCTTTTGGGCCAACTAAGTTTTCTCCTCGGTTATATGGTTACTAAACCAATCTAGACGAGACACCAACAATTCAGCTCGGCTCACGTCTCACAAAGCCTTCCGCCCAAAGACCTCCGCCAGGGATTTACGCCGGGGATTTCCGTATTAAATATCTATTAACAGTTGTCCCATCTGCTCGTGCGGAAAGTGGTGATCTTGCCGGTCTCTAGATTGAAGGCGTTCCGGTCGATGCTTCGTAGGTCGTTGCCGTAAACGTGGATCTCCACGGTTGATTTGTCGGTGTGGTTGTCCATCTGGTGAATCTCGTCTTCGTCGGGGACTAGCAGGGTGATTTCGCCTGGTTGGACGGTGGCGGCCCGGTCTTTTTCAAGCTTGGCAAAACCGTCTACGTCATGGTCATCGATGCGGCGGTACCTGGTTTCCGTGAGGGCGTTTTCCAGGATGCCAATCATGCCCCATGTGCGGTGGTCGTGGGGGCCAAGGTGGTCACCGGATCCCCAGACAACTGCGGTGACCTGTAAGCCACTCTCTCCCTGGTAGAGCATGCGGGATGCGTGGTTGGGGCGGGGGCCTGAGCCCAGGGGGGTCCTGAATTCCATGGGGATGGAGTCAGGGTTGCTGATCAGTCGTTCCAGCCAAGTCGAACCCTTGTCAAATATCTGCTGGTTGCCAGGCTGACTCTTCAGCAGATCTTCCATGTCGTGGGTGAAATCTTCCAGGGAATACTTGACTATGGTCATGGTGATAATTCCTTCCCCCGTGAAATCGTAAACCTAAAAATCTAGAGAACCTGGTCCAGTATGAAATCTGACGATAATTAAGGTGAATTATGATTGTAGGGTTAAGCTACCGTCAACCACGCACATTTAATGCATAGTATCCATAAAATGATACTATGCATTAAACTTGGCACTCACGAAGATACGCAAAACAATGTGCAACGTGAGAGTAGACCGGGCTAGATTGCGTAACTGTAATTAGGCGAGAGGTGTCTGCTTGGATATTCGTGAACTGATAAGTTTTTATCATACCGCTCGTTTGAGCAGCGTATCTCAAGCGGCCCGGTTACTGGATCTGGGCCAGCCGACGGTGACCGCGCATCTTCAAAAATTGGAACGCGATATTGGCGCAAATCTGTTTGATAGGAACCGGCGGCCAATAAAACTCACTCAACAGGGCCAAAAGCTGTTTGAACTAGCCCGCCCTCTGGTGTCATCGGTGGAAAGTGGGCTTACAGCGTTGAACGATCAGATGAGCGGGTCAGGCCAGTTGGGGTCTTTCAGTATTGGCTCATATCCAGATCTTGCGCTCCACTATCTCCCGTCAGCGCTACAAGATTATCGAATGCGATATCCGGACGCTCAAGTGAAAGTGGTAGCCAGACCATACCAAGTTTTGATGAACGCACTTGAAGCCGGTGAGGTCGATATGGTGGTTGTTCATGCCCCTGACGAAGAAATTAGGGGTATCTCGTTTGTCCACCTTTTCGATGCGCCATTCCATCTGATGGCACCCATCGGGCATCCGATATTAGATAACCCGACTATTAGCCTAGAAACCATCGCTAAATGGCCTCTAATTCTATTGAGCCTAGAGAGTTACACCCGCAGATATTTCGAAAATGCCATGAGTGAAAGAGGACTACAGCCGCAGGTGAGCCTTGAAATGGAGAACAGTGAGTTGGTCCGGCGGTACGTTGAGATCGGAATGGGTGTGGCTATAACGATCACCTATCAATTTGCGTCTAATCAGGACGCCAACTCCAAGTTCGGCGTCCTAGACCTAAGTCATATATTCCCTCCGGTACAAATTGGAGTGGCCGTCAGGGAGAATAATAATCTGTCCGAGGCTACCTGGGAGTTCATTACGGACCTTAAGTCCGCAGCGGTCGGTATTTGAAGCTAGGTATGAGTCCAGGAATACATCCATGGCCTTTGAGCCTAGCGGCGGTCCACTTTTTTAAGTGAACAGGTGCTAGAATCGATGGCACGGTGACAGTCGCCTGAAAGCAGCCAGCGGTCATAGAATATTTGACTAACCGGCCAGAGTAAAAAGGGTAATTACTAAAGGGTACTAGCCATATGGAAGACAGCGAATTTCTGGACAAAATCAGAGAAAAGATCGAGCGGCTAACCGGACGCCAGATTGAGTTGCAGATTGACGACGAGGATGCCAGCCAACTGGGTGTGGAGATGGACGGAGAGCTCCCGCTGGTTATTATGGGCAATCACGCCCTGGAATACACCGGTTTCGCCCGTATGGGCATTGAGTATGCCGTTGCCTGCATCCGAGAAGAGCGACCCATAGAACCTATAGAATTCCACATGCTGCTGGCCCGCAACTAGATTCCGAACCACCTAAGAACTACCAACTAGAAACACAAACGCTAAAAACACTAACGAAGATGCAAGAAGAACCGCAGGGACCCTCCTACCCCAAACCCTGGTACTACCGACCGGAATACATGCTTCCCATGTTTATCATGTGGCCGGCGGGGTCTCTACTGGCCATCCGGTCGCCGTGGAACGAAAACGTTATGCTCGGCGGCGTGGCTTGGGCGTTCATAATCGTGCTTGGCGTGCTTGGAGTCAGATGGTTGAACGACGGTATATATCAGCCGATTATGCTGTTTCACGTACCCGGGATTCTTCTCACTTTGGTCACCCAGGTGCAGTGGGCTGCCTACAAGAAGCAAATGGCAGAGTTGGACAAAACATCTGGTCTGCAAGAAAGCCAAGAGCTTGAAGAGCCGGAAGACACATTCCGGCCACGACCCTCAGCCCGTAGGCGCAGAAGAACGCCTAGGATTCCCAGGTCTAGAGACTAACCATAACCTGGCTTGTGGCTAGAATGTCACCCTTTTCAGACTCGACAGTTACCTCGCACTTCACCCGCTCCCCATCTCCGTCTTCAGACTTGCCAACCACCCGGCCCGAGAGGCTGACGGTATCTCCGGGTAGGAAGTCGGTCAGAATTGAAACTGCTATTGTCGTGCTATCGTTGTTGACGCCGGTCGCCGGGAAACCTTTTAGCAAAAGCTCTTTCACGTAGCCGGACAGTTTTTCCGTGGTGACCAGCTCTTCTTTTGGCGAAACGGCCAGCGCGCCTGCACCATCAGGTATCGGCATGCGGAACTCGAATTTCACCAGTATCGGAAGGTCGTCGCCCACCGATATGTTTTGGAAGTTTGATGTTTGGGCCCATAGAGTGGGCATGCAGCGCTCCCCGGTGTTGGTATTTGAGCCTCAGACTAGCATCCCCGTGGCCAGACGGCAACGGATATGTGGCTACCGTAGGCGATGGCAAAGACGCTATGATACACTTCAAATTGTGCCTAAATGAGGCCAATTTGGACGTTGTATCGGCATTTTTGTGCCGTTATTTATCGGCCCCTACAGTCTGGAGGATTATTTCAATGGCCGACGCGGAAAATCAAAAACCATTCAGTAGAGGAATGGTGATTATGGCCCACCCGGACGATGCCGAGTGGGGTTGCTCAGGCACAGTGGCTAAATGGTGTGCCGAGGGCTGGGATGTGGTCTACGTTCTGTGCACCGACGGCAGCAAAGGCAGCCCAGACCCTGATATGACCGGTGAAAAGTTAATCAAGATTAGGGAAAAAGAACAGCGGGACGCGGGCAAAATCCTGGGGCTTAAAGACATAGTTTTTCTAGGCTACCCCGATGCTTACCTTGAACCCACGTTGGCCTTGCGCAAGGACATCACGCGTGAGATTCGCCGCCACAAGCCTGACGTGGTGATTACGAATAGCCCGGCCAGGAATATCGAGTCAGGCCATTACCTGGGGCATCCGGATCATTTCGCTGCGGGTGAGGCTGCACTATCGGCGGTATTTCCTACGGCGCGAGACCGATTGACCTTCCCCGAATTTTTGGAAGAGGGTCTGGAACCGCATAAAGTTCGGGAGGTCTGGATATCCGGTGGCGGCAAAAACTCAGACCAATTTGTGAACGTAGAAGCCCATATGGACACGGCTGTAAAAGCGCTCAAGGCCCATGTTTCGCAGGTGGATCAAGAGCATGCGGGAGACTGGTTCCGACAGGGCCGCATAGCCACCGGCAAGAAAGTCGGCATGGCCTTTGCAGAAGGGTTTAAGCGGATTGAGTTGGGGTAGGTGTTTTTACACCTCCCTGGGATTATCCTCGTCGAACGCCTTCATCGTTTTGGCCCGTTCCTGAATCTTTGACCGGTCTATCTTCCACGGCGTGCCGGAGGCGTCCAAGGGCGTCTTGAAATCAAAGGCATGGGGAGTGGAACCCTTGTCGTGCAGGTGTTCTAGTCGGCTGGTTGCATCTTCTCTGGTCGGAGTCTCTCCGTCTTCAACCCACCACGCTACAGACGTTGGCCACTCCGGCTTTACGAACCACTCTGATCGCTTCTTCAGCGCCTCCATATGGCGACCGTTGTAGGCAAAGGCGTAGACAGATTCCCAATCGTCCCAGATTGAGACCGTCGCTGCTTCGAATACGTCAGAGGCAGCCGTCGTGACCGAATCGTCTTTAATTCTAGCCTCCCGTTGTTCAGCAGTGAATCGGGGACTTGCCGCTGGGTCTCCCCAGGGGGAGTCCTGGGTTTCCAAATATCTGGAACCGGCACGATCAATGAATCCCTCAGCTTTCTCTGCAGACTCAAACACGAAAGGGACTCTATCTACAAACCCTTTACTATGGAGACTCCCATGGGAGTCTTCAAGAATTCCGTAGGTGTAGAAAGCTAACTTAGCCATACTCACTCCTCTTGGATCAGTGCTCTATTCGTGGGGAAACAGTTACGGTACAGGCACCGAAATAGGTAGTGCGGGGTATAAAGTTGCAAACTGAAACGGTCAATCTATAAAACAAAAAGAGCGGCGTCCCAACTATTCGGGACGCCGCTCTTTTAATTTGCCTGGCCGAAGAGGCCCTAGGCCGGTTTGTGGGCTACCACTTTGTAACCGGCGGTGTTGGTGGCGGGCCGCTCCGCGCGGTCCTTCATGTAATCGGCCTGTTCACTGGTGAACTCGATGTCTGTGAATCCGGCGCGAACCAACCGGTCGCGGTAGACGTCAACATGCTCTGCGCCTGCGGTGCAAGAGACCCAGTCCTCGGGTGAAGACACGCTGGGGCCTTCGTCGGTTAGCGCCATCACGTCGGAGAGGTGGATGCGACCACCGGCTGACAGCACTCGGAAGCTCTCTGTGAACACAGCGTCCTTGTCCGGAGACAGACAGACGACACAGTTGGAGATGATTACGTCAACGCTGGAGTCAGGGATGGGCATCTTCTCCATCTCACCCTGGACGAACTCCACGTTCTCGATGCCCAGCTTGGCTTTGTTGGTGCGGGCCAGTTCCAGCATGGACGGGGTCATGTCCAGACCGGTGACAATTCCGGTGGGGCCAACCTGCTGGGAGGCCAGGAAGCAGTCGATGCCGCCGCCTGAACCCAAGTCGAGCACCCGCTCACCGGCTTGCAGTCCGGCTAAAGCTGTGGGGTTGCCGCAGCCAGCAGAGGCTGCCACGGACTCGGCTGGCAGGCCAGCCAGTTGGCCATCCGTATAGAGCGCCATGGCGTGGTCATTGTCCGCAGCCCCACAACATGCAGTGTCGGTGGAACAGCCACAGCCCCCGTCGTGGTCGTGGTCAAGTTCGGCCGGAGTAAGGTTGATCACCCGCTCTGCCCGTGCACCGTAACGTTCTTTGACTAGGTCTTTTATCTTCTCTTGATCGGTGGCCATCTTATGGTCCTCCCTGGCTTTTTAATATCAAAACTACCGGGTTTCTACTTGTCTTCGCTTAATGGCATGTCTAGGCAATCTTCTATTTTTCTGGGTCGCCTAAGGCCCTTTCAATACAGTCTTCGACGGTCGGAAGCATGTGCCTCCAGACTCGGGCGGCAGCCCTGAAGGCTTCATTACCGGAGTCCGTTAGCCAACACACGCGGCGTTGGCGGCCCTGGTGCTCTTCCATTCGGCAGTCAACGTAGCCGCCGTCCTGCAGTTCTTTCATGGTTGAGTAAACCATGGCCTCTGTGGGTTCGCAGCAGCCTTGGCAGGCTTCCTTGATGGCCTGGTTGATACCGTAGCCGTGGACCGGGCCCTTGGCCAATTGGGCCAGGAGCAAGAATCGGCACAGACTGCGCTTCACCAGGTTTTCCCAGTAGGCCTCGGTCTGCATCACCGTTGCTTTGGATTCTAATTTTATACTGGTCATTCTATTTCGCCTTGCCTTATGGTGCCTTCTCGAGATTTGCCGGCGGCGATAATACTAATTTAGGAATACTAAACCTGCTTTAATACTATAGCTAGTTGAGTATGGTAGCCCAGCCCATTCTCTCTGTCAATACACTAATCGCCAGATGGCCAAAATTGAAGCTAGGTTATGTTAGAATCTGGCCTCTAACGTGTCCTAAACGGCAGATTTTACGGTCACAAATTGATAACAATGTGTCCTAAACGGCAGATTTTACGGTCATATTTTGACCATAAGGAAGAGCATGAAGATAACAAAATCTGAAGTAACAATGTTGCACGCACCAGCGGACGAGCAATTGGTGGATGTGCAGCCCAAAGCCGGCGGAATGCGGGCCTTTGTCACCCTCAAGATGATGACCGATGAGGGCATTGAAGGCATCGGCGTGACCTTTGCTCCTGGTCAGGGAGTCAGCCCTCTAGCCCCCGCGCTGGCCAGCGTCGTGGAAGCGCTCTGTGGGATAGCTGAAGGTCAGGACCCCATGCAGATCGAATCGGTGATGCAAGACCTACGGGCCAAGACCGGTGGTTCCGGCCCCGGCGGACTGCTGACCCTGGCAATGGCCGCTGTGGACATGGCACTGTGGGACATCAAAGGCAAGGCCTTAAACCAGTCGGTGAGTTCCCTATTGGGCGGCTACCGCAAACGGGTGCCAACCTACGCTAGCGGCGCCCTGATGCGGGCCATGAACCTGGAGCAACTTGCCGAGATTGGCCCGGCGCTGGTGGCTAAAGGCTTCAAGCAGATGAAGTCGCAGATGGGCGCTGAAGACACCCCCGCCAAAGAAGTCCTGCGCATGAAAACCCTGCGAGAGGCCGTAGGCGACGACATTGACATCATGTGCGACATTAACCAACTTTGGAACGTGAACCAGGCCACGACCATTGGCAAGCGGGTTGAGGAATTCAACCTGTTCTGGCTGGAAGACGTGGTTGCCCATGATGACTATCAGGGTCTGGCCAGGGTGGCCGACGCATTGGCCACGCCGATCGCCGCCGGTGAGTACGTCTATGGGATCAATCCCTTCCGGCAGTTAATCGAGAACCGGTCCATAGATATTGTGATGATTGACCTGCTGCGCGTGGGCGGCATCACTGAATGGCGCAAGGTTGCGGGCATGGCTGAGGCGTTCAACCTACCGGTGGTAAGCCACCTGATACCGGAGATTCACATTCAACTGATGGGCGCGATACCCAACGGTCTGACCGTTGAGTTCATGCCTTGGACGTTGAAATTATGGGAAGAGCTTCCCAACTTTGTTGATGGCTGCCTCGAAGTGCCGGACAAGCCGGGCTTGGGTCTGGCCTTCAGTGAAGAAGCGTTCAAGCGATACGCGGTCTAGACAACTTCCCGCATCGGTCACACTGCGGCACCCACCTGTCATCCTGAGCGGAGCGAAGGATCTACCAATCAGTAGTAGGCAGACTGGTGTTGGGAGAAGGGCAGTAGGGCATCCGGCACAACTGGCAGATTCTTCGCCGCTTCGGCTGGCTCAGAATGACAGGGCGTGGGCAAGCTAGGAATGACAGGGCGTGAGCTGGCTCAGAATGACAGAATCCGGAACAGGCATACAATTCGAGCATTCAACTACTGAATACAAAGGAGAAAACCATGGTTGCACAGATTCGGACTTACACCATTAACAAGGGAATGATGGACTCTTGGTTGGAGCTTTTTGACAAGCAGATCAGACCGGTTCACGAGGGCCTTGGGATTCCGATCGTGTCCACTTATGTCAGCGCCGACGGGGCCGACTTCGTTTGGATACGGACATTTGCCACTGCAGAAGAGATACCCGATAAAGAGGCCGCTTACTTCGCCTCAGATGGCCGCAAAGCTCTGGGCAGCAAACCCACTGACCACATAGCCAAGATGGACGTTCGGTTGGTGGAAGAAGTTCTGCAAACAGCTAAGTAAACGGCGTAATAATTAAGATAACTGGAGATAAATAATGGTTGACCAGATGCGCACTTACACCATCAACAAGGGAATGATGGATTCATGGCAGAAATTATTTGATACCGGGATCAAGCCGGCCCACGAAGCGCTGGGTATTCCCGTGGTGGCCCAATGGGTCAATGCTGACCACAACCAGTTCATCTGGGTCCGCCGGTTCGCCGACGGTGCGGACGTGCCCGCCAAAGAGGACGAGTTCCGAAATTCGGATGGCTTCAAATCCCTAGGCGACCAGCCTTCAAGCCATATCGCCAGGATGGACGTTCAGAACCTGGAGAAAGGCGCTCTAGCTGGCTAAAATCAGCCAGGGTTAAATCGCCAAGTAAATATAGGAAGCCAACTACACTAGTAGTTGGCTTCTTTTCGCATCAGGACGTGGACTATGTCCGCTTCCAGGAAGGTCTCGCCACGCTCTTCGTAGCCATGGTTGGCGTAGAACTCTTTGACGTATTCCTGGGCGTTTAGGATGTAGGTGCTCACACCCTGGGTAGCTGCTTCTTCTTCCAGAAACCGCAAAAGGCGGCCACCAAGCCCTTTGCGTCGCCACTCCGCATCAACCGCCATGCGGCCGATTCGTACTGCGGTGTCCTCATTGCCGTAAACCAGCCGGCCGGTGGCAACCACTTCGCCATTATTTACTACTATGGCGTGGGTGGCTGAGGAGTCGAACTCATCAAGCTCTTCGTCCATGGGCACCTGCTGCTCGGCAACGAACACCCGAAAGCGCACTTCCAGCGCGCCCTCCATCTCTTCTTCGGTTTCCACCAATTTAACGGTTAGTTCTTCCATTTAAGTTTTTCGTGCAGCCTTATTGATCTTCTTGTTGCTTGATTGGCTGGATTGATTAGACTTTGCCGAGTGCTCGGCGAACGACCGGACCGTTCAGGAAAGTGTGGAGAACTTCTGGTCGGCCACAGGGTTCAGAGATGTAGTCGATCAGTTCTCTGGACTGCCCAAGCAATTGTGTTTGGTCATCGTGACGGCCCTGCAGCCCCGCGATCTCACTCAACTCAAATAGGATGCGCCACAGGTCCAGCCGTGAGACATGCGCCGCTGCTATTTTCTGCGCTTTTTCCAATACTTCTCAGGCTTCATCGACTCGGCCCAGAGCGACCAGAGCTACCCCCTTGATTCGTAGCAGGTCAGGAAGGACAGCGTCTTCACTTACGTAGCCATTATAACCATGAGACTTGAGGTCGTACTCTACTAGCTGCTGGAAATCTTTCTCCGCCAACAACAATTCGCCTCTTACCACGTCCGGCATGGAGGTGATTATTTCAAAGTATTCCATGTGGCGTTTGGACGTGAATCGAGGCTGTGTGTAGATGGGTTGCAGGGTTTCTGCCGCTTCTTGTAGGCGGCCAGAATGTACGTATCCCAGCGCTAACGGGGCGGTAAAGTACCACATTCGCGCTGGCTCGGTTATGTCAGTGGCGATGAGAGCATGGTCAATCGCGGGTCCGCTCATACCAATGAGACTGTAAATAGCACCGGCTGTTGAATGAATAAACGCGGTGACGATACCAGCGTCGACAATCTGACCTAGCTTCTCAATCCCAGCTTCAACCGCCAACAGTGCCTGGTCAATATCACCGGAATTCATATGGACCTGGACGGAGGCGAGTAAGCCGACTACTTCCAGATGTACGCTGCCGATCGAACGGCTGACCTTTAGCCCTTCCTGAAAGAATTCACTTGCTTCGGGGAAATTTCCCTGGGCGCATGAAACTCCGGTAGCGTTGAAGAGATTGTCGGCCAGCATCGTAGCGTTGTTAGTGGCGCGCTAGTGCGCCCGAGCGCTTGCAAAAGCGGCCTCGGCTTCCGGGAATTGCTCCACGGCAACATGGGCGCGGCTGGAATCTTGCAACGTGAACGCGATTTGTTCTTGGAAGTCATATTGTTTGGCGATCTGCAGTGATTGTTCTCCAAACTCAAGCGCCTTGTAATATTCGCCGGCTAGAACCTCTACGAGAAGGTTGTTCCATAAGGTTTTGGCCTCGGTGGGGTGGTCGCCCAATTGCTGCGCCAGAACGAGTGACCGTTCTGACATCGTTCTGGCCAAGGCAGCGTCGGGCCGCCCTGAGAAGGTTGAATAGATCGTGATCATTCGGTCTAACGCAGCCATTTCAACGGCGGCGTCCAGCTCTTTCCGGCCCAGCTCTTCCAGATCTAAGTATCCGACTAAGGCTTCATCCTGCTTGCCACTGACTTCCTGGGCGCGGCCCCGGGCAATGTAAAGGGACATTAATTGATCGTTTGAATAATCGCCTTTCGTCGCCATCTCAATTGCGTGTGTGTAATTGGTGATTGCCTCATCGTTGGCGTACAGCCTGGTGGATTCTTCACCGGCCCTGACCGAATATTTCAACGCCTTTTCGATTTGCCCTGCCTGGTAGAAGTGGCGGGCAAGTAGGCGGGCGTTCTCTTCCAGTCGGTCATTGAAACGCTTTTCAACCGCCTCGCCCACGCGCAGATGAAACTCTCGGCGTTCTCGCAGGAGGATGGAGTTATAGGCTGCTTCCTGAGTGAGGTCGTGTTGGAATATATATTCTAACTCCGGCACTCGGGCTTCCTCGCGAATCAGTTCTGCACGCTGCAGGGTGCTGAGTTGCCGGTACAATGTTTCGCTGGAATCGGCAATCAACTCCAAGACACCACGGTAGAAAGACCGGCCAATGACCGAGCTCAATTGGAGGGTGCGTCTGGCGTCCTCTTCAAGCCGGTCAATCCTAGACGTCAGTAAGGCCAACAGGTTATCTGGAATCGATATCTCGTCGTAGTTCGTATCGGCACGCCAGTGCGTTCCGGATTCGTCACGAGTGACGGTACCGTTGTCGATGAGCGTTCGGATGAACTCTTCCAAGAAGAATGGATTGCCGTCAGTCTTATCTAAAATTATCTGTCTTAACTGCGGTGGAAACTCTGATACACCAAGCAGATTGCCAAATAACTCATCACAGTCGTTGTCGGATAGTGGGCTTAGGCTGACCTCGGTGTAGCGATGGGGGTATTCAGTCTCTGCGGCCTGTTTAACCCGCCAGGCGGGGGACTGCCGCTCCGGGGCAGAACGAGCACAGCATCAGTAGGGGAACGTCCTCCAGAAGGGGGAACAAGTCAATCATGAGGTCTGCTGATGCAGGGTCGGCCCAATGCAGATCATCCATTACGATGACGGTTGGTGAGTGTGTGGCGACAGCCCGCCATAAACTATTACAGGCGTCGTGGAGTTCATCCCTGACTTTCTGACCGTCCACTTCTTGCTCAAAAGCTAATAGAAGCGATATGGCGTTGACCACCTTAGATTGGACCTCTGGTGGAAATATTGTTGGTGCCTCCGCAACTTTTGCCCGTGCGGTTGCTACGGAGTCACTATCGGACACCCCTACAACTTGAAGCATACGTTGAGAGAACAACCCATACGGGCGAGAGGTGTCATAGGAAACGCCACGACTTTCGATCCACGGTGCATCGTCCCCGGCAATTTTGTCCCACTCGGCGTGCATTTGGTTGAGCAAGCTGGATTTGCCAAGTCCGGCTTCACCTATGAGACAAACCACTGAACCACGCCCGTCGTGCAGCCGCTCCACCCTGACCGGTCATTCTGAGTCCGCCGAGAGGCAGGGGAAGAATCTGGCAAGCTGGCATGGAAGATGTGGCTCGGTGGCGGCAGCGTCGTGTTTGTCACGGCGAGGTATGGCAAATCCTTCGGCTTCGCTCAGGATGACAGATGGGCGGGGTGCATTGCGTGAATCAATGGGTAGACGCTTAAATGACTAGCAAAGCCGAACAAAGACGTACAAAGCCGTCCTGCCCTTAGACCTGTCATTCTGAGTCCGCCAGGAGGCGGGGGGAGAATCTGCCAAGCTGGCATGGAAGCCGTGGCTTGGTGGCGGCAGCGGCGTGTTTGTCACGGCGAGGTACGGCAGATCCTTCGGCTTTGCTCAGGATGACAGATGGGAGGAATGGGTAGTCTGGATAGTGATACCTAAACGCCGCGAAAAGCCCCCTGGATAAAGGAGCTTTGCCTGTAAAACCAAACTAGAGCATCCACGAAACCCGGCCGTGCCGGCGCAAGAAAACAAAGCCCCCTGGATAAGGGAGCTTTGTCTGCAAAACCAATTCAGAGCATCCGAAAACCCAGCTGCGCTGGCTAGAACATTACTATGCCGCGGCCTACCTCGCCTTTGTCCATGTCGTCGTAGGCCTCGTTGATCTTGTCCAGGGAATAGTGGCGAACCACCAAGTCGTCCAGGTTCAACTTCTTGGACACGTACATGTCCACTAGCTTCGGCATATCAATTGCAGCCTGGGTAGAGCCATAGTAGGTGCCGCGCATGGTCTTCTCGTTCCGAACCATGTCCATCGCATTTATACCGGCCTCGGCGCCCACCGGAGCGATGCCGACAATGGTGACCGTGCCGCTCTTGCCGGTCATGTCGTAAGCAGCCTTGGTGGTATCGGCTGAGCCGAAGACCTCAAAGGCGTAGTCGACGCCCTTGCCGTCGGTCAACTCCCTAACCTGGGCCACCGGGTCCTTGTCCGAGGCGTTTACCGTGTGAGTGGCGCCGAATTTCATGGCGAACTCGAGTTGAGATTCGCGGATGTCCACGGCGATGATCTTGGAGGCGTTGACCAGGGCTGCACCCATGACCACGTTCAGGCCTACGCCGCCGCAGCCGATGACGGCCACGGTGCTACCGGGCGGAACTTTGGCGCTGGAGATGACTGCGCCGACCCCGGTGGGGACGCAGCAGCCGATCATGGCGGCGATGTCCATGCCGATGGGTGTCTCGATGGGGACCACTGCGGCTTCGGGCATCACGCTGTACTCGGCGAAGCAGGCGGTCTTGCCAAAGTGGTGGATGCGGGTGTCGCCCTTGTGGAGGCGGGTTGTGCCGTCGAACATGAACGCGCCGGCGGCAGCGTGGGTGTCGCAAAGATGGGCGCTACCGGTGAGGCAGCTTTTACAGCGTCCGCAGGATGAAACAAAGGATAGGATAACCTGCTGTCCGGGTCGAACCGACGTTACACCAGGGCCAACGGCCTCGACCGTGCCTGCGCCCTCGTGTCCGAGGACTACTGGAAGCAGAGTGGGGGCGTCGCCGTGCATGTAATGGCGGTCGCTGCGGCAGATGCCGGCGGCGCCGATCTTAACCAGCACCTCCCCGGCTTTCGGGTCGTCCAACTCCACATCTTCGATAACCATCGGACTCTTCTGTTCGTACAACACGGCGGCCTTAACCATGGCAGGCGCCTCCTCTATAGTGACGGATTATTTGCGCTCGGAAAGAGCGTGGGTATCATCAAGGATTGGGGCGGGTGGTGTCAACTTTGGGGATTAAATCTCCGGATACTATTGTGAACTTATCGGCAGTGGTGCAACAGGGAATAGTGTGTTCAGGTCGGTCTGCCAGTCTGAACATATAAGCGTGTCGCGGTTCAATTCAAGACTGCCCACGGGTTAAAAGACGCGGGACGGACATGTTGTTAGCTAGGGAAGCAGAACAGGCCGTCCGAACAAAATTGCCCAATTGGAGAGTTGTGGCGATTGTACGTTGGGTTTGGTTGCCTGGTGGGTCGACAGGATAATTCATGCGAACCAGACGGTGTAGCATTATCCAGGCAAATTCAGCAAATCCCTCATATGAGCCCTAATTGGTCTGAATGCTTCGAGTTCAAGTTTATCCACGAATTCAGGTGCCATCGGGACAAGATCGTAACGAGCTTCCCTGCTTCGTTGGTAGAGATCCTTGTAACGAATAGCGATGGTATTAAAGTCGGGTGTAGTCACCACAAAGAAGTTTCTGTGTTTGTGACTACCCGCTGGAACTCCATGAACGGAAACCAAGAAAGCGTCGACATAGTGGAGAGCAGAATAAAAGAGACTGATTACTTCCCAATCTGTACACCGTTCAGGTAGAGTCTTCGGCACAGCAATAGCGCGCGAGAACGATTCATTTTTCTCGGCTTGAGAAACATTCTTCGCTACCGTTGTGGTCAATTAATACGCGCTCCACAAGACGGTGCCAATCGATTGGACACCACCATTGATGGAACCACCTGGCATTTCTTGAATATTCGTCAAATGAAATTCTAAGAGAGGTTTGTCCATCATTCGCATAATCTCTATTTGAGCGCTGAAAACCCGGTCCCTGGGTTCGTTCTCAAAAGGCGTCGCAGAAATGACAGTCCATAGTGATTGCCCTTCCTCATCGTCGGCGAGGTGAACTTCTATGACTTCTGGAATTTTTTTCATGAGATCGATGTATTTATCCGTCGCTTGGTTGACCGTTGTAATTCGGTCACTTGCAACACCGCGGGAAATGGCCAAGTCTGACACGGCATTCGATAACACCCCGTGTAGCTTAATTAGATACTGAGTGCCTTTCCCAGAATGAACCACAACGGCGCGTGGAGTTTTTATTTCTACTAGTAGGTATCGATCAGATATTGCTTGGTGCCAATGGTCGTGGCCAGGCCCCCAAGTGCTGATTGTAGCTCCATCAATCTCGACGACTGAAGTTTTGCTGCTGTTAGCCATTGGATGTGTCCTCTTGTTTCGACACTAGCTTCAACGACATCTTCGACCCTTCCCTAAAAAGTGAGCGAATCAAATTTCTATCGATAGCCTTTCTTTGCTTCAGAACTATGTTATGGAGGATATCCGCTTCCCCCTCAAGTTTTACCTCAATGGAGTCTTTGACAACATCATTTGCATAGCTACTGAATCTAACTCCGTCAATATGGGTGAAAGAACGTCCGTTGTTGAGTTCCACGGCCTCGTCCATTGTGATGGGCAACGCCATCTTGGGTCGGTTGATGCGTAGCTGTAGGTGGCGGTCAGAGTGACCTCAATGGAGTTGAGAGATGAAGCGCTTGTTAAAATCTCTAAAAGTCGGTGGGGAGTTTCAATTTCTGGCGGAGGCTTCGCACGATCCTCTTGGGAAATCATGAAATTGATGTAATAATCGTTGCCTTAAATTTGGCGGATGACACCTTCAACAACGTAGGCCTTATGACCGTATAGGTAGCTTTTGCCGTAGAAGGCGATAGCATTTCCAGAGCTGTCTTTGAGATTGGATGAACCTTCAATTGCCGCAGATGATATACCTTCGGGTAGTGTCAGATGGAAACTGACACTAAAGTCCTGGCAGTGTTACGGGCTAGGTTCGGTCTCCCTAACATATGCTCATATGCTTTTACCTTACCGGTACGGGAAGAAAGGTCGAACTAGTTTCACGCTGGTCAGATTAAACATGCGAACGATGAACGATGATTGTCAACTCCCAAGATTAAATTATAGACATTCTAGGCACGGTCGGCAAGACTATAGACCTTGAACAAACTGTGGAATCATGATTATTATCAGGCCGCTAAAATGTTAGATGCTAGCCGTGAATCTTCGTTTCAGCATGAAAATAACCGAGTGTCATACCGTGCCGAAACAAGGTAATGTCAGAACGACGAGCGATAATCGAAAAATTACCTGCCGCTGATACCCGGAATGATGCCCTACTCCTAGCCCGGAACTCCCCTTAATTTTTTCCTTTACACCGCCGTTTAACCGAGAAACTGGTCGTGGCTTTCCCCTCCCCCTACCCCAGTCGCAAAACCTCTTCCGTGCAAACCCTAGTAACCCAGCCGGACATCCAGGCAGAATGCCTGCCACCACCTCCCGCAACAACCACCACTATGTCGTCGGCGGCGGAGGTTATGGGGACTAGGGTGTCAGGGTTGGTTTGGTCGATCCAGTTGGGCCAGACTCGGTTGCCGTAGTGGGCTAGGTCTTTTAGCTGGTGGATGGGCATGCGGGCGTTGGCGTAGATGTACTCACGGACGTCGGCCTTCGAGAAGCCCGACTTTGCAATCTCGTCGGCGTGCTCCGGGCAGAGCACCAGCACTATCTGCGAGCGGGTGCCCAGGTGGTAGTAGCCGGGGATGCCCACGCCGCGCATGTTGGCGGCCAGTGTCCGCAGCACCGCAGTCCCGGTGCCAACAGTGCTTTCCATGACGTTGTAGACGCCCAAGATAGCGGCGATGGTCACCGTGCTGGCGGTTGGGTCGTAGCCCAATTCCACGTGCCGAGGCTCCCACGGGCTGAGTTCTTCGTTCTCGCTGAAACAGAAGCTGTAGCGGAAGGGCGATGACAGCGTAGCCTTGTCCATGTCGCCCGGTATCAGCCCGCCCAGGTTGCGGACGGCCAGCCGCAGCGCCCGGCCGATGGCGGCGTTGGCCCTGAAGCCGGGGCCGAAACAGGCAGCATCGCCGTTGATTCCCAACTCTTTGGCGATGGGGCCGTTGACGATTAGCACCTGGCCCGCGCCGCCGGTGGTCACCGCGTTACCCGCCAGGTTGAACTCGTCTCGCAGCGCCGCTTTTAACGCCGCGACCACCACGGGGAAGTGCTCGGGCAGACAGCCGGCCATGACGGCATTCACGGCCAGTTTCTCTAGCGTAACGTTGGAGTTGCCAGGTTGAATGCGGCCCAGCGAGTCGGACGGCTCACCGCCGTATCCGGAGAGCATCTCCCGCACCAATGGCTCGGTGGGTGGGACAACCGGGAGGCCATCGGTCCAACCCTGCTCCCAACAGTAGTCTTGTATCGCGCGGTGTGAATCGGCTATTTGAACTCGACTGGACTGCAGTTCGTTGGCCATATGGATTTAATTCTCCAATCTACGGTTGGTCAACCGTGAATCATGTCAGTTATGTAGGCGTGGGTTTTTAACCTGCCCTGCTGGTCATCAACGATGCCCGTGACCGCTTCCGATTTCTGAGGGAGTGAGGTTGGCCGTTAATTGTTTCCGTTCGCTGACCGGCATATATAAGTGACATGGTGGGTTGAAAACCCACGCCTACGAAGGCCTTACGCAATGGCTGGAGGGTCTAGCTTACCTTCTCTAGTGGGGCGAAGCTCAGCAGCAGGCGTTTTACACCCACTCCGCCGGCGAATTGAATGGTGACCTCGGTGTCGGCGGCGGTGATTTCCAAGCTGGTCACTACACCCTCGCCAAACGACGAGTGACGTACCGAATCTCCCAGCGCCAGGGTTGGACGTTCTGTCACCGGGTGGTCTCGATTTACGATCGGCGTCGGTGCCTGCCAGGCGTTCCAAGATGGACGCTTGGGCGCAAAGCCGCCGTCGGCCTTGTTGCCAGTGCCGCGTTCGATAGTGCCGGCGCCGGTGCCGGTGCCGGAGGTAATCAACTCGGGTGGGATGTCGCGCAGGAACCGAGAGGCGAGGCCGGCCATGGAGCTGCCATACACGGTCCTGTGGAAGGCGCGTGTCAGGTAGAGGCGTTTCTCGGCGCGGGTCATGCCCACGTAGCAGAGGCGGCGCTCCTCTTCCATCTGATCTTCAGAGTCCAGGGACCGACTGTGGGGCAGTATCCCTTCTTCCATACCAACGATGAACACCACCGGGAACTCGAGGCCCTTGGCCTGGTGCAGGGTGATCAAAGTGATGGAGTCTTCTTCGTCCTCGTAGTTGTCCACGTCAGCCACCAGGGACAGTCGTTCTAGCAGCGTGGCCAGACCGTCCGGCGGTGCCTCGGCGTTGAACTCCTGGGCCATGTTGCGGAGTTCCAGGATGTTCTCCCAGCGCTCCTGGGGGCTGTCATCGCTCTCCTGGATGTAGTACTTGAACCTGGTATCTTCCAGCACCCGGTCAAGCAGGTCCACCACGGGTAGGGTCTGACTCTGTTCAATGAGCTTTTCCATGGTGACTGCAAAGTCGGCAAAGGACGTTGCTGCTCGGGCGGTGACGCCCACTGGGCAAGGTTCGCTACCCAGCCGGGCCGCTGCGATGTCCTGCATGGCCTCAAACAGGCCGTAACCCTTCACCCTAGCGTACTCGGCCAGCACCTGCATGGACTTGGCGCCGATGCCCCGGGGCGGGATGTTGATCACCCGGCCCAGGTTAATGTCGTCGTTGGGGTTGTGGACCATGTGCAGGTAGGCCATCAGATCTTTGACCTCGCGCCGTTTGTAGAAACGGATGCCGCCCACCAGCCGGTACTTGGTGCCCCGATGTAGGCAGGCTTCTTCTAAGGCGCGGGACTGGGCGTTGACCCGATACATGATGGCGCATTCGCCGGGCTTGAACCCGTCTTCGCGAACCAGGCGGGCCGACTCTGAGACCACAAACGCCGCCTCTTCAGCCTCGTCGTAGGCCTCGCGCACCTGTACCTTTTCGCCCTTGGAGTTGTCGGTGAACAGGTCCTTCTGGATGCGCTGGCCGTTAATAGAGATCAGATTCTTGGCGGCGTCCAGGATGGTGGAAGTGGACCGGTAATTTTGGTCCAGGGTGATGGTCTTGGAGTTGGCGTGATCCTGTTGAAAGCTCAGGATGTTGCGGATGTCCGCGCTGCGCCAGGAGTAGATAGACTGGTCTGGGTCGCCGACCACGCAGATGTTGTGGTGGACCTCGCCTAGGAACTTGGCCAGTTGGTACTGGGCAATGTTCGTGTCTTGGAACTCGTCCACCATGATGTACTGGTAGCGGTTCTGGTACTTTTTTCTAACCTCAGGAAAGTCGCTCAGCAGCTGGACCGACTTCATTAGAAGGTCGTCAAAGTCCAGGGAGTTGTTGCGGGTGAGGGCTTCTTCGTAGTGCTTGTAGACCCTAGAGCAGGTCTCTTCAAAGTAGTTGTCTAGGTCAACGTTCTTGGCGAAGGCCTGGGAGTCCCAGAGCATGTTTTTGGCTTTGGAGATGGTCCCAAGCACGGCGCGGGGAGCGAACTTCTTGGGGTCCACATCGGCCAGTTCCATGGATTCCTTGAGAATTTTGAGCTGGTCATCAGCGTCGTAGATGGAGTAGTTGGATTCCAATCCGAGGACCTGGCCGTCCCAGCGCAGCAGCTTGGCGCAGAACGAGTGGAACGTGCCCACGGTCATGGCGTCGCTGCGGGAGCCGACCAGCCGCTCCAGCCGTTCTCGCATCTCTTTGGCCGCCTTGTTGGTAAAGGTCATGGCCAAGATGTTGTAGGGGTTGATGCCGTATTCTCGGACCAGGTAGGCGATGCGGTGGGTAATCACCCGGGTTTTGCCGCTGCCGGGTCCAGCTACGATGAGCAGTGGGCCATCGACGGTTTCGACGGCCTCTTTCTGCGCGGGGTTGAGTCCTTCCAGTAATTCTGTGCCTGTAGTCATGGGCGGATTATAACATGACATAAGACGGATTTAGCTTCAAAACCGGACTATTTTAAGGCCACGGTTTCAGGGTCTCCGCGTATGGTGGGTGCCGGAGACCCTGATGTATCTGCTGCCCCAGCGGAGCCTGTAGCCCCGCCCGTGGCCCCACCCGTAGCCCCGGCGGAGCCATTTAATTGCTGGGCGCTATACCCCGGCAGGTACGCTCAAGCCCGAAAGAACCTCTTCCAGACTGGAGATGGTGCAGATGAAGGGTAGCGCGGTGGTCAGGGAGGCATCGTGGGCCTCCTGGTTCACCGATGCGCAGCAGTCGCCGACGACCACTGTGTTGTAGCCCAGATCACAGGCCTGTCTGGCGGTGCTCTCAACCACAAAGTTGGTCGCCACACCAGCCAGCAGCAAGGTGCCGATGCGGTTGGTGCGGAGGATTTGGTCCAGGTCTGATGCGGTGAACGCAGACATGCCGCGCTTGGTCACCACGGCTTCACTTCGCTGCGGGGCCACCCGGTCGTGGATCTGTGCGCCCTAGGTGCCTTCCAGTAGCGCACCGGCGGCGTGGAGTCCCTCCCAGAGCATGGAGTTGGCGGGGCGCTCCGGGTAGCCAACGCGGAACTTGACCGAAACGTGGATCACCAGTACGCCAGACCCGCGGGCCGCTACCAACAGTTGACCGGTCTTTTCCAGAACATTGTTGTCTGCCACCATCTTGGCGAACCCGAATTCCTTGAGCGCTCCTTCCGGATGGACGATGTCATTTTCAAAGTCCATGGATAGAACGGCCGTGTGTCGAAAATCAATATCTAAAGCCATGTCAGCGCCCATAAATAAAAGTCATTGTTTAGTGCAGAAACGAATGCCGCCTGCGGCGCGTTGTGAGCCGACCGGGGGAACTTCGCCGTAGTGGTTTCTTTTTGCAGCGGAAAAACTACCGAACTGGTATATCCTGTTGAGCAGGATTAAGGGTTGTTTGGTGATTCCTTCCATCCTTTGTAACGGCTTATATCGTTAACCTCAATTTCTGAGACTGGCTGACTATGAGGGCTCGGCTGAAGCCGTATGGAGCAGATCATGCAGTAATGTTCGGTGTGCCAACAAGCGAACCAACCAGGATATCGGCTTTGCAGCCGATGCGGCGCCCACGTCGATCGGAGCGAGCCTCCCTTGCTGGTCATCCAGGCCGCTCTGGCCCGAGAGGTCATCTAGGGAATTTCCTTGGCCGGCATCCTTCTGCCATTGACCTTGCTGGGTATTGGAATGTTCGCAGCGTGGCAGATTTGGGAGGGTGTGGGCATTCACAGTTACTGGTCCATAACTGGCCTGGTGGCCATGGCACCAGGGGCGATATTCACCCTGTCCATACTCCTGTTATTTCGCCGAGTTCGTTCGGGCCTCGTCGCGCTTGCTGCCGTGACTATGTTGGGCATGGTTGCGGCTGGGGTAGTCGGTATATTGGTGGGAATTTATAACTTCTACAACTCCGTTGAATAAAGCTTTTGCGGCACCGGCCTATAGCCCTTAGGCCGTTACTGCCGACACGTGCATTCAGAGGTCGGTGATATAATTTCACCGTTGGGAGCCCTTTTTTTGAAGCTTGTTTGGGCCGATGACTGGAGCTAGACCACAGCTAAATCTGACGCACTTTTTCCGGAGCAAATCACGCGGATTTGCTCCGTATGCCAACTGGAAAACCCGGCGGGATACCACAACTGCACCAGATGCGGGGCGGCGGCAAACCGCAGAATACCGACGCTGCTGGTGCTGGGAACCTTCTTCACCCGAGAGATTGTCTGGGGTATCACTCTGTCCGGGATTGCCCTCCCTTTGATGTTGCTGCTCAGCGGATTCTGGTGGGCTTGGCTGGTCTGGAACGGCGTTGGTTCCACCAGCTATTGGGGCGTCCTCGGGTTTGTTTTCTTGATGCCGGGTACCTTTTTCACCCTTGCAATGCTGCGCATGTTCCGAGGTATTTAATCAGCCCTGTTTGGCGTGGGTTTAATAGTGACCTTTGCCACGATGGAGGTTGCGGTTCTTGGGCTGTTTTTCTTCATTTACCTGTACGAAAATTACGGCTGATAGTCCAAGTTGGTCCCAGTCTCCAAGACCATTGGAGTTATCTAAATGACGGCCATACGACAGGCATATGACGGCCTGTCTAGACGATGATATAATCATCTCCCGCTTGGCCAGTCGGTAAATTACGCCTCTACAGGCGTGGTAAAACGCAGCAAACGCCGGCTTTGCCAGACTGAAATCAAACTGAAATCTCGCCGTCAGATTGGCCGCTCCGTTCGCAAGTTCGCTAGTAACTCCGTTCACCGTAGCTGTCCCGTCGTCGACGAGACCCAGAATCACACCCCGCTAACCGCGCTGCCCGTTGGCAGATAGGACAAGAAGACCAATGCCGAACACACCACGTCAGAACCTGAGAACCCCAGGCCCCACGCCCATACCCGACAACATTGTCGAGGCTATGTCCGACCCGATGATTAATCACCGTGGCCCGGAATTTGGCGAGATGATTCACAAGACTACAGAGCAGTTGAAGCAGGTGTTCATGACTAAGAACGACCTGTACATACTCACTGCATCGGGCACTGGCTCTCTGGAGGCGTCCATCGTCAACACTCTGTCCCCCGGAGACAAGGTAATCGCTGCCACCGCCGGAGCTTTTGGCGACCGGTTTGTGGATATGGTTGAAGCCTACGGCGCCGACGTTATTCGCATGGACTTTGAATGGGGCGGCCCCATGGACCCGGACGCCATTCGCAAGGCACTGCAAGCCGACCCAGACATCAAAGCCGTTCTGGTCACCCACAATGAAACATCCACCGGTGTGACCCACCCAGTAGAAGAGATTGCCAAGGTTGTGAAAGGCGAGTTCGACAAGCTGCTGTTAGTTGACGCTGTTTCCAGCCTGGGCTGTATTCCCCTGCCGGTTGATGCCTGGAACTGCGACATGGTGGGAACCGCCTCACAGAAAGGCTTCATGATTCCGCCGGGTCTTTCCTTCATCAGCGTCAGCGAGCGTGCCTGGGAAGCCCAGAAGACGGCCAAGATGCCCCGGTTCTACTTCGATCTGAGCATGGCAAAACAGTATCTAGAACAGGGTCAGACGCCATTCACTCCAAACCTCTCAGCCATGTATGGCCTGAGCAAGGCGCTGGACGTGCTGCTGGAAGAAGGCATGGAGAACGTCTTTGGCCGCCACGCCACCATCGCCCAATTCACCCGCGACAATATGCGTGAACTGGGGTTGGAACTGCTGGTGACAGACGAGCAGTACGCATCCAACACCGTGACCGCAATCAAAATCCCAGAAGGCGTGGATAACAAGGCGCTGGTTGGGAAGATGCGCACGGAGCACAACGTAGTGTTGGCGGGCGGTCAAGGGAGAATGGCCAATGACATCTTCCGTATCGGGCATTTGGGCGCAGTCGAAAAATCTGACATCGTCGATGTTGTTGACGCACTGAAAATCGTTCTGCCGCAAGTGGGATTCAAGTCATAGACTGGGGCAACTCCACACCGAATTGCACTAAAATTATCGTCTGAAGTGGTTTTTATTCCGTTGGAGTAGACCCGCTGCGGTGGGATAATCGGTTCAAATAAAAACGTTCGCCGGAATAGTGTAATTGCTGTTCCGGCGTTATTTTTTCCGGCCAGTTGTGGGAAGTGCCAAAATGGCAATTTCTCAGCTTGAACAGTCAAGGGCCACCCTAAGGTTGGGCCTTGCCGAGATGCGAAACAAAGAAGACCAGCTAGACGGGTTGATTAGTCAGTTTCAGACCCAACTGCGTCGCCTGCCCAGGCAGGTTGTCTACGGCCAAGCGTCTTTGGACCTGTCGTTGTCGGCCCTGGGGGAGATAGAAGAGCGCCTGGAAGACGACGACGCCAACCGCCGCCGGCTACTGGTCATCAAAGATACCGCCGCCCAAGAGCTGGAAGCCCTGCAGTTGTTGAAGCGAGTGGACGAGGCCCGTTCCAAACTTGCCAGCTTGAAGCAGAACGGGGCTGCCCATAGTGATGATATTCAGGCTGAGATTCGTCAATTGGAAGATTTTATCGCCGCCAACAGCCGCCAAGCAGAGCAGGCCATCACGGAGCGGTTCCGGGAGCGTACCAACGGCAACCACTCCGCCAGTTAGCTCGCTTAATAATTTACCCTACAGCTCCCCTTCCAAGCGGTTAATCACCAACCCGGTGGGCAACTTGGGGAAGAAGAAGGTGGATTTTCTTGGCAGACGCTGCCCGCCACCCACGATGCTTTCAAAGGCGTCCAGCGGGAACGGCTTCAGCAAGAAGGTCATCTGTAATTCGCCCTTCTTCGCCTGTTCCACAGCCTCTTCATGGTCGTGCATGAAATCCAAGTAGTCCAGTGTGGCGTCTCCCAACTCGGGGCGCAACACCTGTTCCTCAAGGACCCACGCCTCTGATGCGGACAGAGAACCCCAGCTAGGGTCGATGGCCGATTGCTTCAGCACCAGCATGTTGGCTCCTTCACTATCCACTGAAGCCAGGAGCTGTTGATTGACGCCCTGCTCGTCCACCTGCTGTATCAAAGCGTCGGAGTTTCCAGTAAGAGGCTGTGATTCAAAGAGTTCGTTCAGCTTTGCTTTGATCCGGCCAAGTTTGTCCGCCGGTACTCCATTAAGTGTGCGGTGGTAGCCCAGCACGACCAATCCGGGATCGTCGAAGGCGATTAGGGTCATCATGACGTGGTTGTGGGCTAGATTGGGCGCTTTGGCATCCTCGCTCTCCGAGTGGCGGTCAAGCTGGTATTGCCTGGCGGCTTCGTACCGGTGGTGACCGTCGGCCAGGTAGATGGGCCGGGTGGCGAAGAATTCTCCAATTTGGCTATGCATCGCGGAGTCGGAGATGCGCCAAAGGGCCGTGGCGCTGCCGGAATCGTCGGTGGAGTCAAATTCGGGAGCGCTGGTCATGACCTGCTGGAACAACTTGTTCAGCTCACCTTCTGCATCGCGGAAGATGGACATGATGGGACTGATGTTGGCCGAGAGCGACTCCATCAACCAGACCCGGTCCTGAATCGCCGGGGCTTGGGTGAACTCGTGGGGCAACACTTGACGCGTGGCGTAATCTTCCAAACTAACGGAGGCAATCAGTCCCAGGCGGGACATGGTCTTGCCGCCCATGGGGAAGCTGTGACGCATCAGGTAATAGCAAGGCTCTTGGTCCTGGCGTAACACTTCATCTTTTCGCCATTGGTCAAACAGAGCAGAGGCTGCAGCGTATTGTTCCTTGGCTGACGTGTTCCAGTCCAGGCCCTCTCCGGCCTCAAGGTGGATCACGTTGTATTGATTCTGGCGTTTCAGCGCCTCTTGAGTTTCTGTATCAATCATGTCGTAGGGAGGGCACAGCACTGAGGCCATGTCTCCTACTGTATCCGGGTTGAACCGCCATCCTCGAAAGGGACTTACCGCTGCCATTTTGCCACCTGAATTTCAAAATTTAGACTACTTATTATAGGTGAACCCCCACCGCCAGTCCACATACAGGTTGGAGTGGCGGCACACGGTTAACCCATGGTTAATCGGTGATAATCTTGTGATATACTCGGTGCTTGCTCAGGCACGGATAAAGGCTCTTTACCGTGTGGCTAGAACTACACACTAGAACTATCTAAGGAAGGTAACTCCATGGCTGGCCCAATCACCCCTGTGGAAGGCGGCACCATTACCACCGCCCAAGGCTTTAAAGCTGGGGCTACCTATGTGGGTATCAAGACCTTTTCTGAAGACAAAATGGACATGGGCATGCTCCTATCGGACACCCACTGCTCGGTAGCGGGAGTGTTTACCAAGAGCTCTCTGGTATCTCCGTCAGTCACTGTGAACCGTGAGACCATCGCAGCTGGCGGCTCAGTTCGTGGCCTGGTTGTTAACTCCGGAATCGCCAACGCAGGCGTGGGCGAGCAAGGCTATATTGACGCCAAAGAGATGGCCGCGGTGGCCGCTGCAGGATTTGGAGTCAAACCTGAAGAGGTCTTGGTCTTCAGTACCGGCGTTATTGGCGTTGAACTGCCCATGACGCTGATTAAAAAAGGTGTCGATGAGATTGAATTGTCGGACGACGGCGGTAACTTGCTGGCCCGGTCAATGATGACCACCGACACCCGGACCAAGGAAACCGGCGTCACGATCAATCTGGGTGGCACTGATATCAACATCTCCGGCGTAGCCAAAGGCTCCGGAATGATTCATCCCAACATGGCAACCATGTTGTGCTTCGTGGCCACCGACGCCGCTGTAGACCAGGATTTCCTACGTTCTATATTGCCTGATATCGCTGATAGCACACTGAATATGCTGGACATCGACGGCGACACCAGCACAAACGATAGCTTGGTAGTCCTAGCCAACGGAGCGGCAGGCAACACTACCCTGATCTCTTCCAGTGAAGACGCTGGGGCGTTCAAAGATGCTTTGACCGAGGTTTTGGTTCAGTTGACCCGTCAATTGGCCCAGGACGGCGAGGGCGCTTCCAAGCTAATAGTTGCTGAGGTCGAAGGCGCGCGGAACCTGGCAGACGCTCGGATGGCTGCCAAGACAATCACCTCTTCATTGCTCGTAAAATCGGCGGTATACGGTTCTGATCCCAACTGGGGCCGGTTGATTATGGCCATTGGCCGTAGCGGGGCCGAGACTGTCGAATCGAAGATAGATCTTTATATCAATGGCGTTTGCATCATGGAAGCGGGCAAACCAGTCCCGTTTGCCAGAGACGCTGTGGTAGCTCTAATGCGTGGCGCTGAAGTCACATTCGGCGTCAACCTAAACCTTGCCGATGGTCGGGCCACATCATGGGGTTGCGATCTCACAGAAGAATACGTGGTCATAAACAGTGCCTACACGACTTAAACTGGGACAGGCGATTATTAAAACCCCTAACGCCAACACCTGTTTACGTATACGTTTGTGTCCAATTTCCAATTAAATAATTGGGCGTGGGACGGCCGCTTCAACTAACAATTACAGCGGCAGTTTGATTACGTTTCCAGCGGCTAGGACAGACCCCCTCCAGCAGCCGATTCCACACCCATGCGAGCCTATTTCAGACAAAATATCTGCCTAAATTTTCGATTATTTCTGGTTTGGTATCTATCAAGGTTCTTTAATTAGAACCGTTCGCGTTTGGAGGAAGAATTGGCGGGCGATCCACCTAAGCAACCGACTAAAAAACCAATAGTCGTAAAGATCGGTGGCAGCACCTTGGGAAGCCACGACACCAGCCTAAAAGACCTGGTCCGCTTGCAGCAGGAAGGTCAAGAGGTGGTGGTGGTTCACGGTGGCGGCAATGTTATTTCCCAATGGATGCAGAGGCAAGGTCTGGCACCCAACTTTGTGAACGGACTGCGGGTCACAGATGCGCCAAGTCTGGAGATTGTAGTTGCGGTGCTTGGTGGGTTAATTAATAAAGAGCTGGTTTCTTTGATCCATGAGTTTGGCGGACGCTCAGTTGGCTTGAGCGGCGTTGATGGCTGTATGGTTGAGGCCAAGATCGGCAACCCGGACCTGGGCTTTGTCGGCGAGGTAACCACCATCAACAGTGAGTTGATTAGGTCCGTGCTAGACAGCGGCTTCATACCCATGATTGCGCCCATTGGTGTTCACGTGCGTGACGGCTCTGAGAACGCTGGCAGTCCATTGAATATCAACGGAGATACGGTGGCCGGGGAATTGGCCTACGCACTGGAGGCCGAGCAATTGGTTTTCCTGACTGACGTTACCGGCGTTATGGACGGCGGTGGCCGTGTGATTCGGCGTCTGGACCGACGCCGCGCCAACATACTTTCTAATTCCGGAGTTATCCAGGGTGGCATGATTCCCAAGTTGTCTGCCTGCCTACGGGCCTTGGAGTCCTCGCCCGTGGCAAATATCATCGACGGCCGGCAACCTGATGCTCTTATAGAATGTATCCGGGGGAATTCCACCGGAACCACCATTGTCAGTGATTTTAGGAGCCGTAGGTAGGAATCCCATTTTATTGGCCAACGCCGATGGTTGAACCGGCACTGCTAGCGCTTGAATAGATTATGAGTTACGACCTAACAAACGACGCCGACGAGCCGGAAGGCCCGGGTTTACCGGGAGTCTCGGATGTTGTCCTGCGGCGAGTGCGCAACGGCTGCATCATCTCTGTGGGTCTGCTATTTGCCTTCCTGACCCTCTGGTGGCTGCGCACGGTCTATACCGACCTGCTGTGGTACGGCGAGTTGGGTCACCGCGACGTATTCACCAAGATTCTGGTGATGAAACTTTGGCTTTTCATTGGTGGCACCACGGTCACGGCGGCCGCCCTGATTGTAAACTTCTATTTCACCTTCCGGTTCTCACGCGGCCCGTCCACGCTTCCGGTGTCCGATGACACCATGCGGTTGTTGCGCGCCCTCCTGATTGGCGCAGTGGTTATCACTGTATTAACTGCGGCGCCGGTTTTTGGCTCAGCAGCATCGGGGCGATGGGAAGTTTTCCTGCTCTTCCTGAACAAGGTGTCATTTGGTGTGTCCGACGCTGAGTTTGGCCAGGACCTGTCTTTCTTTATAGTGACGCTGCGAATGCTCCATTTCGTCCAGAACTGGGTGATGGGCATCTTGATCACGTCGGTGGTAATGTCGCTGCTCCTCTACGCCGGAATCTATGGACTACGGGGCCTTAACTTCTTCCTGGCGCCAAGGATGTTGAAGCACATTGGCATACTCGGCGGGCTTTTGATGTTGAGCATCGCCGCCGGGCACGTATTGGCCATTTACGAGTTGGTTGTGTCGTCTGGCGGATTGCTAGCCGGTGCGGGTTATGCCGACGTTCACGCCCGCATACCGGTGCTTTGGTTGATGACCACCATCGCATCTTTGGGCGCAGCGGCATTCTTCTTGAGCAATTATTTTGGCGGCCTGCGGTTAATGGCCGGTGCTTTCAGCCTCTGGGTCATCATGTTCCTGCTGGCCAACCTGGCGTTTCCGGCGCTGTTTCAGCGGTTCCAGGTGGACCCCAATGAATTTGAGCGAGAGCAGGTCTACATTGAAAGGAATATCGACGCCACCCGCTCGGCCTACCAATTGGACCAGGTGGAACAGGTAGCCGTCCCGGCAGTGGGGGACATTAGTGCTGATCTGGTAGCCAATAACCCAGGAGTCATTGAAAACATCAGGCTTTGGGACGTGGAACCGCTGCGGGATGCGTACAACCAACTCCAGTTCATGGAGTTGTATTACAACTTTTTGAACATGGACTCAGACCGTTATGTGCTGGATGGGCAGTTGCGACAGGTGCTGTTGGCCGCCAGAGAACTGGACCCGGATAACCTGCCAGAAGACGCCCGAAACTGGGTGAACCGCAGGCTTCAGTACACCCACGGCTATGGTGTGGCCATGAGTCCGGCTACCGGATTCACCCCCGATGAAGGACGTCCTGAGTTTTTGATTCAAGACATACCCATCCGCGGTGAAATTCCAATTGAGCAGCCTGAGCTGTATTACGGTGAGTCCCCGGTGCCGTTTGCCTTGGTAAACAGCACCGCTCCGGAGATCAACCCATCAGGAAGCGAAGTGCACTACGACGGCTTTGGTGGGGTTAATCTCGGCTCCACTTTCCGTCGGTTGGCCTACGCCTGGCAATTTGCCGATATCAACATTCTGCTCAGCGACCAGATACAGGCTGACACCCGTATCCAGTACCGCCGTCAGATTAGCGACCGAGTGCACGCCCTGGTGCCGTTCCTGACGATGGACGATGACCCGTATCCGGTGGTGGATGAAGCGGGCCAGGTGTGGTGGCTGCAAGACGCGTTTACCACCACTGGCCGTTACCCGTACTCAACTCCGACTGAAGAAGGGTTCAACTACATCCGCAACAGCGTTAAGGCGGTGGTCAACGCGTTTACCGGTGAGGTGTCTATCTATGTGATAGACACCAGTGACCCCCTGATACAGATGTACCGTCGGGCGTTCCCGGGTTTGTTCCTAGATTTTGACCAGATGCCCGCCGACCTGCAGACACACATCCGTTATCCAAATGGTCTGTTCTCTCCTCAGGCAGACATGTATCTGCGTTATCACATAACCGACGCCCAGGTGTTCTTTAACCAGGCAGACCAATGGGCCATACCCCAAGACACCCGCTTTGGCAGGAGTGGAGTAGAAGTCCACCCCTCATATCTCATTTTGCAAATGCCCGGCGGCGAACGGGAAGAGTTTGTGTTAATGTTGCCATTCAGTCCGGCAGGTGAGAAGAAAAACCTGGTTGGTTGGCTGATCGCCCAAAACGACGGCGAGAGCTACGGTAAGCTGACCGCCTTCAATGTGCCGACCGACCCGCAGGTTGATGGGCCAGCTCAGGTGGAAGCCCGGATTGAGAACGACCAGTCCATCTCACAGCAATTCACATTGTGGGACGGTGCCGGATCCCAGATTGTCCGAGGCCAACTACTGGTCATACCAGTGGGCGATGCGATAATCTATGTGGAGCCTTTGTACCTGCAGTCGGAAGTGCTGGCATTTCCGGAGTTAAAGAAGGTGATTCTGGCCGACGGCAGTAATGTTGTCATGGCCGACAGCGTCGGTGAAGGACTGGCCATGCTGCTCGAGGGCAAAGCGCCCCTTACTGGCACTCCCGAGGACGGCCTAGTAAACCCTGCGTCGGACGACCTTAGATTAATAGAAGAAACGGTCACCGAGCTGGACAAGGCATTAAAAGAACTTCAAGAGGCTGTTGAACGCCTACGAGAAAATCTAGACCAAGACCCCCAGTAGTCAAAAATCAAAACTCGCACTGACCAAGATCGAAATGGTGGAGGAGACCCGGAATGACCAAGAGCAGCGATTGGATCGAGATTGAGAAGAAGTATTACGCCCAGACGGTGCGCCGCCAACCGGTGGTGCTGGTCAAGGGTGAGGGCACCCGAGCCTGGGACGCCGATGGCAAAGAGTATCTAGACTTTGTGGCCGGTTGGGCCGTGAACCAGTTGGGTCACTGTCATCCCGACGTTACCAAGGCCATTGCGGAGCAGGCCGGCACCCTGATGCAGGTCTCCAACCAGTTCTATAGCGTTCCCCAATTGCAGCTTGCGGAGACCCTGGTCGAGAACAGCGCATTGGACCTAGTCTTCTTTGGCAACAGCGGAGCAGAAGCTAATGAGGGGGCCATGAAACTGGCCCGTCGCTACGGCAAGCTGAACCGTGACGGAGCCTACGAGATTATCACGGCTTTAAACTCGTTCCACGGCCGCACCATGGGCACGTTGGCCGCCACTGGCCAACCCCACTACCAAGAAAATTTCACTCCCATACAGCCCGGTTTCGTTCACGTTAATTACAACGATGTGGAAGCCATTATGGAGGCCACCAACGAACGGACTGCCGCGGTAATGATCGAACCGGTGCAGGGTGAGGCTGGCGTAATAATTCCCGCTGACGATTACCTGAAACGAGTCCGGGACTGGTGCGACAAACAGGGCATTCTGCTGATTCTTGACGAGGTCCAGACTGGCATGGGCCGCCTGGGCAGCTTGTTTGGCTACCAGGAATACGGCATTGAGCCCGACGTAATGACCTTGGCTAAGGGCTTAGGCTTCGGCACGCCAATCGGCGCTTTCATGTCCAAGGAACACTGTATGGCTCTGGTTCCGGGCGACCACGGCTCCACATTTGGCGGCAACATGCTGACCACCGCCGCAGCCTACGCCGGTACCAAGTTCCTCATCGATAATGACATCCCGGCCAAGACCAAGGAGATGGAACCCTATCTACTTGGCAGACTTAACGACCTGAGAAGCCGGTTCTCGTTCATCTCTGATGTACGGGGCAAGGGTCTGCTGGCCGCCATGGAGTTTGAGAGCGACATCTCACCCCAGGTGCTGACCGCGGCCAACGAAGCCGGAATCCTACTCAACGCGCCCCGACCCACCACCATTCGTTTCATGCCGCCCCTGACCGTCACTAAGGAAGAGATTGATCAGGGCATGGAGCGCCTGGGCGACGCCCTAGCTACGATTTAGTCTGGCTAGTCTGTGGTTCAGAACTGGAGATTACGATTGCAAACCGCAAGTTTTACGTATCAATCGAAAAGGATGAAGATGGGATTTTCGTCGGCGAAGTCCCGAAACTGAAAGGCTGTTACATCCAGAGCAAAACGATTGATGAACTCATGACCAATATGAAAGAAGCCATCGCATTGTGCCTCGAAGACCAAGACGTTGATTTGCCGAAATTCGTAGGAATTCAAAAATAGAAATCTAAGGTCTGATGGCTCGACTTCCGATACTACAGGCTCAAGATGTAATCGAGGTATTGGAAAAGCCTGGGTTCCAGGTGATACGTCAAGGTGGGAGCCACGGCCGTCTTAGACATCAAGATGCAAGGGTGGTAACGGTGCCGGTGCATCCTGGTCAGGACATTAGCCGAGGGCTGGTTCGAAAGATACTGCGGGACGCAGAAATAACTCCGATTGAGTTCTTGGAAGAATTGAACGCCTGACGTCAATCTAAATTAAGTGAATTTAGGGAGCAACCAAACCAAATCATGGCGAAACCAAAAATCGTGTTGGCCTACAGCGGGGGTCTGGACACCACAGTGGCTGTCCCGTGGCTGCAGGAAAAGTACGACGCAGACATAATCACACTGACCATTGACCTGGGAATGGTGGAGCTTGAGCCTATTCGTCAACGGGCGCTGAGCATCGGAGCGTCGGAAGCAATCACCGTTGACGGCCGGGAGACCTTGGTCAACGAGTTTCTATTCCCGTCCCTTCAAGCTGGGACCATCTACGAAGAACAATACCCCTTGGCCACGGCTTTGGGACGCCCGCTGATTGCTCGCTACTTGGTGGAAGCAGCCAAAGAGCATGAAGCCTACGCGATTGCCCACGGTTGCACCGGCAAAGGTAACGACCAAGTCCGGATCGAAGTCGGCATCGCCGCCCTGGGTCCGGAGATTGATGTCATTGCTCCCATCCGCGACTGGGGCATGAGCCGTGAGGATGAGATCGAATACGGCCAGGCACGAAACCTGCCCATCAACGCCAACCGCAGTCGATTCTCTACTGATGAGAACCTCTGGGGCCGCAGCGTTGAGGCTGGAGAACTTGAAGACCCCTGGCTGGAACCCCCGGAAGATGCCTACCTCTGGACCAGCCCGGTGGCAAACACCCCCGACGACCCTGCCTACGTTGAGATTCACTTTGAAGAGGGCATCCCGACTGCCGTGGACGGCGAGAGTATGGGCGGCGTTGACCTGGTCAATCACCTGAACACACTGTCTGGCACCCACGGGATTGGGCGCATCGACCATGTGGAAAACCGATTGGTCGGTATCAAATCCCGGGAGATCTATGAGTGCCCGGCTGCTACTTTGCTGCACGCGGCGCACACCTCTCTGGAAGCAATGACCATGACCAAAGACCAGGCTCGGATGAAAGCCCGCGTTGCCCAGGAATACGCGGATGTCATATACAACGGCCTGTGGTTCACGGCTCACCGGGTTGATTTGAACGCCTACATCCAGAGCACCCAGAGGTTTGTTACTGGTGATGTACGGGTGCGGTTGCACAAAGGCAGCTGCGTGGTAGTTGGGCGGCAGGCGCCCAAAGCCCTGTACAACTACAACCTGGCCACCTACGACCGCGCTGATAATTTTGACCACAAATCAGCAGAGGGTTTTATCAAGATTTACGGGCTTTCAGTCCGCACGGAGAACCAGGCCCAATCGGACTAACACCTAGTCGATTTCCATCACCAGCGCGCTACCAGTATTTACACTTGATTCCGGAGGACCTATGACAGTTGCTGCCCGAATGAATGACTTGGGCACAGAGTCAGCATTTGAAGTACTTGCCAGAGCCCGCGCCCTGGAGGCCCAGGGTAAAGAGATAATTCACCTGGAAATAGGTGAGCCGGATTTCGAAACGCCGAAGCATATTGTCGAAGCTGGCATGAAGGCGATCGCCGACGGTTTTACGCACTACGGTCCAACGGCTGGACTGCCTCAGTTGCGAGAATCCATTGCCCGCAACAGCGGCGAGGTGCGGGGAACCAACACTGACCCAGCCAACGTGGTGGTCACGCCGGGCGCCAAGCCAATCATGTTTTACGTGCTGTTAGCCCTGGCAGAACCGGGCGTTGAGGTTATCTACCCCAACCCAGGCTTTCCCATCTACGAATCCATGATCAAGTTTTGTGGCGCCACTCCGGTGCCCATGCAGCTTCTGGAAGAGAAAGACTACCACCCAGACCTTGCTGCTCTTCCTGGCCTGATTACGGATAAAACACGCCTGATTATCATCAACTCGCCGGAGAATCCCTGCGGGTCAGCCCTCACCAAAGAGGAATTGGAGACCATCGCCGGCATCGTCAAGCAACATCCTGGTTTGTACGTGATGGCCGACGAAATCTACAAAGATATCCTGTACACCGGAGAACACTACAGCATTTCGTCCATCCCTGGCATGCAGGAGCGGACGATTATCCTGGACGGCTTCTCCAAGAGTTATGCCATGACCGGCTGGCGTATGGGCTACGGGATACTCCCCGAAGAATTAGTGCCCCACATAGTGAAACTGGCCGTGAACAGCGTTTCCTGCGCTGCTTCATTCACCCAGATGGCGGCAGTGGCGGCCCTCGAAGGTCCCAAGGATGAAGTCGAGGCTATGATTGCCGAGTTTGGAATACGTCGCCGACTCATCGCCGATGGCCTGCGGAGCATACCGGGGGTGAATTGCCCGGAACCAGAGGGAGCGTTTTATGCCTTCCCCAGCATCAAAGACACGGGGCTGACCAGCGCCGAGTTTGAAGACCGCGCCATGAATGAAGCTGGTGTTGCCCTACTGTCCGGCAGCGCCTTTGGTGAGTTCGGCGAAGGGTACGTCCGCCTCTCGTACGCCAACTCTCAAGACAACATCAAACAGGCTATCGACAAATTGGACAAGATGGTTCGGGCCCTCTAGCCAGAAATATTTGGAGTTTGAAATGCCAGATAACAATCAAAAAATAAGTGTTGTTCATCCAGACGGTTTAGAAGTTGAGATTCAGTCCGGAGCCATGACCCGTCTGGCGGGAGTGTCAGAGAAGCTGACTGGATCCACAGGGATCCATTTGGCTATTGCCACCATCCCGCCCCACTGTGCATCCGGCGCCCACTACCACGTGAACTGCGAGTCGGCCATCTATGTGGTCAAAGGTCACGGTCGGTTTGTCATTGGAGACAATCTGGACACTGAGTTGGTCATAGGCCCTGGTGATTTCATCTACGTGCCTGCGGAAGCCGTTCACCAACCCATCAACGACGGCACGGAAGGCATGGAGCTAATCGTCGCCCGTAACACCCCGGTTGAGATCGTGGTCGAAGTGGAGCCTTCCAAGGCCTAGCTTACTCAAGTGCCCTGGCTGTAACCTTCCGCTCACCACGAGCGGGTTGTAGGATTACGGTGAACAGGGATACAGGGCTCATTATGAGCAGGGTTTGTAGTCTTATGTTGTGGTAGAAGAAAGACCAGGCCCACTACCCACCCACCAGGCTATGGGCTATACTAGTCGCGCTTAAGTTGCGCTCAAAATAACAAGCTTTTATTCCGGAGGAAATCATGGACCTGGGGCTAACCGAGATACAGCAGATGCTGAAGACCAGCGCCCAAGAT
>JAPKDE010000287.1 GCA_028822675.1 Dehalococcoidia bacterium | reverse complement strand
TCGAGACCCTTCGCGACGGCTGGCTCTACACCGGCGACCTGGGCTGGGTGGACGCAGACGGCTTCCTGTATTTTGTCGATCGAAAGAAAGACATCATCAGACGCAGGGGGGAGAACATCTCGTCCCAAGAAGTGGAGAATGTGGTCAAGCGCCACCCCAACGTTTTGGACTGCGCGGTATTGGCTGTGCCATCCGAACTGGGCGAAGACGAGGTCAAGGCCTACGTTACTCCCAGAGAAGGGGCCACGCCAGACCCGGCAGAACTGGTTCACTGGTGCGCGGAGAACCTGGCCTATTTCAAGGTCCCCCGATATTGGGAGATACGCGACGAATTGCCCCGCACCCCCAGCCTGCGGGTTAGAAAAGATGTCCTGCGCCAGGAAAAAGAAGACCTAATTGAGGGGTGCTTCGACCGAGAAGCCGCCGAGATAAAACTTAGATAGAAGGCTGTTTCGACCGAGAAGCCGCCGGTATAAAATTACGCTAAAAAAGCTGAACGCTTTTAGCTCACATCTCACAGCTTACGAGGAACGAGAATGGCCGAGAAAAATTACTGGCTTTTTAAGTCGGAACCCACCGCCTATTCCTTCGACGACCTGATGAACGACCCGGACGGATGGGCCGAATGGGACGGCGTCCGTAATTACCAGGCCCGGAACATGATGCGCGACGATATGAAGGTGGGCGACAGCATCCTTTTCTACCACAGCAATGCCAAACCCATGGCCGTGGTCGGCATCGCCAGCGTGGTCAAAGAAGGGTATGACGACTTCCATGGTCTTGACCCCGACGACGAACATTACGACCCCAAAGCCACCGCAGAAAAACCCATCTGGTGCATGGTAGACATCAAAGGCGAGCGTCCCTTGACCCGACCGGTCACGCTTACAGAGATCAAAGAAAACCCGAAGTTAAAAGACATGCTGCTCATCAAAAAGGGCATGCGCCTATCGATCCAACCAATAACCAAAGATGAATTTGACGAGGTTGTCTCCCAAGGCGTTTAAAAACTCTAACTCAAACCTACCCCTCCGTTCGTCCTGAACTCCGACCGGAGGTCGGGAGTCTCGATTTATCGGACCAGTCGAAGGATCCGCCTAGCCCTTGCTACTGTGAACCAACCTGGCATACTTCAAACAATGGTTCGACAAGCTCACCACGAGCGGGCTTTGGTGTTCTCACCACGAATAGGAATGGCAAGTCCTTCGGGATCGGCGCGAAAAAACAAAAAGTCCCCTCCCCCTCGCAGGGGGAGGGTTAGGTCCGACTATGTCGAGACTCTCGACGAAGTCGGAGGTGGGGGGCCAACGCTCTCCGCAAACAAAGTTCTCAAGAATAAGTTCCCACAATCCAGGCAACTAAAAAAATAACGGGAAGGCTCAACCGGAGATTCCCTAGAGGATAGTACTTACCTATGAGTGTTTATTGGCAAGATGTTAAACGGGGTCAAAATCTGATGGTTGATGATACTTCCGGATTGGTTGAGATCATCGGCGGGTACCGGGAGAACAAGAGTGGCATCGACGCCTACGCCAGAACCATGGGCTACGAACCGGAGCGCTCCAGAAAGGGGTTCGACTCGGTTCAAGAAGCCAAAGATTTTGTGGTGTCGTTCAGTCCTTGGGATATATTTGGCGTCCACGATGTGACGGTAGAAGCAGACGCTAGACCCATACCGGACTAATCACATTCCAAGGCTCCATTTTGTCCAATCACAGCTAAGGAGCAACTATGTCCCGTCTATCAACATCCCCGCAACCAAAACTGTCGCCTGCAGCGCAGACTGTTTACGATACTGTCACCGCAGCTAACTCTGGTCTGCCATCCACGTTTCAATCTTTGTTTACCAACCCGCCAGTGGGGTTAGGGTTGGCGAACCTGCATTCAATGATGAGCCAAACCGGCCTAGAGACCTGGGTGACCTACACGGTGGCGCTGACCGTAGCCAAGGAAAGAGAAAACCAAGCTCTATGGGATTCCATGGAACCCCTGGCGCGTGAAGCCGGGGTCAGTGATGTCGTAATCGCCGGTATCGCCGCCGGGACCGGGCCGCGCGGGCTGCTGCCCAAAGAGGGCATCTGGGTACACTTTGCCCAAGAGGTGCTCCGAGGCAAGATGCGGGACTCCACCTGGCAGGCAACCAACCACCTGGCGGGAGATGAAGGCGCCGTGGCCCTGGCGTTCACCACCTGCTATTACGATATGATGGCGCGGCTGAATAACGCCATTGGACTGGAAACTGCGTAGAGTCGTAGGTGGGCCAGTATCCTCGATAGTCCCAACAACCAAAACGGCCGTTGCTTCGTATTAAATGACAGGTCTATTTACGAGGACTACTAGTTGGGTTCATGCATCAAAGTAAATATCTAGCAAACAGAAAAAACGTATACCTAGCCGCGTTATTATTGATCAGCGGCGTGTCTGTTCTTGGTATTGTTGTTGGCTACAATTTCGGCTACACCGTGACCATTCTCACAGTCATATCGGTATTGGTTGGCATTGGGGCTATCACCGGCGCGGTCCTCAGCAGGAAGCCATTGGTCGGGTTCATCTTCGGATTCTTCTTAACTGCTCTTCTGGTCTGGGTGAGCGGCATCTTCCATTTCCTGGGTGGAATCGCCGGGTTGTTGGCATTTAGACTTGTCTGTGAAGTCGGCATTTTCGGGGTATCTTGTACGAATGCTTCCTGGGATGTCATCTATGCCATTAGTTCGCTGATTGGCACATTAGTTGTGCTCTGCTGGATTGTCGGGTCATTTGTGCTGGACGAAATAGAATTCGACGTCAATGCCAATCTGATCGTGACAATCGAGAAAAATAAACACTACCCAGGAGACGACGTAACTGTCCGGATGGACGTTGATTCCCGAGAGGATTTTTATTTCCGTAGAGGCGTATTAAGACTCGTAAGTTGGGAGGTAATCCACACGTCTAATGGACCCATCGAACGGGCGCTTTGGTCATCCGAGAAGCGATTTGGGCACAGCACTAACCTGGCTGGGCAGCAGGTCCATAGCGAAGAAATAACCATTGCGCTGC
>JAPKDE010000286.1 GCA_028822675.1 Dehalococcoidia bacterium | reverse complement strand
TGAAAATGCAGGTCGATCCGTAGCCAGCCCAATCCTGCTGATGTCGTCGGCATAGAGAGTCCTCTATAATGCTGTTCGTCGAGATAATCGTATAATGGTGTGCTTGAAAAACCTGGGCCACCGGGGGCGCGTATTCCCACCGGATTTCACCATGTCGGTGATTGTCGTATTAAACCAAAGCCCAAATTACACGGAACCTAACCGATTATCTGACCCGAATAACCACAACCCACTTGGAGGTCTTCCTACATGCTCGCCCGTCCCTTAGCTGCTGTGCTGCTTACTTTGGTTCTTGCCCTGCTGATTGCTGCTTGTGGGGATGATGGGCCTTCTAAAGAGGACCATTTCAATGCGGGGGTGGATTTGGCGGCACAGGGGTTGCTGGAGGATGCGGTGCTGGAGTTTGACCAGGCTATTGGGTTGGACCTCAGCTATACGGAGGCTTATACCAACCGAGGCGGGGTTTACCTGGATTTGGGACGTCCCCAGTTGGCGATCACGGACTCGAATAAGGCCATCGAGCTTGACCCGGACAACGCCCTAGCTTATGCCAATCGGGGTGGCGCTTACGCCCGGAACTTCCAACTTGATGAAGCCCTTGTTGACCTGGACAAGGCAGTAAAATTGGATCCCGACATCCAAATGGCCTACGCCAACCGCGGCGGGGTGTACGCCTTGACCGGCGATTATGAAAACGCTCTGGTAGACCTGATCAGGGCCGTTCAGATGGCCCCATCTCAAGTCCCCTCGTTGCTCAACCGGGCCGGTGTCCACTACGAACTGGGCAATATCGAAGAAGCGTTCCAGGACTATGACCAGGTCATTCGCCTGGACCCGGCCAACGCCATGGCCTACGCCAGTCGCGGGTATTCGTACTGGGACCAGGGCGATTTTGAGACCGCCATAGCCGACCTTGACCAGGCGATCAGTCTGGACGAAGAACAGGCCCTGGCCTACATCAACCGGGCGTTGGTCCACTGTACTCTGGGCAACGACGCCGAGTGCCAAGACGACATCGACAGAGCGTCATCGCTAGGAATAAACCGAGAAGAACTGATCAAGTCGATTGCCGACCTGGTAGCAGAAAAATCACCCTAAAAGCTGATGCCTGGCACCTGGAAGCTGTCAGATAGCTACGCGGTCTGCCGCCGGTACATCCAGGTGGTGGCCGCCAGCAGCACCGCCAGCATCCCACCGGCCACCCACACCCCGGTGAAGATGGTCCCCCACTCCCAGCCGTCCAGCGTCATGACGCGCATTGCCTCCATCACGTAGGTCACCGGGTTAATCTTGACCGCCACCGCAAACCAGCCGGAGAGTTGGTCCTCGGGCATGAACGCGGTGGTCAGGAAGATGAACGGGAAGAACAGTAGCCCGGCCGTCTGCGTTGCCTGGGCGTTGCGAGTCTTCAACGCGATCATGATTCCCAAGCAGGACCACACCAGCCCGAAGAGCACCGCCAACGCCAGCATGGCCAGCACTCCCAATATTCCGGCGGCGAAATCGACGCCCACGGCGAGGGCCAGGCCGACCACCACCAGGGCCTGCAACAACGCCCGAGTGCCGGAGACCATTAGCGTGCCAAACAATATCGAGAAACGGTTGATGGGTGCCAGCAGTAGCTTGTCGAAGTAGCCCGACATTATGTCCATCAGCAGCGCGAACCCTGAATCGGTGCCGCTGAAGACCACCACCTGCACAATGATCCACGCCACCAAGAACGCGCGGTAGTCTTCGGTGCCGAACCCGCCCAGGCTGATGGTGCGCTCGAACATGGATCCAAAGAGGATGAACAACAGCCCCGAGATGAACAACGGCGCAATAACGTTGGCCGGGACCCCCAACCAGGTCCGCATGTTGCGTCGGTAGATGGAAAAAGTCTCGCTTAGAATTCCGCCCATGATCATCTCCTCTGGACGCCCATGGACTGGCGCACAATCTGGTTATAGGCGTCACCGTCGGCGCTGTCGCCCCTGATATTACGGCCCGTATGCTGCAAGAAAACGTCGTCCAAGGTGGGCCAGGAGACTGCCAGTCGGGCAATCTCAATGTCGTTCTCAATCAGCAGCTTCAGCAACCGGGGGGCTGAGGCGTCGCCGTCTTGGACGTTGATTACCAGTCCATCTTCATCCACCGAACTGCCGGAGACGTAACTCTGATCGCCGACCAGTGCCAGAGCTTTGGCGTTTAGTTCATCGGTGGCCGATCCCAGGGAGATACGCACAAAATCGTCGCCCATGTCATTCTTCAGCGACTTAAGGGTGCCCTCCGCAACTATCTGGCCGTTGTCGATGATGGCCAGGCGTTCGCAGAGTTGGTCGGCTTCTTCCATGATCTGGGTGCTCAGCAGGATTGTCGTTCCCTGGCCGTGCAGTTCCTTCAGGTGGTCCCAGATGGCCAGACGACTCTGCGGGTCTAGGCCGGTGGTCGGCTCGTCCAAGAACAGAATCTCCGGACGGTGCACTAACGCTCCCGCCAAGTCGATGCGGCGGCGCATGCCCCCCGAGTACGTCCCGACTTTCCGCTTGGCAACGTCAGTCAGGCCCACTAGCTCCAGCAGTTCTTCAGCCCTGGTTTTGGCTTCACGACGGCCCAGTTTGTAGAGCAGACCTTGCATCACCAGGAAGTCCATCCCCGACGACAGGTCGTCCAGCCCCACCTCCTGCATGGCGAAGCCGATGGCGCTTCTAATCCGCATGGAAGACGATGATTGATCCAGGTCAAACCCGGCCACGCTCACCCCGCCCGAAGTCTTTTTCAGCAGGGTGCTAAGTATCTTGATAGTTGTGCTCTTACCGGCCCCGTTGGGTCCCAAGAAACCAAAGAACTCGCCACGGCCTACCGAGAAATTAATCCCAGAGAGGGCTTTAACCTCCCCTGGGTAGACCTTAACTAAGTCTTGTACCTGGATGATGTTGTCCTGACTCACGCCCTAATGGCCTCCAAACACGCCCTGATTCTGATAGATTGACTTACAAGTTATCAGATAACGACCAGGTAACGACCAGGTAACGACCAGGTAACGACCAGGTAACGACCAGG
>JAPKDE010000285.1 GCA_028822675.1 Dehalococcoidia bacterium | reverse complement strand
GTCCATGATGGTCTCGCTGCCGTTCAACACTGCCCCGGCTGGCACACCGTGGGCCTGAAGCAAGTGCATGACCTGATAATGGTCGCGCTCCATGGTCCAGGCAGTGACGATTTCGTCCAACTCGTCTTGGTTGTCGCGGCGCGTGTTTAGTTCCTCAAACCGAGGATCAAACGCCAGGTCAGGCTGTCCAATGGCCTGGCAAAGACCCAACCATCCGTCTTCAGAACTGACGGAGATTGCCGTCCACATGTCGTCTCCCACACACTGATATACCCCGTGGGGGACCATGTCTCGGTGCCGGTTACCAATGGTTCCTGCCACTGTGCCATTGCCCGAGAAATCCAATACTGCCTCTCCCAACAACATGGCAGTGGACTCTCGTTGTGAGAGGTCCAGCAGGCATCCCTTCCCGGTCTTGCGCCGACGCCGCAGGGCAGCCATCAGCCCGCCAAATGACAGAAAACCAACCACCGGGTCGGGGTAGGTCTCGTTGGTCATCAAAGGCGGTCCATTCTCATAACCAGTGATTGATGCCAGTCCGGCGGTCTGCTCCAGGGTAGAACCAAGGGAACCGTAGTTCTGTTCCGGGCCTGTGGCACCCTGGCTGCTAATCTTCACGTAAATGAGCCTGGGGTTGACCTCAGAGACCGCCTCGTAGCCCAGACCCAGGCGGTCCATCACCGAGGCCCGGTAATTTTCTATCAGCACGTCGCAGGCCGCTACCAATTTAAGAAATAGTTCTTTGCCTTTTGGGTCGGCTAAATCCAGGGTGACGTCCTGCTTATTAATGTTGCGGTGGACATGGTGAGCGGTGCGGTTCCACGGGTGTTCGCCGGGAACTCCGCCGGGATAGACTCGGGTATCGCCAGGGGCCACGGTGGCACGGCCCCGGTTGATGTCCATCCGCGTGAGTGACTCCACTTTGATGACTTCCGCTCCCATAAAACCCAACAGCATCGTGGCGTAAGGGCCCGCCGCTACTTGAGTCAGGTCCAAGATACGCAGTCCTTCCAGCGCTGGCTTGGTCATCTTATTCACCATCCCTGTTGCCCACTGGGTTGGCCAACTGGAACAAGTCTTCTTCGGAGTAACCTAGGCGACCGCCCAAAATCTCCTCGTTGTGTTCCCCCAGTCGAGGCGGCCTGGACAGGTTCCAGGTCTCGCCCTCCATCCGGAATGGTGCACCAGGATAGGCTAACGGGCCCAACAACGGGTCTTCAATCGTCTGGAAAAACTCCCGATCGACCATTTGCCTAGACACGAGTAAATCTTCCACCGTGGCCACGTATCCGGTAATGGTCCGCAGCGCCTGCAGAGTGTGATAGACCTCTTCTTTTGGCTTGGTGCCAACCCATGCTGAGATGACGCTCAGAAGCTCCTGTGAGTTGGCCCTGCGTGCCTCCGGTGTGGTGAACTTTGGATCGTCGACCATTTCAGGCACTCCCATCAACTCGCAGACCTTGGGCCAAGTTGCTGCCTGAACCCCGGTGTCCAAACCCGGACTCACCCATCCGTCCTTGGCCTGGACGAGGTTGGTTGGTCGCCGGACTGGTTTGTGGCCAAACTGGTGGTTGATGGAAGAATGGATTTGGGCTACAGCCATCACGTCCATCGCTGAAATGTCTACGTGCTGCCCAAATCCCTGTTCGTCCCTGATATGGAGGGCCAGCATGGTGGCCGAAAATGTACTGACTCCAATGGTGTAAAGCCCAGCCTCACCGCCTACTTTCAACGGCTCACGTTCCGGAATTCCCACCGTGTACATCAGCCCGCCAATGGCCTGGGCCACAATGTCTGCGCCCTTGTAATCGCGGTACGGACCAGACTGGCCAAAGGGCGTGACCGACACGTAGATCAGCTCCGGGTTTATCTCTGAAAGAGCTTTATATCCAAGGCCCAATGATTCCAGATAACCAGGAGCGTAGCTCTCAATGAGGATGTCGCTCTTTTCCGCCAACCGTTTCAGAGAATCAGCCTGGGTGGGGGAATCCAGGCTCAGCGTGACGCTTTTCTTGCTGGTGTTCAGGTAGCTGAAAAGGGCGCTGCCTTCAGCGTCGTATCGGTTCCCCAAAAACGGCCTTGATTGCCTGGAATAATCTCCGGTTCCGGGCGCTTCTACCTTGACGACTTCTGCGCCGAGCCCAGCCAAGAACTTGGCGGCAAAAGGCCCAGGCACACCTTGGCTCAGGTCTAAGACTTCGATGTCGCTGAGAATCGCCTCGTTATCTTCGTTATTGTTTTCCATTGACCGATTAACCTCATCTATAGGACCCCAACCGAGGGCCGGAACCGCCTCGACAGGCATTGCCGGTAGAGTCTACCTCAAATTAGACGTAGCAGGCTGGTGCTTTTGAGTTCATACCTAACTACGGCTTTATCTAGTAGAAAACTGCTGAGACGATCGAAGGACAGTAACAGACCACTCTGGAGCCGTTTCTGCTTTGAACTGACCGTTGAGCAAGAGGTAATTGAAGAAGGCGCAGATACTGTAATCCTTCTGTAATGCAACAGCGATCACTCCAAACCGGAGGTCCGCAGCGCACTAAAGGCTGAGCGTGTGACCGAACGGCTGGAGCGTTTCCAAGTCAAGTTGGCTCAACGCGACGAACAGAAAGCAGAGCGGATTGCCACCAATCTACTGAAACAACAAGAGCGACAGGAAGCTCGATTGGAGAAGACCTCCAACAACTCACCAGAAGGCTCAAAAGGTAGAGCAGACAAAGCCCTTGGCAAAGCGCGTTGAGAAGAACAATATTCTAGCAACGGTAATTCCGGCGGAAGCGGAAACTCTGGTAACGGGAACTCAGGAAGGGGTGGTGGTAACTCTAGCGGTGGAGGTGGAAATCCAAACAAATAGCCGCTGAATTACCAGGTTGATTTGGATGACGGGTAGATAAATCAGAATCAAACGCCCCGGCTGGGTTGAGAGCCGGGGCGTTCTGCGTTTAATCCCTGATCAAGAACTAAACCTTTAAGTACGCAAGCCCTTTATTCTTAGCGGAGTCAGGCAGTTTAGACAGTTTTGAAAACGCTCTATAACGGACCGCCGTGA
>JAPKDE010000284.1 GCA_028822675.1 Dehalococcoidia bacterium | reverse complement strand
TCAGCTTCATCGACAGCCTGAGATTTGGTTGCGACCTGATTCTGGGTGGCGGACGCATCACCGTCGGCCACGGCAGACACTGGGTCAGGCACTGCTTCGCCCGCTGCGGCCATGGTTACTGGATCGTCTTGAGATGTGTTCTCAGCACCGAACGCGGCGACCCCGGCCTCTGCAGGTTCGCTTTCCGCAGACGCATCAGATGGCGGTGCAACAGGAGCGGCAGCGGACATCGCGGTTTGCGGCATTTCCGGTTCACCAGTTGTTGCAGTGTCTTCCGACCGGGCGGTGGATTCCATTTCCAGGCCGCCGCCAGTTCCCGTGGCAGCCCCGTCCGCCGTGCTGAGTTGTTCCGATTCAAAAGCAGGGGCAGAAGCCATGGGCATGGAATCGTTGCTGAACGAGTTTGAATCCAACCCGCCGCTTGCGTCCAGAGAAATCGTTACCACCAAAGCCAGTGCGGCGAACGATGCGGCACCCGCGTAGACCCAGCTTGGTGCCCGCAGGAAGATGCTTGGTCGGGACCGCGCAGAGGATGGTATATCCAATGGAGGGGCGCTCATAACAAAGCTGCGCCTTGGCTCAACTATGGGCAGTTGTTGCATCATGGCAACGACCGACTGCAGGTCTATCAGCTCTTGGCGGCAGGTGTCACATTGTTCCAACTGCTGTTCGACCTTTTCTAGAGGTCGACCCTGCAGTCGTCCGTCCAGGTACTCGCTGAGCGTGTCCTGGGAAATATGCTTATGTGTGTTCTTAAATATCCACATAGCTCGCCTACGCTTCTTGACGAAAACGGGACGGTAAAAGTTCCCCTGACTGTTTCAAACAGTCCCGCAGCTCGCCCCGGCCCCGGCTGACCCGAGACTTTACCGTTCCCAAAGAGCGATCCATGGATACTGCGGCTTCCTCGTAGCTGAGGCGGTTGACATCGACCAGCAAAATAGCCAAGCGCCGGTCTTCTTGAAGGTCGTCGATACAATCTTGAATTGCCGACTTGAGCTCGGATTGCTCCGCTCGGTCCTCGGGAGACGCGTCATCGGAGGGCAGGTCCACGGTGCTGGGGCCCTGGGGTTCATCGCCATCTGCCGTGGGCACCGGGTCCAGAGACAGGGTGGGCCTGGATTTTTGGGCACGGAGCATGTCGCGGCAAGTGTTGGAGACAATCCGGAGCACCCAGGCCTTGAGGTTTTCGCCTCGGAACCGGTTGAACGCCCGATACGCCGAGACAAAGCTCTCTTGCACCGCATCTTCTGCCAGTGCCCAGTCGCTGAGCATCCGACGCGCCAGGTTATATGCCTGGGTCTGGTGGTTCTCAATGACACAGTTGAAGCACGCCAAATTACCCGATTGGTCCGTGACCTGCAGGTTGGCGTGGGGTGATGTGTGGGTGATTGTCGCCATCAAAGAATTAAGGGAAGAACGATCGCCTGAAAAATATGGTCTGAAAAACTATCGGCCGAAACAAAAATGAGGCAGGGCGATTCAATCGCCCTGCCCCAAAATTCTACCGTCTTCGGGAGCTGGAAGGTCTGTATTTGGCGGGCAGATTTACCCGTGAATCGTCTCTCCCGCTACCGGCATAAATCTGACTACCACCTGGGCTACCCCTGGAAGTTAACCCTTCCGTCCAGCAGGCCACGGGCCATGACGAACTTGTGTATCTCGGAGGTGCCGCCGCCGATGCGGGCGTGGCGCAGGATGTGGTACCAGTGGGCGATGGGTAGGTCTAGGGTCTCACCGGTGCCGCCGAATACCTGCATGATCTTGTCGATGCTCCGCCAGCCCCATTCGCCGGCGCAGTACTTAATCATGGAAGCCTCCACGCGAACGTCTTCCCCGGCGTCGGCGCGGGCTGCCGTCTCTCTGGTGAAAGAGCGCAGGGCCATGATGTCCGTGTAAACGTCGGTCAGCATATATTGGATGGCCTGCCGGTCGGCGATGGGCCGCCCGTAAGTGACCCTTTCTTTGGCCCACTCAATGGCCATCTCCAATGCTCGACTCAAAATGCCAGTGGCCATAGAACCGCGAAGCATGCGGTCGTGGTGGACCAGCCATTTCTGTCCCAGTGTGAAGCCCTCACCAATGTTGCCCAGTACCTTGGTCTGAGGAACTCTAACGTTGTCCAGGTTTACCGTGAATTGCTGGGCCTTGCCGGGGTTAACCCAGAGTCTGATGGGGTCAAAGGTCAGCCCCGGCGAAGGGTTGTCGATGATGAACATGGTGATCCCGCCACGCTGGCGTTTGTCCGGGTCAGTCACCGCCTGCAGCAGAATGTAGTCGGCGGAAGTGGCACCTGAGATAAATGTCTTGGTGCCATTGATTACCCAGTCGTCACCGTCCAGCACGGCCCTGGTCTGCATCATGCCGCCTGGATCGGAGCCGGCGTTGGGTTCTGTCTGGCCAAAGGCGTAGTGCAGCTTGCCGTCAACGGATGGCAGCAGGTATTCCTGCTCCTGTACCGGGGTGGCTGAGCCGATCATCATCATGGGCACCGGGGAGGTCGGCAGTTGTACGATGCTCTTGTGGACTTCTTCATCCAAGATGACGTGCCCCAATGCTCCCATGCCGCCGCCGCCGTACTCTTCCGGGACGAACGATGTGTAGATGCCGGTGTCCTTGGATACTTTGTTCAGCCGGTCCCAGGCTGCTTCCGGTAGCACGCCCAGCAGACCGGAGAGCGCCTCAGCGATGCCTCTGGGTGCGCCCGGTTCGTCTACACCATCTTGGGACGGGTTGGCCAGGAATTCCGCCTCCAGGGGATAGCATTCATCTTTCACTATCTGGCGGATGGTATTTTTTAGGGCATCGAGTTCTGGGGGAAGGCCTGCTGGCATGATTGATCTCTCCAAATTCCTGGGATTAATACCTGGGATTAATAATGAATTAACAAGAAGAACATTAGGCGCAGAGCGACACAAGGTCAACAGGGCAAAGGAATTTACAAGGAATTTAGAGGCGGGGCAGGAGGGAAAGCCTGGTTGTCGGAGACGTTAGGCCGGGCTTTAGGTCAACAGGCTTCAGATTAAAGGGCTTTAATTTAACGGGCTTTAATTTAAT
>JAPKDE010000283.1 GCA_028822675.1 Dehalococcoidia bacterium | reverse complement strand
AAGGGTATGGGCTAAACTGCAGCGGCAATTCCTCAGATATCAAGATTCGATTCTCTAGGAGTACCATGCTTTTTCCAACAGAAGAAACAGACCGACTGCTGGCCAACTTGAAGAGTGGCAAGCCATCACTCTGCGCTTACGTCTTCAGCCACCCCAACATGGTGGAAGTGGCGGGCATCGCCGGTATCGATTGCTTCATGGCCGACATGATGTTCACGGCCCATGATTGGGATAACATTGCCCATTTAATTCGGGCGGCCCGGGGCACTGGCATCTCTCCCATGATTCGAGTCCAGTCCTTCCCCTGGGCTGAAGGCACGGACCGCCGCACCGTTTCCGACGCGGCCCGCGCGCTGTCTCTGGGGGCCACTGCGGTGACTGTCTCCGTTGGCTCTGTTCAGGAAGTGCGCGACCTGGCCGAACTACGAAACGACTGGCACCGCCAGATACACCTGCGCCGGTTCTGGACCGCCGAGGAGTTCCCGGCCTACGCGGAAAAGACCAAGGCCGGAACACTGATCGTCCCCACGGTTGAGAGTGAGGGCGCGCTAAACGACCTGGACGAGATTCTAGCCGTTGACGGTATAGAACTGGTCTGGCTTGCTGCCGGAGACGTGACCAAAATCCTGGGAGTGCCCTTCAAATACGAAGACCCCAAGGTGATGCGGCTGGTTGAGAATGCGGTGAAGACCGCCGAGAAGAACGGCGCGGCCATCATGTACAACATGGGCCTGGACTCGCCGGACTTCGATTCCATGGCCGCCGCTGCCAAACGCCTGTTTGAAATGGGCGTGCGTGTGGTCGGCCTGGGAGCCATGGAATGGCACATGCAGATGGCCCTGGAGCACATCCGCAAGAATTCTATCGGCTAATCAAACACAGACCAGACAGGAGTCGTGCGGGCCATTCAGCAGGAGCCATCTCCAGGAAGCGCGCCTCGGAGCCTAGTTGCTGTAGAGCCAGTCCGGTACGGGACGCCGTTCGCCAGCAGCGCCCCGCGCTAGTGAATCTTTCAGCACGCCGTATTTGGAGCGGAACGGTCTGACTCGGTTGGGTGTGCCGGTGCGGCCTAAACCCACCAAAAACATGAGGCTTTTTCCGGCGGCGTGGGGCGAGAAAAAAGCGGTGACAGCGTCGTCGAAGAAGGTCATTCCTGTGGCACCCAACCCCAGGGAATGGGAGCCGATATACATATTTCCGCCCACGATGCCGGCCTCCAACTGGGCTGCCCGGTAGCCCCGGTTGCCCAGTTTATTCAAAGCCGATTTCAGGTCAACTAGGAAGAAAACCACTGCACTGGCGTCGGCCCCCAGGGCTTGTTCAAAGCACAGGTGGCCCGCCTCGTCCCTAAGTTCCCCTTCCTGCAGTAACTCCAATTCCCCGGAACTTCTCGAATAGTGGTACGCGCCAGAAGCCAAGCCATCCACTGCGTTAACGATCAGGTACGGCTCAGTGAGCTGGCCGCCAAAGTCGGCAGGAATTGCCTCCGAAGATGCTCTCAACAACGCAGTTAACTGCTCCAGAGAGATGTTCTCCCTGGCAAACCGACGTGTGGACCCTCGGTGTAAGACCGCCTCCCCCAAGGGCGCAGACGCGATGCCATCAGCAAGGGTCGTGTTGCCTGGGTGACCAGCAATTCGCCAGCCAGAGACTTCTTGCGGCGAAGTCAACGCGGCCTCTGCGTGGAGCAGGTCTGACTCCGGGTAGGAAAGGGGTTCGCTGAAACCAAGGTCCTCGGAATCGATAGTCGATAATCCTTGCATTGCAGCAGGGGCCGAACCCTCCTCAATTCCTAGGGGAATGAGGCACGTACTGGCTTCTTGATCCGAATCGATTCCTAACAGCAGGTCTACGTCTTGGTCGATAAACCCGGCTAGCACGCGGGATGGTTGGCCCAGGGCGTTGGCCGTGGCCAGCAGGTTGGCCAGCACGGTGCCATTGTCCCAGAAGCAGTAACGGTACCCCCTGGTCCGGTATTTCCAGGCGCTCCGCCAGAACACGGCGGTGCTAATGACGGTTGCGGGAATTGATGCCAATGAATCGTCGGCGGCAGCGGCGGCCAGGTTGCCCCGGAAGTCGCCTGCTCTCAGTTGGGTGAGTGCGTTTTCGGCGGGCGCGTAATGGTAGACTCCGGCAGCTAAGCCGGGAATATCTCCGCAGACCAGGTACAGCTCAATGGGATAAAGTGCCCCGGCCGAGGCTGCTGCACGGTAATGGACCTCTCCCGCCGATGCCGAGATACTCTTTCTGATCAGACCTGCCGAATAGTGCAGTAGCTGGGCGATTGCTGGCAAATCCAGTGGGTTGGCGTCAGAGTTGGCCGGGCCTGAGATTGCTTCCAGAGCAGGCATCCCTGGGGAGGCCGCCTCAGGTAGCGGGATTGACAACAGGCCGGGGTACGACTTGTACAGCGGCGGCTTGGTGAGCAGGTTAATGTAACTCAGTTTGGTTGCTTCGTGGAACGCCTGAGCCGCTTGAGTGTCGTTATTGGCCAAGACCGGGCTCTCCTAAATCGTCCATTTGTATTGGGGCGTGCGTTTTTCGACAAAAGACTTGGCTGCTTCTGTGTGGTCGGGATGCCGTGCGCTCCGTTCTTCCAGAGCAAGCCCCACATCAAGGGCCAAGTTGAGATTGTTCAGTATTTTCTTGTTGATGGCATGTTTCGTGCCCCGGGTGGCCAACGCCGACTGGTCCTGCTCCACCAAAAGGGTCTCAGAGTTGTAATCTGGCATGGCGACCTCCGTAATTTAGCTACAGATACTCTCCAGTCTTATAAAAACTGGCTTACGCCCTTAACGGAATCCCATCCAATATTACGTCCAACTTCTGCCCCCCCTGAATATCCTTGGCTCCAGGAATATTCAGGGTTACTCTAACGCCCCAGTTGGCTCCGGGAAAATTCGTCTCCCAAGATTTTGGCAGCGCAATGGTTATTTCTTCGCTATGGACCTGCTGCCCAGCCAGGTGAGCGCTGTGCCCAAATCGCTTCTCGGATGACCAAAGCGCCCGTTCGATGGGTCCCTTAGACGTGTAGATTACCTCCCAACTTACGAGTCTTAATACGCCTCTA
>JAPKDE010000282.1 GCA_028822675.1 Dehalococcoidia bacterium | reverse complement strand
CCCATAATTAACTAGCAGGTCCTCAAACAAAAGGCCTTCGAAAACCGGAGGCCTTTTTCATTGGACGGACGTTGTTTGACCGGCGCGTAATGCTTGTCTAGAATGCCAATCACTTCCCTCGAATATGGGGCAATTGGAGTACACATGGCTAACATGAAACCGAACGATTCCGTCGAAAAGATTGTGGTGCAGCTTCGAACTGAGGCGACCCGCTTGTGGGGCGAACAGCGGGCGACCGAACTGGAAGCATCGTTGCAGCAGACCGCCCAACAACTCTGGGACCTGGGCCAAGTGATACCTCACCGCGACCTGGAACCCGGCTTTTACCAGTAAATTCCGCAGTGATTCCCGCTCAGCCATAGCTAACCATTCATGAGGTCCAACCATGCCCAAACCCTATGAACTAACAGTTTCCCAGGCATCGCAACAGATCAAAGAGAAGAAATTATCGCCAGTTGATTTGGCACAGTCGTTGCTGGAACGCATCGACGCCACAGAAAGGGACCTGAAAGCCTGGGCCACCATTGATAGGGAAGAGGTCTTGACCACCGCCAAGCAACTCGAAGAAGAGGCTTCACAAGGCAAGAGCCGCGGCCTCCTCCATGGCGTGCCGGTGGGATTGAAGGATATTTTCTACACCGCCGGGATGAAGACCGCGGCCGGGTCTAAGGTCTACGCCGATTTCGTGCCCGATTTTGATGCAACATCGGTGGCTAAGATCAAAGAGGCCGGCGGAATTATCCTGGGTAAGGCCGTGACCACAGAATTCGCCCAGTCGGACCCTTCACCAACGTTCAACCCCTGGAACCCCGAGCACACACCCGGCGGTTCCAGCAGCGGGTCGTCGGTCGCCGTCGCCACCAAGACCGTGGGCGCAGCGCTGGGTTCCCAGACCGGCGGCTCAACCTGCCGTCCGGCCGCTTACAACGGTATCGTGGGCCTCAAAGCCACCTATGGGCGTATCAGCCGCTATGGAGTAGTGCCCGTGAGCTGGTCGCTGGACCACGTGGGTATCCTGGTGCGCACCGTGGAGGACGCCGCCCTGATGCTGCAGGTGATGTCTGGCGAAGACGAAAACGACCCCGGCTCAGCCAGTGAGCCGGTGCCCGACTTCTTGAAGCAGATGTCCGACCATAACCGCGCCCCGCGTATCGGCATCGTCAGCGATTATTACGCTGAGAAATCCACTCCCGAGGTTTGGGCCAACACACAGGATGCCATCAAACAGTTGAAGGATGCCGGGGCAGGGGTGGCGGAACTAAACCTGCCCGACAGTTTCAAAACGGCTCATAGTGCGCATTGGATCGTCAGGATTGCTGAAGTTGCTGCTTTCCACGAGCAATTCCACGCAGATCAAGCCGAAGATTACGGCCCGAAGGTTCGCTCCGGCATGGAGATGGGTATGCTTCTCCCGGCCACCAAATACCTGCAAGCGCAGCGGTTGCGCCGTCAGTTCCGGCAGGACATGGTCCGGTTGGTGCAACAGGTAGACGTAGTCCTGACCCCGGCCATGCCAGCCCCGGCCCCCAAGGACCGGAACACCACCGGGGACGCATCATTCCAAGTGCCTTGGAGCACCAGCGGGCTGCCAACGGTCACGATACCATCAGGCCTGAGCAACAACGGGATGCCTTTGGCGGTGCAGTTGGGCGCCCTGCCTTTCCAAGAAGGCAAACTACTAGGCGCCGCACAATGGTGCCAGACGGTGCTTGGAGTGGAACTTTCCCCACCGAATTACACCTAAAGGCTGACATTCGGGTAAATCTCTGTATCGCCAACGGGTATCATGTTCATTGATGTCACGAACATTAAATTGAGACACAGAAACCGGACCACTTCGAGTTGCTGTCATTCCGAGGTGAAAGCCGAAAAACTTCGTTGTTAATCATCGATGGTTCTTTAATTACGACAAGACCTTTTCTGCTCAGAGAGACAGTTTCTACATCGGAAATACTGTGAAGAAGGACTTCGATCTTTTGCTCATTAGTGGCGGATCCGCGGCTTCCGCCTCGGAATTACAGGTCGTGCGAGTCACATCCAGACCGTTATGAAAATAATGGCGGAGCATCACAAGAACGCTCCGCCACCGAAGGTACTAATCGCAATTGTATTGCAATGGATTGCCTAGAAGATGGCTATGGGGTTAACTGGGGAGCCGGTTGTGTTGTGCAGGCGTAGGGGGCCTATTGAAATCATGAACTCCCACCGGCCGCGCTCTTTACAGGCCTCGGAGACCGCTTCCAAGTCAGCGTTATCCAATATCCAGACACCCATGGCCGCAATGCTCACTTGGTGGATGGGACTGTGCACCTTCTCGTACTGGGGCGGGTTCACGTCGTTGCCGGTGTTCGAGCCCATCATGGCGATGCCCCGTTCGTAGAACAACGATAGCACCGATGCCTGGCAGGCAGTTGAGCCGGCGGCCCGGTCGACGGGACCCTCGATGTTCCGGCGGTGCAGTTGCCCAGTGCGGATGAGGAGCACGTCACCCTCTTCGAAAGTTTCACCAAGCAAGTGCCGCTGAAAGAGACAGCGGATGTGAACTCAGTCGCCAGGACAGTGGTCTGGCTGCTGGAAGACGCCGCCTTCACCACCGGCGAGATGATCAAGGTAGACTCAGGCATGCACCTGCTGGGCTTTCAACCGTAGGGAGCGGCGCTGACGCAGACGGCGGAAATAGAAAAGGGCCACCGACCCTAGCAACGCTCAGTGGCAGGGGGCCTGAAATGGACTTATCTCACCAGCCATTTGATTAATTGCACGTTTGAAAAAAGTTTTATCCCTGGTATGCCCAGTTCCCGCCGATTCATGCCTGCTATGGAGATACAGGTTGCTGATTTAGTCGTTGATGGACGCACGACAGTCGGGCGACAACCCTTGATTTCATGGCTGAACCCGCATACGTTGACATGCAAGTAGCACCCACAGCGGCCTACATCGGGGCAAACACAGCATTGGGACAAGTGTAGCTCCGGACCTATGGGAAGTGTCGGGGCGCCCACATTGGCCCCTGATCTGCCCGCCGCTTCTGCCTCACAAAAATCGTCCATACTGTGAGGATATAGATACTTAT
>JAPKDE010000281.1 GCA_028822675.1 Dehalococcoidia bacterium | reverse complement strand
ATGTTGTAGTATGCGACATAACTTAGACCCCAATATGTGGTATGTTGTAGGTGGTTTTCCGGGCCAGATTACCGACACCTTACGCCATGGTCACCCCCCAGTTGGGGCTGACAATTGGGTGGCGAAAATCCGGGCCACGGATGCTACAAGATAGAAGACATTCTGGGGCATTGTCCACCGCTTCTGTCATTAAAGAGGAACATCGAAATGACCGCCACTCATGAAGGCCCAACAACGCAGACTGGAACTAGTTCAGATATTAGGGAACGACGACGACGTATATCTACGGCTCTTGAGGCCGCTGGAATAGCCCAACAGACCAATGATCGGTCTACAGAATTAACCACCAATGCCAAAGTGGTGTTGGAGCGACGCTATCTCTCCAAGGATCGGGAGGGCAACATCCTGGAAGACTCGATGGGCATGTTCCGCCGCGTAGCCGAGAACCTCTCCCAGGCCGACAGGAATTACGGTGCCACTGAAGAACAGCGGCAGGCCACTGAAGACAAGTTCTTCTTAGCGATGCAGCGTCTGGAACTGCTTCCGAACTCGCCCACTTTGATGAATGCCGGGCGTGAGCTACAGCAGTTGTCGGCGTGTTTTGTGTTGCCTATTGAAGACAACCTGGGTTCCATCTTTGACAAGGTCAAGCAGACCGCCCTCATTCATAAGAGTGGTGGCGGAACCGGGTTCTCTTTTAACCGTCTCCGCCCCGAGGGTGACGTGGTTGGATCCACTGGTGGGATTGCCAGCGGTCCCGTCAGTTTCATCCGTGCCTTTGATGCCGCCACAGACGTGGTGAAACAAGGCGGTACCCGGCGCGGCGCCAACATGGGCATCTTGAACGTTAACCATCCAGACGTTGAGAAGTTCATCTGCGCCAAGGAAGACGGCAAGAACCTGAGCAATTTCAATATATCTATTGCCGTTAACAAAGACTTCATGGAGCGCGTCAAGGCCGGTCAAGAGTATGACCTGGTCAACCCGCGCACCGGCCAGATAACTGGTCAACGCAACGCCAAAGACGTGTTTGACATGCTGACTAACATGGCCTGGAAGACCGGCGACCCAGGACTGATTTTCCTGGACTTGATTAACCGGGACAACCCCAACCCACAGTTGGGAGCCATAGAAAGCACCAACCCGTGCGGCGAGCAGCCCCTGCTCCCCCACGAGTCTTGTAACCTGGCCTCCATCAACGTAGCCCGCATGGTTAGCATCGCCAACGGTGACACCATAATCAATTGGGAGCGTCTCGATGAGACCGTCGATATCGCCGTTCACCTGTTGGATAACGTTATCGATATGAATAACTATCCGATTCCTGAAATTGAAGAAATGAGCAAGAAGACCCGGCGCATCGGCCTTGGCGTCATGGGGTTCTCTGACCTGCTCATTGAATTGGGCATCCGGTATGACTCGGAAGAAGGCCTGCAGACCGCCCGCGACGTGATGCGCCGCATCCAAGAGCGGACCCATCAGGCTTCCGGAGAGCTGGCCCAAGCACGGGGTTCGTTCCCGGCCTGGGACGGCAGCATCTATAGTCAGCCCAGCGCGGACGGCTCTGTGCGTCCCATGCGTAACTCAGCGCCAACCACCATCGCTCCTACCGGTACCATCAGCATCATTGCCGGAGCATCCAGCGGTATCGAGCCGTTGTTCGCTCTGAGCTACGTCCGAACCGTCATGGACAACACCAGAATGGTCGAAGGCAACCCCTACTTCGAGGCTGTGGCCAAGCAGGAAGGGTTTTACTCCGAAACTTTAATGGAGGAGTTGGCTCAGACCGGCAGCCTGGAGACGATGGACATCCCAGAGTGGGTCAAGGATGTTTTCCGGGTTTCCCATGACATTGCGCCTGATTGGCACGTAAAGATGCAGGGTGCGGTTCAGGAGTACGTTGATAACTCGGTCTCAAAGACCATCAACTTCCCCCATGACGCCACCGTGGAAGAGATTGCTGGCGCCTACATGATGGCCTATGAACTTGGTTGCAAGGGCATCACCGTCTACCGAGATGGCAGCAAGGCCGGTCAGGTGCTCAGCACCGGTCAGACGGGAACAAGTGATGAAGCGGCGGAAGAGGTATTGGCTCCTCGCAAACGGCCTCAGTCCATCAGAGGTGTCACCGAACGAGTGCGCACCGGCCATGGAAATATGTATGTAACCATCAACTTCGACGAGGCAGATACGCCCTTCGAACTGTTCGGCAACCTGGGCAAAGCCGGTGGCTGTGACTCGGCCCAATTGGAGGCGATCTCTCGACTGGTGTCCCTGGCGCTGCGCTCTGGAATTGAGCCGGCCACGGTTATTGACCAGCTACGCGGTATCACCTGCTGTCCTGCTTGGGATGAAGGCACCCTGGTGCGCTCTGGCCCCGACGCAGTGGCGCTGGCCTTGGAACGGCACACAACCGGCACCCAAGAGCATGGCGATGCCATTGCTTCCAGCGAAGTTCAATTGAAGTTCACGCCGCAAGTTGTGAATGGCAATGGAAATGGCAACGGGAACGGAAATGGTCACGCCAATGAGATACTGAACGCACGCAAATGCCCAGAGTGCAATACCCCGGTCATATTTGAAGAGGGTTGCATGAAGTGTGTTTCCTGCAGTTGGAACAAGTGCGACTAAGCGACTAAGGCGCAGCTTTACCTGCAGTTGGAACAAGTGCGACCAACTGACTAGGGTACAGCTTTAGTAAAACGTCCTATGGAGTCGTATGGAAAGGAAGAGAGGTTAGAGGACCTAAAAAAGAAATTTCAGGCAGGCCCGACTGGAACAGGATGGGTTGTGTGGAGTCCGACTGCTGCTGCGGCTAATCGAGTCTCATGTGCGGTGCGGTTCCTGAACCAGTCTGGCTGCCCTCCCAGAGTCCCCGGCATGGCCGCCGGGGACTCTTTTTTTGACTCTTTATACCGAGCCATTTGTCCGAAGAAAGATAACCAAATTATTCGAACGATGCGGACCAATTTGTCCAGAGAGACGTAACCATACCATACAAATCTAGGGGTATAAAACCCTACCCATGCTATAATTTCGACGCGTCTGGCCCCCTTGATTACATAACCAAACAAAACTC
>JAPKDE010000280.1 GCA_028822675.1 Dehalococcoidia bacterium | reverse complement strand
GTTGTTCCGCTCCTTCAGCGGTTCTTTCGCCTCGGCGGACCGGCCGCTCTTTTTTTGTCTTTTTTCTACCCCGTGTTTTAGTAGGTCAATGCCGAAGTTGTGCCTTCCGGAAGGTCAACATCAAGGGCGTTTAGGGCGTGGGCCAGGGTGTGGTAATACCCGGTCACCGCCAGCATGTCTACCACGCCGGCATCGCCGACAATCGCCCGCACCGCTTCAAACGTTGCATCAGAAATCCGGTGCTGCCTTAGTAACTCGATCATGAACTGCACTATCGCTGCATCTTTGGGCTCCAAGCCGTTGGGCGCACGGTACTCGCGGATGGCGGCAATCACGTCGTCGGAAAGACCGGCCTCTTTGGCGGCGGGTTGGTTGACCGTCCATACGTAGTGCCCACAGGCCTCGCGTGCTGCTGTTAGCACGGCCAATGCCTTGATCCTGGGCTCTATTGTCGTGTTGTACCGGGCATGGGTCCCCAGCCCGATCATTGCGGCTGAAGCCTGAGGGTTGTTGAGCATAGCGGCGTAGTTGCGGGCAACACCGCCCCGACTGGTTTCGATATCGTCCCAGATGGCCTGTTCGGCGGCGTCTTTCATGCTCTCTCTGGTGGCGTAAGGCACTCTAGTCATGTGGGTTCTCCTGATTATTATCTTTTGGTTTTAATGCGATTCAAATAAAAACAGGCCAGGCTCATTAAATTGCCTGGCCTGTATAAAACCTAGCTCTGCTAGTCTGCGGCCTGGAGTCCCGTTGGGTCTCCGTCTTTGGCCCACAGTGCCTCCAGAATGGCGCCGGGTGACATGGGCAGACGACCCATGCGCAGGCCGGTGGCCCTGGCAATGGCATTGGCGATGGCGGCCATCGGAGGGACGATTGGGACTTCTCCCACGCCCCTGACTCCGTAGGGATGGCCGGGGTTGGCCACCTCCACGATGATGGTATTGATCATGGTGGTGTCCAGACTGGTGGGCATCCGGTAGTCCAGGAAGGAAGAGTTCTCCATCCGGCCTTCGCCGTTATAGAAGTATTCTTCATTCAGTGCCCAACCTATGCCCTGCACCACGCCGCCTTGCATCTGTCCTTCCACATAGCTGGGGTGGATGGCTTTGCCGGCGTCTTGAACAATGGTGTAGTCCAGGATGGTCACCTTGCCGGTCTCCGGGTCAACTTCCAGGTCAACCACGTGGGTGCCAAACGCTCCGCCAGCTCCCTTGGGGTCAACAGTGGACTGACTGGAAATGCCGCCGCCGCTACCGGCTAGTTGACCGGCTAATTCCTTGAAGGTAAATTTCAAGTCGCCGTCTGACTTGTGCTTGAAGACACCGTCTTCCATCTCAACGTCGTCGGCGGAAACGTCCCAGATAGAGGCGGCGCGTACAATCATTTGCTTCTTGATGTCCTGGGCGGTCTCGTAGGCGGCCCAGCCGGTGGCAAACGTGGTTCGGCTGCCGCCGGTCATGGCGGTGTAGCCAACAGAGTCAGTGTCGCCCACGGTGGGGTGCACGTCCTCGGCGGCAATGCCCAAGACCTCAGCGGCCTGCATGGCAATGGAAGCCCTGGTGCCACCAATGTCGGTGGAGCCTTCCACCAAACTGATGGTGCCATCGGCATTCACGGCGATGGAGCAGCTCGACTGGAAACCAATATTGAACCAGAACCCGGATGCGACGCCGCGTCCTTGGTAGGGGCCTTTAAGCTCGGTCTTGTATTGGGCCGAGTCCTTGGCCGCTTCCAGACACTCCACGTGGCCGATTACCGGGAAGACGGGGCCGTCGACACGGCGAGTGCCTTCTTTGGCGGCGTTCATCAACCGGAATTCGATGGGGTCAATGTTTAGTTTCAGGGCCAATGCGTCCACCACCTGTTCACCGGCAAAGGCGACGTTTGGGGCGGCAGGAGCGCGGTAGGGTGCGACCTTGGGCTTGTTGACCAAAACGTCATATCCGTCGGCCTGCATGTTTTCGATGTCGTACGGGGCAAAGATGCACTGCGCACCGGCGCTGACCATGGAACCTGGGAACCCACCGGCCTCGAATGTCAGATCGGCCTGGGCGGCGGTGATGATACCGGCCTGGGTTGCGCCCATCTTGACCTTCATGGTGGTGCCGGAGGTTGGGCCGGTGCTCTCAAACGTCTCCTGGCGGGTCATGGTCATCTTGACCGTGCGTCCGGTCTTCTTCGATAGCAATGCGGCCAGCGGCTCTAGGTAGACGGGAATCTTGCCGCCGAATCCGCCGCCAATCTCCATGGGAACAACCTTAATCTTTGAGACTGGCACGTCCAGCAGAGGAGCAAGGGCGTCTCTGGCTGTAAAGGCTCCTTGAGTGCTTGTCCAAACGGTTATATCGCCATTCTCGCTCCAGATGGCCGAGGCTGTTTGCGGCTCTATGTAACCCTGGTGGACGGTCTCGTTGCCGAAATCCAGTTCGACGATTACATCGGCAGCCGCGAAGCCCTTTTTGATGTCACCCTGGGTGAACTGGACGTGAGTGGCAATGTTGCTCTTCTTGTCGGTGCGTTCGCCAAGCTCAGTGGTGGTCAAGTTCTCGTGGAGCAGGGGCGCGCCGTCGGCCATGGCCTGCTGTACGGTCATCACCGGTGTTAGGACTTCGTACTCAACGTTGATCAAATCCAACGCGGCCTCGGCCACGTGCTGGCTGGCAGCAGCTACAGCGGCCACGGGGTGACCCTTGTAGAGGACTTTGGTGCGGGCCAGCAGGTTGTCGCTGGCCATCTGGACGCCACGGGAGGCGTCCGGGTTATTGGCACCGGGCATATCCTGGCCGGTGATGATGGCCTCCACGCCGGGCATGGCCAGGGCCTTGCTGACGTCAATAGACTTGATTATCGCGTGGGCGTGGGGGCTGCGAAGTACTTTGCCGTAATACATACCGGCGGTCTGGAAATCCGTGCCGTATTTGGCTCTTCCAGTCACCTTATCGGTGCCGTCATGGCGAATCGGTCGGGTACCCACAACTTTGTACTCTGAGTTGGATAGAACAATGTTCTCGGCCATGGAGTCTACCTCACGCGTAAATTAGTGCCTGGCTGAATTTGAAAAAATTGTACCACAGCAGGC
>JAPKDE010000279.1 GCA_028822675.1 Dehalococcoidia bacterium | reverse complement strand
TATTCTCTGCTTGACAAGCGACAACACAGGCCTGACAACCGGTACACCGGTCCAGGTCTACTACCATTCCCCATTTATGTTCTGCTCGTTTAGTTACCATTGATTAACCTTGTTTATCTACTCTTCTTGGTTATCGGTCTAGTGTTAACCCAGCGGACGCTGTTAGGCGTTCTCTGGGGCAATGGTCTTGATGATTTCTTCAGCGGGTGTCAGGCCAATCTCAACAGCCCTGACATCGCCTTCCAACTTGGAGATGCTGATGCTCTCTCCAGTTTTAGAAACTCTGACCCTGGTTCCGGCCCAGGCTAGTGAGCCTGTGTCCTTTACCTGAGTAGTCTCCAAAACGTCCATCACGTTAGAACTTTCTTTGCCCGACCGGTCAGTTGCGTAATCCGAACCGTATTGGCGGCCCTGTCCAAAGGGAACGCTGATAACGTCGGGCGGCGCTGCCGGAGTGGGGTAGACCACAGCCCTGATGGAGTCTTTGGAAGATTCAATCCGTAGGATATCCCCTTCTTTTACATCCAACTGTTCGGCGGTCTTGTCGTTCAATTCCACCCAGGTCTGCCAGGTAACAGTGGACAGTGGGTCCGGCGCGGCCTGTAGCCACGGCAAATGCCCGTTGTATCCGTCTAGCAGTGTGTTATGGGCAAAGGGAACCAGGTAGAAGGAGTCGGCGTCCATGCCGATTCCAGAGAAATCTGGGTTTGAAGCCTTGCCTGCAATGGTCTTTAACAGACCAGCAGGGGGCTGGACCGACTTTGGTCCGGTGGACTGTTCATCCCACCAACCGCCGCGTTTCAGCAGGTTGTTCCAGAACTCCTCAGCGGTGGAGGCTTCTATGGAGCCACGGTTCAACTCAAACAGAGCGTCTGAACCTTCCCGGAGCATGCTCTTGAAGTTGGCCCAAGGCAACTGGGACTCTTTGCCGAGCTCCTGTGCCATGGTCAGTAGAACATCCGGGAAGCTGAGCGGATCTAGGTCACCCAGCGGGTTTACCACTGGCTGCTGGAATCCAATCATCTGATAGCCAGGGCCAGGTTCAGTGATGTCGTCGCCCCAGTCCTCCAGAGAAACTCGGTCTGGGAGGATCAGGTCGGCTAGAGCGCTGGTATCGTCCAAGAAGGGCGAGAAACTGATGACCATGAGGTCTTCAGCCTGAATGATGGCATCTCGAAGTTGCAGGGAGTCTGGCAGACCATGGATTGGGTCTGTACCGTGAAGCAGCAACAGTTTCGTCTGTCCACTGCGAATCTGTTCAGTTATTCGAGTCCAGTCTTCCAGATTGCCCACGTTGCTGGTGGAAGGAACATTGTCCCAAGGGCTACCAGGATTGAACTTGACTCCGCCTTCTTCGCCTACGCTGCCAACCAGGAAGTTGAGCGCGTAGATGGCTTCTAAGTTAAAGAGCCCGTTGCTGGAGGCACCGGCTGAACCGCCGCCAATGGCAATGCTGGGTCGGCTGGCTGCGAAACTGCGGGCCAAGTTCTTGAGGAACTCAACCGGGTCGCCGCCGGTCATTTCTGGGGTTAGTCCAGCCATGGGAGCTACTGTCTCGGGCCGGAAGTTATTCAGTGCTTGGGCGTCACCGCCGGTCAGGGAGGCAACGTTTACTCCGGGAGCAGCCAGATTCTCGTCAATAATCACCTGGGCCAAACTCAAGGCCAAGTAACCTTCCCAACCAGGCCGCACGGGCAGCCATTTGTCTGCGGCGGCGGCGGTCATGGAGAACCGGGAGTCTATCTGATAGAACATGCCTCGGTTGCGGTTCTCACCCTGCCGGAATTCACCGTATCCCCGTAGGTAACGGGTAGGTGAGACCCAGGTAGAGAGGAAGTCCGCGCCGAAGGACAATATGAAAGCGGCGTTATCGAGGTCAAAGTCGGGCAACGAGTCCTGTCCGAAGACATTCTTAACTGCTGCCCGGTATGTGTTGTTGTCGATCGCTTCAAAGCCCAAGTGCTCGCCGCCAATAGCAGAACTGAACCGGTCCGCCAAGAGGGCCATATGCCCACGTAGCGGCTCAGTAATCATGACCGACGCCCGACCACGCTCTTGTAAAGCAGTACGTAGGGTATTCATGCCGTTTGGCTGCCATGAGATGGCTGAGAACTCCGCAGATGCGCGAGAACCGGTTCGGCGCATGGGCGAAGAGATACGATCTGGGTGATAAAGAGCCTGTAGACCTGATTCACATCTGGCGTGAATCTTGCCCTGGTTGGTCGGATAGAAGGGGTTGCCTTGAATCATCTTGGCGCGGCCTTCCATGACCCGAATGACGATACCCTCGCAAGAGGGACAGGTCCGACAGAGGCTGGCGTACCAGTTATCGTTTCCCCGGACTAGGTCCTCTGGCAACCGCACAGAGCTCTGGACATCCAGTTCGCCGTGTCTGATGCCAAAGCCCTCACAGGCAACGGCTCCCACCGCGCCTAGGCCGGCCCAAGCTAGAAAATTTCGCCGGGTTAGTTTCATCTACCTACTGACCTTGCAATCCATTACTTGTGACAAATCGTACAGTCTGTAGGAACATTGTTGGCCTTGTGACAATCCAGGCAGGTTCCCATCTTTAGAGACTGGCCGGTTTTGGGTTGAACTTCTGTTTTATTGCCAACGTCGCCGTGACAGATAGTGCAGGTCAAGGCGACATCTAGAGTTTCGGTTATTTCTTCGCCGTTGATTCCGTACTTAACCGGAATCTCGTCGTCGGTGAAGTATCTGATATGGGCTTCATGGATGAAGCGGACATGATCTGGAAGACGGTGAACCCGTTCCCAGTTGATAGGTGTATCAGTTTCAAAGGCAGTTCGTACTTTATCAATCTCTACCTGAGCAGTGGTCGTGGCACCATCAATGTCTTTATGGCAGAAGAGACAGGTCTCAACCGCAGGAACGGTGGCGGACGCACCCTTGGTTACATTCCGGTGACAGAACTCACATTGGATGTTGTTCTCGGCCACGTGGACGGTATGAGGGAAAGCGATTGGTTGAGGCGGGGCATTACCCAGCCCAAATGGCGGGTTAGAGAACCAGGAGATCAGAAGAACAACCAGGACAAATCCCATGATTACAGTTACAA
>JAPKDE010000278.1 GCA_028822675.1 Dehalococcoidia bacterium | reverse complement strand
CTCGCTGGTTAAGCGTAACTGTATTTTCGACTTTGTAGACGGAGCGAACTTGTAGATGATCCTGAAGATTCTCTCCAACGCCGGGCAGATCATGAATCACTCTAATACCCTTGCTATTCAGTAGCTGGCCGGGACCAATTCCCGATAATTGGAGGATTTGTGGAGAGCCAATAGAGCCAGCCGAAAGGATGACTTCTCGTGATGCATTGAAGTTCAACACTTCGCCACTGTCCATACGTACTTCAACACCGGCTGCTCGTTTACCATTAGGAGCGTCCTCGATAACAAGCCTTTGCGTGTGCGCATTAGTCAACACAGTAAGATTTGGCCTAGCTATAATTGGGCGCAAAAAAGCCTTAGTGGCACTCCAACGCATACCGCGACGTTGGTTCATCTGGAAGTAAGCATTACCATAGTTGTCGCCACGGTTAAATTCTTGGATTTTGGGAATCCCACATTGCTCGGCTGCGTCACGCCATGCTTCTAGAATTTCCCAGTTCACTCGTCGCTCCTCAACTCTTAGTTCTCCATCTCCGCCATGAAATTCATCGGCACCATGTTGATAATTTTCGGAGCGTTTAAAAATTGGTAGGACATCGTTCCACGCCCAGCCCCGATTCCCGAGTTCTTCCCAGTGGTCATAATCGCTCCGTTGACCTCGCATGTATATCATGGCGTTAATTGACGAACAGCCGCCGAGCACCTTGCCCCGAGCGTATCCTATGCTTCTTCCATTTAACCCCGGGTCAGGCTCAGTCTGGTAACACCAGTCGGTCCGTGGGTTTCCTATGGTGTAAAGATACCCGACCGGTATATCGATCCAGAAATAATCGTCTTTCCCTCCAGCTTCCAGCAAGAGAACACTAGTATTGGGATCTGATGAAAGTCGGTTGGCAAGTACGCACCCGGCAGTCCCTCCTCCGACAACGATATAGTGATAGTTCATACTTAAAACTCGTTAGCTAATCAATTCCATTGTAATTTATGGGTATCATAGCGAATGTTTGGAGAGTGTTTCCAAATCAGCTGTCTATCCAATCCAATTTCTATAGCGCTCTCGAGTGCGCTTGACCTTCGAATATTGGGCCCATAACGATTCCCCAGATTCCACCAGGTGTCTATGGAATAAGAAAGTTCCATCGAATGAGGGAACTTTTGGGATCTTTGGTACTGGGTAAAGGTGGCTACAGTGGTTTCTTGGCCAACAAGAAGAGTACCCCACTCATGGATCCCAAGCCACCTAATATCAGCCAAGCAATCATGTAACTGCCTTGCGTGTCAAAGATAAACGCTGCGAACAGAGGTGCCGCTAACATGAATAAATACATCGGCGCACTGGAAATGCCAGTGATTGTTGCGAAGGCGCTTGGCCCAAAATACTCAGCTCGAATAGCTACAGTTAAGGGATTACGGCCGCCAAAACCAGCACCGAATAATACCGCAAACAGAATAGCCATCGGCATGCTTTCGGCAAACACAGCTACAATAAAACCAGCGGCCTGGATGAATCCGAAAACGGCGATGGCCACTCTGGTTTCCATCCGGTCACCCACGTATCCACCTATCAATTGAAAAACTGCCGCCACTCCCATCATCGCTGAAAACACGTTGGCTGATGATTGCAAAGACAACCCCTGATCTGTAAGCATCGGTACTAAGTGCACGGTCATTGTCGCAAAAAGCATGCTGGAGAAGGCATGGCCAAAAGTAATTAACCAAAAAGCACTGGTGCGAATTGCTTGACCCGCCGTGAAGTCAGGTTGATCTCTACTACCGATATCTCGTGGAGGAGTCCTGACAACCTCAATTGGACTCATCGAGGCATTCGGCGATGAATCACCATCGGCGCGCTCGCCATAATCTTCGGGCCGTTCACGAATGAACCTGGATATCGGGAAGGCCAGGGCCAGGAAAACTATTCCTATCCATAGGGCTGTCGTACTCCAACCGAAGTGGCTAGGAGTGACCGCCCACGCGAGTACCGGTAACAACAATAGGCCGCCCAACGGAGACCCTTCAGCCGCTACCGCCATTGCCAAACCGCGTTTCCGTATGAACCACCTGTTGACTACCGTCATGAGCGGGAGCCAACTCCCTGCTGCCGTGCCTAACATGATCAGTCCATAGGAAACATAAAATGTCAGTAAGTTGTTGGTACGGCTGAACAAGACAAAACCCAGACCGGTGATGACTAGCCCAATAAATACCATGCGCCGGGGACCCAAGCGATCGATGAGGTAACCGAGTATGGGGCCAAATATGCTGCCTTCGAGCTGGGCAAGAGAAAATGCACCTGTTAACTGCGCCCTACTCCAGCCAAAATGCATCTCGAGAGCTTTGACCCATACACCAACTCCGCTCCATACTGGACCGCTGGCCAGGCCAATTACCAGTAGAGAAAGCCCGGCTAGCTTCCACCCATAAAACATTCCTCGCATGCGGCGGTTGACCTCTTGCAAAACAGTAGTGCTGGTGACATAGAAGGTAACCAGCGCAACTCTAGTTTAATACCGAGATGTGAAGTCCGCCTACATTTGATTAATCGCAGACCAAGTCATGAAACTCCTCCTTTCTTCAGAAAGGGCCCCAAGAAGTGACAGAGCGAATCCGAAAGGCTGAACTTATCGCCATCATGGCCAGCCTACAGAGGAGTTCAATATGGAAATCCCTGTTGACTTAAATAGATTCGTCTTAACGATGACTGAAAGCGTATATACACAAGCCATGGCGGCTTGCGAAGGTCTGACTGATGAACAATTCTTTTCTCAGCCGACGACGGACTCTAATCCTATCGCCTGGTTGGTGTGGCATATGGGCAGAGCCAGAGATGTGATCACAAGTGATATCAGTGGAGAAGGTCAGGTATGGGTATCTGGTGGTTGGGCTGATAAATTCGGTATGGATGCTGAAGACATAGGTATAGGTGATATCCCTAAGAAAGTGGCTGCATTCCATGCCGAAAGGTCCCTGGTAATGTCCTATTTCAACGATGCTCACGGATCCACGACTAGACGGTTATCTATGATTTCCTCTGAACAGTTCGACCACCTTGTGGTATATGCTCTCGGCGATGAAAGACCAGTTTGGTCAGCATT
>JAPKDE010000277.1 GCA_028822675.1 Dehalococcoidia bacterium | reverse complement strand
AGACTGCTGACTGAACCTGGCCCGGAGACAACCCGCTTAGGTCAAATGACAAGAAAATCTGAACGCCGTCACCCTCTGGGAAATCGCGATTCAGGTTATCTCCGGCAAAGAGGCCGGTTCCCATGCCCCTAAATCCTCGGGGCGTGTGGCCTTCCATAGCGCCGCCGTGGTTCTTCAGAGTCACCTGCACAATTTGGCCACTGACAATGGACAACCGTCACCGGAGCGCCGGTATCAACCTCGATGGTCGGCCCAGTGGTAGGTTCATCGGTAGGCCCAACGGTAGGCTCAATTATCGGCTCAGCAGTTGCGCTGCCGCCACACGCGACCAACAACACCAAGCCAAAAATCACAGAGATAGGGACAAAGCACAATAAAGATTTCATATCGAGATGTTTGATTCCTCGTCCCGATAGAAGGATTCAGTAAAAAGATGCACTTTCTCAGCGGCTTTCAAAACGACTTGCCGCTGGTTTACTCTGCGGGAACGAACTTCATGGACAGGGAATTGATGCAGTGGCGGGCGTTGGTGGGTGTGAAACCCTCGCCCATGAACACGTGGCCCAAGTGTCCATTGCAGGCAGCGCACTCGACCTCGATCCGCTGGCCGTCCGCGTCTGGCAGATGCTTTACTGCGCCTTCAACCTCTTTATCAAAGGCTGGCCAGCCACAGTGGGCATCAAACTTATCAACCGACCGATAGAGTTCGGCGTTGCACCGACGGCAGATGTAGGAGCCGTCCTCGTAGAAATTATCGTATTCCCCGGTGAAGGGCCTTTCGGTCCCCTTGTACTCGATCACATACTTTTCGTCTGCATTTAGTTGGTTGTAGTTTGAGTTGGTCATATCATCCCTTTAATTTGAAGCATTTTTAGAAGTTTGAGTCTGGAATCAGCTCATCCAAACCAAAAGAGCCGTTCCATCTCCCCAAACCAAGGACACTGAGATTCTACGCCTAGAATCCCTTATTCGGTCAAGCCCATTTTGTTGATTCTTAACGGTCTTGGCCATTGGAGAGCCACTAAATGGTCTTTTTGGGCCACTAATGTGGCCGAAATGGTACTGACATTAGGCCTACCACGGCTAAATACTGGGGCCATGCAGTTTCAAATGCGAATCAATACGCCCCCGCGGTCTCTTTTATCGTCTTTTATAGCGGGAGTACGGACAGTGGCCTCGGTACCCGCTGCTTTCCTTCGCTTGTCACTGCAAGTTTGGCTCTTCAGCATATGGTTCGTTCTTCGGACCGCCGGTGGCAGTGTCATGGCAATTTGGTGGTCAACGGCGCTATATTTCCTGGCAAGAGGAAATCGACAAGCGCCACACCGGCTGAGATCTGCCACCGGTGCTGTTGAAAATAAAAGCAGCCAACCACGCTGAAAAATTCGTTTCAGCTCAAAAAGACTCTAAAACACAAACACCGTCGTCATCTCCCCCGATGACGGCGGTGTTCTCTTTTCTGACGCCCGTGAATCAGTGCCGTGGCTTTTCTATAGACCCGAACAGAAACCCAAACTCGGACCAAAATCTGGAAGCCTACTTGGTTATCACTGAGTCTGTTCAGGCGTAATTGGAATCTCTATCCGGAACGATGTCCCAGATTCCTAGACTTCTACTTCTCCCAGAACTCGCGTTTCAAAACTCAAATTGCCGCCGTGGCCTTCCACAACCTCTTTGGCGATAACCAAGCCCAAGCCTGTTTCAGAGTCGGTGCCCAAATTCACGAAGGGCACGAAAACCTGTGACCGAATATTACGGGGAATACCCGGGCCGATGTCTGCAACCGACAACTGCCAACGACCATCTGCCTCGTCGGTTGTGATTGTCAGTTCTCCGCCGTCTGGCATTGAGTTGGCAGCTTTGGAGACCAGATTCAAAACTGCCCTTCTGACCCTGGCTTCATCTGTGATGACGTCACGGTCAAAATTTATATTCTTAGTAAAGCGAATACCGGCCTAGGCCAAGTCTTGTTCCATGTTTTCTGTGAGGCGGTCTAGCCAGGTCCCCAATTGCACAATCTTGAAGTTGAGGCTAATGGCGGCTCTGGTGTAATCCAGCAATTCTTGGGCCATCCCAAGGTAGTGATCAACGTCCTCTAGTATCATATCGGACAGCCATTTTCGGCGCTCGTCGTCGATGTCCGGGTTGGCCAACAATTGAGCAAACCCGCGGATGTCCGTGAGAGGACTCTTAAAGTCGTTCATGATGGACGCGGCGATATTGCCAATGGCCGATAGCCGCTCTGATTTAACGAGACGATCCACCAGGCGACTGTTTTCCACTGCGATTGCCGCCTGGTTGGCTACAATCTCCAGGAGACGCTCGTCACTTTCGTTAAAGTGGCCACCATCGCGTTTATTGACCACCTCCAAAACACCCAGCAGGTTTCCGTGCCGCTGTATGGGAGTTGCCAGCTAGGATCTGGTTACAAATCCGGATTTCTGGTCCACAGAGGCGTCGAATCGGGTGTCCTGGTTCACGTTGTCAACGCGAATTGTTCTTCCCGTGGCGGCCACAGTTCCCAGGACGCCTTGTCCCATTGATAGAGTCAGCCTTCGTACTTCTTCGCTGGCTTCGCCAATGGCAAACTCTATGTGTAATGCGTCATCTTCGGGGTCGTGGAGCGCAATGCAGCTAGCCTCTGCTTCGACCGCTGACTCAGATTCTTGCATTATCAAAATCAAAAGCTGATCCATATCATAAATCGAACTTATGAATCGGTTCACTTGGTAGAAGGTCTGAATCTGCAGCTCTAGCAAGGCCGCGCTTGGCATGCCTCCGCTAGGTGCCCCTTCTAAGCTGTCTGCCATATATTTATCAACCCCAGTGGCCCAATATTTGGCTTTCTACCCAATTTGATTGGATTTTTTATTACTAAACTTACGAAACATTAGGAGATTATTATCCTGGATTAAACAAATCTTGGTATTAGACTAGCCGTTACTTATGGGAACCCCCTAAGCCGTGTTACGAAATACATCGGGCCTCAGATGCAATGTAGCCTGCTAAACCGAAACTCCTTACTTCAGATTATCCAAGTAACCTCCGTTAATTAACACGTATACAAGCGACCTCGGATTTTGCGTGTGCTATCCTCCTACAGAAGCTGC
>JAPKDE010000276.1 GCA_028822675.1 Dehalococcoidia bacterium | reverse complement strand
ACTCTGCTGCCCTGGCGTCCGCGTCAGAACGCCGTAGCCCGGATGTTCTGCGATATTAGAACTCCACAGGGAGACCCGTTTATTGGTGACCCTCGTTTCGCTCTCAAGCGCAACCTGGAGCGGCTGGCAACCAGCGGATATACCTACTATGTTGGTCCGGAGCTTGAGTTCTTCTACCTGAAGGATTCTGAGTCGGCAGAACCCCTGGACCAGCAGGGATATTACGACCAGATCTCAAGTTATCCATCAGCTGACTTGCGCCGAGACACAGTCTTGAACCTGGCTGACATGGGAATCCCGGTCAAGTATTCCCACCACGAAGGCGCTCCCAGCCAGCATGAGATTGACCTGCAATACACCGACGCCTTGACCATGGCCGACAATGTGATGACTGCCAAGCTGCTCATCAAAGAATTGGCCCAGCAGGCGTCCGCCTATGCCACGTTCATGCCCAAGCCCATGTCCAAAATGAACGGTTCAGGGATGCATATTCACCAATCGTTGTTCCAAGGCGACAAGAATATGTTCTTTGACTCTGATGACGAACACCAACTGTCTATCACCGGAAAGCGGTTTATCGCCGGCCTGCTGCACCACGCCCCAGAGATCACCCTGATTACCAACCAGTGGGTGAACTCCTACAAGCGCTTGGTGCCTGGTTTTGAGGCGCCGGCGTTCATCTCGTGGGCCCATACAAGCCGGTCCGACTTAATCAGAGTGCCGGCCTTCAAACCTGGGCATGAGAGTTCCATGAGAGTGGAATACCGCGCGCCAGACCCGGCCTGCAACCCGTATTTGGCCTTCAGCGTGATGCTCGCGGCTGGGTTCAAAGGGATTAAGGACGAATATCCAGTGCCTCCGGCAGTCGAGGGCAATGTCTTTGCCATGACGCCAGATGAACGACAATCCAAGGGCATCAGAGCATTGCCGGGCAGCCTTGGAGAGTCCATTGCTATTGCCGAGGGAAGTGAATTGCTAGAGGAAGCCCTCGGCGGACACATCCTGAATAGCGTGATCCAGAACAAGACCATGGAGTGGGACGAGTACCGGGCCACGGTTACAGATTACGAAAGGTTACGATATCTGCCGATTCTCTAGTTAGAAGTTGGATTTAATTGGCGGGAGTGACAGTAAGTGTGTAGTTGGCTGGCTCTCTGGTTTTTTCAGCCAACGCACCCACCGCCACAATGAGCTTCTGGCCTTCTACCGGTGGCTCCAAAACGATCTCAGCCGAATTGTCTGCTTCAAGGGTAATCTGCTGCACCTGCGGTTCGTTTCCGGAGGTGATTAGCTGGACCTGGAATCGTTGGCGGACCAGGTTATTGGTGAAGATAAACCCATTGCTCTCCCAATCTTGGTCGTCTGTTTCTATACCAGCCGCCCCTATTGAAAGATTGCGTATGCAAGCACCGATGGCGTTCACCGCATCATCGGTCACATACTGAAAACGAACCTGTATGTCTTTTCCGGCATGGGCAGAGAGGTCGATGCTTTCTTTCACCCAACCGTCACTGTCACCCGTATACCCAGGGCCAAAACTATTGCCGATTGAGTTCTCTGAAGAAGTTACTGGGGTCTCCATGATTCGCCAGGTCTGCCCATCATCTTCTGAAACTTCCACATATAAGTAGTCCCAGTCTTCCTCGATTTCGAACCAGACCTCGTAATCAAGAGTCGCCGTTGAACCGGTGGGCAAACGCACCTGGCGAGCCAGAGTAGCGTCTATTGAATCCCCTGCGTTGCCCCACCAACATCCTGAAGCCCCAACGTCCACCGGCAGTAGAGGCGCAGTGGTAGAACCTTCAAAAGACAATGAGAACGGCTCAGACGTGGGCAGTAACTCGGTGTATTCCACCGCATATTGGGGGACCTCAGAGTGGGATTCATTGAACCCTCTAATTCTTTCTCTTGCGGTAGCGCTCACCTCTAGGTCTTGGTAGCCCAAAATTCCTTCGCTGTCCAAGAAATTGGCCGCAGTCCATTCCCTAAACACGTCGTCAAACCGCGACTCGTACTTCATATCCTCAAGGTAGGCATTGATACCAGCAATGCTATCTTCGGGTTGTGCAACCAGGATTCTGAGACCGTCATGGCCACCGTAATGCTCGGAAAAGAAATGCATGAATAGAGATGAAGCCCCGTAATTAGCGATGCCGCCGACAGAGGACGTGGGCCAGTTGATCAACGATATTGGTGACGATCGTAGGAAGTGCCGAATGGAGAATGTGGAATTTAATGCGATGCTGGAAGAAAGCTCTGCCAGGCCTTCGTTGATCCAGGTGTCTTCGGAGGGGTCCACGTTCCAGTGGATGGCGTGTTGGAGTTCGTGGGCCAATACCTGGTCGTAGTTGCCTCCACCAGGTAGGACAGTCGCAGCATTGATGTAAATCATCTCACGCTGATTACTTTTGGGGCGGACGCTGGTTGGGTACTCGTCAGTGGAACTGTAGTAACCGGCTACGCCACTGAGAGTGGCATTCAGGATGTTGAGGTGCGGGTCGTTATCGATTCCGGGATTCCATTCACTGCCAAAAATCCCGGTTACAACAGGATAGATATCTTCTTCAAACACGTAGGCGGAGCGCTCTATCCCCGATAGGCTGACGTCTAACCCATTTTCCACGTACCAATAGGCGTGGGGTGTGATGTGGACTAGCTTGAATTCACTTTGATAGGTTTCCTGGTCAGATAGGTTTACCAGCCAAAAAGTGTCGGTGCGCCCAACCACGTGTTCAGTGGTGTCACCGGTTACGATTCTGGGGACGTCTCCGGTTCCGGGAACTAGTTCTTTGGTCAGCCGAAACAAATCACGGTCAGGGGCGTCGCTAAATTGGGTCGTTTCCGGGGCCGTGCCAGGGTTAGGCAGCACCTTGCCAAGAGGCTCAATTGCTGGTGTGGCAAGGTCTGGTGGGCTTGGAAAACCCGTCGCAGAGGTTGACGGAATTTGCGTTACATCTTCAGACGAACCGGAGCATGCCACCAGGACAATCACCAACAGGGAGAGTACGAATGAAAATAGTTTTTTCATGGGAAGCGAGATTCCAAAAAGACTCCGGAGCGGCTTAGTTTAACTTGCTTAACTCTTAGCGTTAGCTTCCAATGACGTTAAAACGGTTCATGGCGATGTCTATGTTTT
>JAPKDE010000275.1 GCA_028822675.1 Dehalococcoidia bacterium | reverse complement strand
TCACCCCCGGCCACAGGGTCCAACAACCCCAACTGTGCCTATACCCAGTCCAACGTCTATGCCGTGCTGAAATGCCTGATAGACCCCGCGATCCAGTCCAACAGCGGCTTCTTCCGGCCCTTCAACATCACCGCGCCGGAAGGTTGCTTCGTCCATCCTCAACACCCGGCTCCGGTGGCGGCGCGCGGGCTGGCTGGGTTTAGAATCTGCCAGACCATCTTCGGCGCCATGGCCCAAGCGCTGCCCGGCAAAGTCCCAGCGGCCTGGGGCGGCGGAGAGATTGGCGTAAGTTGGGGCGGCTACGACTCCAACCGCAAGGCCTGGGTCTACCTGGAGTTCGCCAACGACGGCCCTCGCGGTGGCGGGCCCAATTTGGACGGAGCCGACGGCCTGGCTGCGCCCATCCTAAACATGGCCAATACACCCATCGAGAGCATTGAGTCGGAGCAGCCGTTGATGGTGGAACACTACGGCTTTGTGCCGGACACTGGCGGCGCAGGCAAGTACCGAGGCGGACTCGGCATCCAGCGCGAATTCCGGCTTCTAGCGGAGGACGCCACGTTCCAATTGCGTTCTGATCGTTCTGACTTCACGCCATGGGGAGTGCAGGGAGGCAAACCAGGCACACCAACCGAGAACTACCTCAACCCCGGAACTCCTCAGGAAGAAAAACTCCCCGGCAAAACACTCAGGCAATTGAAAAAGGGCGACCTCTTTCGGGTAGTGCAGGCGGGGGCAGGCGGTTACGGCAATCCCCTGGAACGGGACATGTTCGCCGTGGCGGATGACGTTGAACAAGAAAAGCTTTCCATGGACTACGTACGCCGAGAATACGGCGTGGTAATCAACCCTAATAATTCAGCCCTAGACATCCCCGCCACCGAGAAGCTGCGAGCAGAGATGCAGGTAGCAAACACCTAGACCAAACCACCACGCCACCAAAGTTCGCCACATACCCATGAGGAATTAGACCACTCCCCATGATCCTGCCGCATTGAGGCCGGGCATAGAGCATCACGGGCGTGTTCTGTATGAATCTAGAACAGCATTTGGACTCGAACATTCTGAAGTTGTTGTATTTGCCAGCAACATGGCCATTGGCTACCGCGCTCTGGGGCGCTATGAGGAGGAGGTCGGGCTCGACGAGGAGACCCTGAGCACTAGGGAGCGGGTGCTGGGTCCGGAGCATCCCGACACCATAACCAGCCGCAACAACCTGGCTCATACGGTTCGGGATGCAAGACGGGGCCCCCCAACATAGTTTTCGACCACCCAGTCTTCAACGACATTGCACGGTAAGAAAATAGGACGTAATGCCCTTTGTCATTGTGGTAGTGGCGAGAAGTACAAGCGATGCCACGAACGATAGGGTCGAAGGATGTCTCAGGTGAACCCTATCAGTTGGGAGCGTTTGTGGCATTATTAGGCAACAGCCCGGCTGCCTCCGTATAGCCTATCAATGTTCCCAATAGCCACGAGCTCGGCTCTAACGGCTGCTCCGTTTACCGCTCCCGACGGTTCGCCGAGACCCAAGATCGTGCCTGATAACTATTTGACTCATGGGTAACCCAAGAAGGCTCGGCATTTTTGGGTACAATTAATTTGTACCCAACTTGCACTAGTGTTTCACACGATCTGGAGGAGTGTTCGGAAGCCGATTCGGCAGTAACCGTGAGGCTTTCGAACAAGGCAGACTTGAGGAGATAATAGAATGCTTAAAAACGGAGAAACGGCACCGGAATTTACGGCTTTGGACCACACAGGCAATGAAATCCGATTGTCGAACCTAAGGGGCAAGAAGGTCTGGCTGTGGTTTTTCTCATCTCCTGGCGGAGGCAATTGAACCCGCCACAGTCACGGGTACCGTGACAATTATGCGGACTTCGTGGAGAGGGATATCTTGGTCTTTGGAGTCAACGACCGCGACCAAGAATCGGTCAGCGTTTGGGCAGAGCAGGAAAGCCTTCCTTTCCCGGTGATTCTCGATAAAGATAGGTCTATCGCCATAGCCTATGGCATGTCGAAAGCCGGGGATGAACAGTACCTGGCCAACCCGGCCGAGGGGAGACGACCTGCGGTAATCATTGATGAAAACGGATTGATTCTTAAATCGCTACCGGACCTCGCTACGGTGGATGGGCAGACGGAGACCCTTGCCAGCTTGGTTTAGATACCGCTCCATCTGCTTCATCGAGAGACCGATCGATTCGCCCCCGTATTCGCTCGTCCGCCATGATGGGGAAATAAAAGTGATGGACCACCGACTAGATGGGAAACTCTTGAAAGTTCGGAAATGATCGCAGCCCGGCGTTCTGCCTCCAGAAGCTGACTCTTACGTCGCTCTTCAGTAGATAGTTGCTCTAAGAAGCCATTTACGCTTCGCCGTAGATCGGGAGACAAAAGATACAAAGCCGCCGCCGCCAGCCCTGCTATTACTAATCCCTGGCTCATCACATGCTCTCCGGTGCAAATAGCCGTGGCCAGTGTTTGGTTGAGGGTATATAAGTTCAACGCCGTTCAAAGCAGCCTGGCGTTGAACCCTCAAGGGTTCAACAGGGTTCAATTGAACGAAAATGGAACTTACGTTGAACTGGAAGCTGAATCCCAGAATAACAGGGGATGTGTCACTGAGGAATTCTAGACACAAACTCTGTGGTAGAGACGTATACTTACTCGCATAGCTGTCAACTGGTGGTTGGCGAGTCGGCGGCGGTTCGGCTTAGAGACGTTAGGAAGATTTGACCGGCCTAGAGAGAAATTCTCCAGGCTGTGACGGATTCCTCAATGCGCACACGTTCGAAACGGATTGGATTCTTGCACTCCGCCAATGCTGGCGGGCATTCAGACCGAGTACCCAGCCGGCACGCCCCCCTGAACTCGATAAGGCCCAACAAAGGAGCGGACACGAAATGGCTGACTCGCTAGTCACATTTGAAAGCAAACCAGAGGCACGGTACTTATTAGCCGGGTGGCGGCGGCAGTGGTCCAACGGAGGCAGAATCTCCAGTGGACTCCCAAGTTACCTGATCGAAAAACTGGAAGCCCAAAAGATCGGTGAGATGGACCGGACGGTTTCCGAGCTTTGCTATCCTTTCCAACTGGCTGGGACACATGACACCTATCGGCCCAAGACATCCTACCTGGATGGGCTTCC
>JAPKDE010000274.1 GCA_028822675.1 Dehalococcoidia bacterium | reverse complement strand
TAATTTATGGGTATGGTCAGTGATTGTGTAATCCTCAAAGGGGCTGGCGCTCAATTCTTTGACTGAGTCACCTTCCACGGATCCGTAGCTAATCTGACCATGGGCGAGATACCTGGCGATCTACATGGATCTGCTCCTTCTTTATGCTTTGTTAGCTCTGTTCTCCGCACCCATTCTCTTCACGTAGAAGAAGGGCTGGAGAGCAAATTGTTAATAACTGGGTAATTTTAACGCGTAGACCTCAGGTTGGCTACCAACATTTGGCAACAAACTTTCAGCCTGGACGTTTTTAGTAATTCTTCCTTAGTTACCGGTGGCGTTTAGCTTTCGATTACCAATTTGCCGTAGAAATCGCGGTCTTCCATGGCCTGATGCGCGTCGGCCACGTTATCCAGCGGGAATACGTTGGCTACGATTCCGTGCAGCGAGCCGTGGTGGACCACCTTCATGAACTCCGCAAACGTCCGGTTGCTCCTGCCGCCGCTGCCCATGAGTTGCAGTGGTCGGTTGTGAAGCAGGGCCAAGTTCATATTCACCTGAGTGCCGGATGTCACGCCCGTGATGACCAAGCGGGCTCGAGGTGCCATGGACAGCAGGTTCTCATTCCAGATTTCAGCGCCAACACAGTCGAAGACCACGTCTACGCCCTGTCCACCGGTCAATTCTTTGACACGCTCACTGAAGTTGGGAGTTTCACGATAGTTGATTACTTCGTCGGCGCCCCATTCCTTGGCCTTGTCCAGCTTCCATTGGCTGCCGGCGGTGGTAATCACGCGCGCGCCAACCATCTTTGCCATCTGGATGGCCATGCTGCCCACTCCGGAGCCTGCAGCCTGGACCAACACCGTGTCCCAAGGTTTCATCTGTGCCTGGGTCATGAGGCAGTGCCAGACCGTGTGGGCGGCAATCGGAAGAGTCGCAGCCTCGTTGAAGTCCATGGCGTCGGGTATTACGTGGGCATTTTGTGCCGGGGCGGTCACGAACTCTGCGTGGCCCCCGTCAAGGTCAACTCCAATTCTTTTGCCATTGGAGCAAGACTGGTCCAGACCAATCATGCAGTTGTCGCACACCCCACAGGTGACGCGGTTGTTCAGGATCACCCGATCGCCAACCTTGAGAGTGCTGTTGGCATCTGGACTGATAGCTGTAATCTCTCCGGCGATATCGCAGCCAAGAGTCCGGGGCAGGGCGCCGTTGTAGGACTTGCCGTCACGTAGGTTCAGGTCCAGATGGTTCAGAGCGCTGGCTCTAACTCGGATCATGACCTCGCCTGGAGCTATTTCAGGCTCGGGTCGGTCGCCGTAGATCAATTTGTCAGTGCCACCATGCTCGGTGATATAAACGGCTTTCATGGGCTGCCTCCTGGAAAATGGGGGAATTAATTTGAGACTGAGAGCAACCTGGGATTTGTAGCCTAATCAGATAGCCTCAGGCAGGAGAATCATAACCTGGCGCTTAGGCACAGTCAAAGCTGGTTGTGCCCAGTTTGATTGGCAGGTAACCACCACTCCCTCCCCAGTCTATTGACCGGTCCGGCAAAGTACATCTACCATCCACTAATTGATTCGCATGGTTGCAAATCAGATAAATTATCCATGAAAAACACGGAGTAAATGATGAGCCTGCCTGAATTTGATGTTTCCGGCCAAAAGGTACTTATTGTTGGTGCCGGTCGGGGTATTGGTAAGGGAATCGCGATGGCGTTCGCTGAGGCCGGCGCTGACGTGGCAATCGCGAGCCTAACCGCGGCGACAGTCGGTAAAGTAGCTACGGAAATTCGGGCGATGGGCCGTGTTGCCCTGCCAGTGACTGGAGACGCCACCAAAGCGGCAGGCATGGACAAGATCGCGTCCGCGGTGTTGGCCGAATTTGGCCATATAGACACTTTGGTCACGTGCGTGGGCGACTCCATCCGTAAACCGGTGGCTAAACTGCCCGGTACCGACGAAGAGGGCATGACCGAAGACGACTGGAATCACGTTGTGAATATCAACCTGACCGAGGCGTTTCAGGCGTGCCGGGCTGTCGGCCCACACCTGCTGGAGCGCGGCCAAGGTTCCGTGATCAATATCTCCGGTTGGGCTTCTTTCAGGGGCCGACCCGGTTATTCGGCGTATGACGCAGCTAAAGCGGGGGTCATGCGTTTCACTGAGACCGTCGCCCAGGAATGGGCGCCGTTTGGTGTGAGGGTCAACGCTGTAGCCCCCGGCTCATTCCCGGACCCGGAGCAAATGTCAGCGGAGACTTATCAGGAACGCCAGGAAGGCGCCAAAGGCAGAATTCCCCTGGGACGGATGGGGAATCTCAAAGAGCCAGGCTATCTTTGTGTGTTTCTGGCCTCGCCGGCTGCCTCTTACATCACCGGGCAGACTTGGGCGGTGGACGGCGGCATCAGCATCAAGGCTCCCTAGCTTCGGATTGCCCAGCTAGACAGGATTCACCGGATTTCTAATCAGAGGTACCTATAGCCATGATGGATTACCCCCTGCTGGTACACCAATTCCTGGAACGGTCCAGCGTGTTTTTCCCCAACAAGGAGATCGTGACCCGTGAGGGTGACGGCACCCACCGTTATACCTATGTAGAACTGATGAAGCGGTCGTCACGCCTATCCAACGCCTTGGCAGGCCTGGGTGTGGGCGTGGGAGACCGAGTGGGCACCTTTGCTTGGAACCATTACCGGCATCTGGAAGCCTACTTCGCCGCTCCTGCCATGGGGGCAGTGCTTCATACGATTAATATTCGGCTGTTCGTCGAAGACTTGGTTTACATAATTAACCATGCCGAAGACAAAGTGATTCTAATTGACCCGGATTTGGTTCCCATACTTGAACCCTTGGTAGCAAGACTGGAGAAAGTACAGCATTTCATCATCATGACTGATGACCGAAGCTTCACCACCACTCTCCCCAACGCAATCAACTATGAGGAATTGCTGTCTGGCGCTTCAGACGAGTATTTGCCCGTCAAACTGACCGAGACCGCCCCGGCGGGACTGTGCTACACGTCGGCAACCACCGGGCGACCCAAAGGAGTAATTTACACTCACCGGGGTCTGGTATTGCACTCAATGATGGAAGCTCAAGTAGACACCATCGGATTCAGAGAACGAGACGTCGTCCTACCGGTCGTGCCCATGTTCCACGCTAATTCATGGGGAGTGCCTTACAC
>JAPKDE010000048.1 GCA_028822675.1 Dehalococcoidia bacterium | reverse complement strand
CTGAACAAGTCATCATCGACACGGAAGGCCAAGCCACTGACGAGATGGTAGACACTGCAGCTGACGAGTCTGAAGAACCTTCAGAAGAACCGCCGGCAGACGAAAAAGAAAAAGCCTAAACGAAACCAATCACGGCCCGCACTTAGCGGGCCGTGCTAGTTTTAGGCCAGTTTTTATTCAGGTTCCTAGTTTTTAGACGCCAGTCTGATTGGCTTTATTCGGCCTTAATCACGGGCACTATCTTCTTCTCAGACACGCCAGGTCGGTAATCCCAGGTCAGACACCCTAGGCTCTTGTGCGGGCTTTTATGAACACCATGAGATACGCGGAAGTGGCGGTGGACGCAGTGGTGGCCCATTCGCGGACCTTCTCATACTCCATCCCGCCAAGATTTACCGTTGAACCCGGCCAACTCGTCTGGGTACCTTTCGGACGGCGTGTGCTCCAAGGCCTGGTGATTGAACTGGTGGCCATGCCCAACGTCCCCGAAACCAGGGACATCATCCAGCCAGTTGAACCCTCTCCCCTGATTGGCACCAACCACCTGACGTTGGCGCGCTGGATCAGCGAACACTACCGCTGCTCCCTGTTCACCGCCATGGGTCCACTACTCCCGCCAGGATTTGAAAACCATGTCCGCTCCCGGATTACCGTTGTGCCCGGCGTGGAGATCACAGACACCAAATTGAAGCCTGAGTCGGTTGTCGCATTTGGGGAATTGGTTCAGAAAAGGGCCGGTATCCTAGAAGCCGACTTCGCCAAACTCTTGGGTTCCAACGGCAGCCGAGAACTGACGCGGATGGTTGACCAGAAATTGGTCCAACGCGAATTGACCATGCCCCGGCCCAGAGCAGCCCCGAAGTACGAAACATTCCTGCTGCCCACGCCAACTGCGGTCGCAGATGACAACTTAGATGGTCCTGAGCTGCCAGAACGCCAGAACGGGTTGCTGGCCGCCATCAGGGAGCAGCGTGCGCCCTATCCAGCGGCCCTGGCCAACAAAGAATTTGGCAACGGCGTGGGCCAAGCTCTGTTTAGCAAAGGGCTGGTTGCCATGGAATGGGTGCGGGCCGACTCCGAAACTGTCGCTAGGCCTGGCCTGCCTACGGAGCGACGACAGCATACTCTGACCACCCACCAGGCAGACGCCCTCGTCCAAATACGAGCAGTGCTGGATAACCCGGCGCTAAAACCGCGCAGCTTCTTGCTCCACGGCGTAACCGGCAGTGGCAAGACTGAGGTCTATCTGAGGGCAATTGACGAAGTTGTGCGCCAGGGTCGCCAGGCCATCGTCATGGTGCCTGAGATATCTCTCACGCCCCAGACGCTGGAACGCGTTAATTCCTGGTTCCCTGGCCGTGTGGCCGTTATTCACAGTCGGCTGACGGCGCGGCAGCAGGTTGACCAGTGGTGGGACATCCGTGAGGGCAAATACGATGTGGTTGTTGGTCCGCGCAGCTCTTTGTTCGCCCCGGTGGCCAATCTGGGTCTGATTGTTATCGACGAAGAACACGAATGGACCTACAAGCAGATCGAGACACACCCTCTGTACCACGCACGCGCCTCCGCCTTGGAACTGGGCCGCCTGACTGGCTCGCCAGTGTTGATGGGCAGCGCCACCCCGGACGTTGAGACCTACTACGCCGCCACGCGAGGCCACCACACCCTGCTGGAACTGCCAGACCGGGTGAGCGCCGGGCCGGACCGGGTATCTCGGCTAGCCCAGGTTCAGGTCTGTGACATGCGCCTGGAGCTTCGTGAAGGAAACCGGAGCATCTTCAGCAGAGCATTAGCCCAGGGTCTGAAATCGTGCGTCTCTGAAGGGCATCAGGCCATTCTATTCCTGAACCGCCGGGGTGCGTCGTCTATCGTCCAGTGCCGTGATTGTGGCCACGTGGTGGAATGCCGCAGTTGCTCTGTCTCGCTGACCTATCATTCATTTACCGGCGAGACCACAACTAACCAGCGTGAGTTGCTGTGCCACCAGTGCAACCGCCGCACTAGGATGCCCACTACCTGCCCAGAGTGTCGTGGTTCGCACATACGCCAACTGGGTGCCGGTACTCAGCGAGTAGTGGAAGAGGTCAAAAAACTCTTGCCTGGCGTCAGGGTAGACCGGCTGGACGCGGACACCTCCCGCTCCGGCCAGGACACCGAAGACACCATGGCCCGGCTGACCAGCGGCGACACTCAGGTGCTGGTGGGCACCCAGATGGTGGCCAAGGGTCTTGATATTCCCAATGTGACTTTGGTTGGTGTTGTGCTGGCGGATATCGGAATGTACCTACCAGATTTCCGGGCTGGTGAGCGGGCTTTTGGGCTGCTGTGCCAGGTGGCCGGTCGTGCTGGTAGGGGCGAAGATATAGGCCAGGTCATAGTTCAGACCTATAACCCGGAGCATTACGCCATCCAAGCCGCCGCTGCCCAGGACTACCACGCCCTTTACGAGTATGAGATCGACTCACGGCGGGAGCTGGGTAATCCACCATTCAACGAGCAGATTCATTTGGTGTTTCAAGACCCCAACGACGCCCAAGCGTTGCGTCAGGCCACTGAGACCGGTAAAGCGTTGACCCAGCGGGCGCAGGCACAGGGTCTCACCGATATTGACGTGGTTGGCCCGGCGCCGGGGATTCCATCGCGCATCAGAGGGCGCTACCGCTGGCATCTGATCCTGCGTGGGCAAGGTCTGTTGCGGTTCATCGAGGGGATGGAATTTCCCCAGGGCTGCACAGTGGATGTTGACCCGGTGCATGTTTTGTAGGCTCGTAATCCAGTTAGGACGACGGTGTGGTCTTTGCCGATGCCAATCTGAACCTGTCATTCTGAGTAGTGAAGCGACGAAGAATCTTCCAATCAACACCCTGGCAGGCCCTTCGCTTCACTTAGGGTGACAGATGGGTAGCCCGCATCAAACCAGAAATACGCTGCAATCTATACGTAAAAAATACGCCGCCTTTACCTCACAACAGGCGTTGAATATAATAGCTAAGGTCTCGATACTGTGTTGTTGGGGCTCATTAAAGACAATCGGGAAACACAACCGGGAATAAAAACGGCCGGGCCAACTGCGACGGCCTGCTGTAGCCTGAATTTCCGCACCCGAGAGGTGGTTTCTGTGGCAATCTTGGACATGCGTCTGCTACCCGACCCAATCCTGAGAACGCAGGCGAAAAAAGTGGGAAAAGTTACGCCCCAGATTAAGACCCTGGTCGCAAACATGATTGAAACCATGCGTGACCAGCAGGGCGTGGGCTTGGCCGCCAACCAGATTGGCTCCCTTCAGAAAATTGCCGTCGTTGAAACTCCGGAGTTGGAAGAACCTCTGGTGCTGATCAACCCTGAGGTCATGAAAGCCGAGGGAGAACGAGAGGTTGTAGAAGGTTGACTAAGCGTTCCTGGCTATCGTGGTATGGTCATACGCTCGGAGAAAGTAAGGGTCAAAGCAATGGGGTTGGACGGTAAGATCTACCGGATAAACGCAGAAGAACTGCTTGCCCAGGCACTAGAACATGAAATTGACCACCTGAACGGCATCTTGTATATCGACCATCTGGTGGACCAAGATAGCCTTAAAAAGATCACCTACGGACAAGACCCCCAAGAAGATGAATTTGACGGGGAAGAGGTTGACGGGGAAGAATTTGACGACGAAGAATTCGATGAGGAAGAGTTCGAAGACGAACTGGAACACGACCACGAAGTCGAAGAAAATGTCGAATTGGACGAAGCCGTAGCCGCTGAACTCGCCGCTGCCAAAAAAGAAGATTAAGTCGCTGGCGTTCCCGGCCTATTCTGGCTAGACCTGGGTGAATACGCACCTAAATCCTGAAACACTTGGCCCTGATGTTGTATACCCATGCTAGATAAACTTTCTGCTTGTTGCGCTGCCACCGGAGCCGACGCCTACCTAGTAGGCGGGTTCGTCCGTGACTGGCTGCTTTACAACAAGCCAGGTCATGACATCGACATCGCAGTTTCGGGAGACCCGGAGTTGGTGGCCCAAGCGATTGCTCGGGAATTTGGCGGCACGGTGATTCCCTTGGGCGCCAAACACGGGGTGATTCGAGTTGTGACTTCAGGGTTAGAAGACTCGACTCCAAACGGCTCGGACTCCGACATCCAATGGGCCGGCCACGAAACACCTGCCGAAGACCTGAAGCCGTGGACCATTGATGTGGATGGGTTCACTGGGACCATCGACGAGGACCTCAGGCGACGCGACTTTTCAGTCAATGCCATGGCCCTTCGCCTGGATGATTGGCCGTCCACGGACGGGATACTTGACCCCATGGGTGGCAGGGCTGACCTGGCTCAGAAGTCCATACGCGCCTTGAGTCCCACCGTCTTCCAAGACGACCCAGGCAGATTACTGCGGGCCGTACGCCTAGCGGGCCAGCTTAAATTCCGCATTGAGCCTGGCACCTCCAAGCTGATTGCCGCCAACGCCGCACTGTTGGCCAAGGTCTCACCGGAGAGGGTTCGGGAAGAATTTTTGAAAATCCTCTCCCTGGACGGTGCCAAAGGGCAGATTGAAGTGCTTGACCACTTTGGCCTTTTTGAACAGGTGATTCCGGAACTTCAGAGCGCCAAAGGCGTAGAACAGCCGAAGGAGCACTACTGGGACGTTTGGGGACATACCATGCACACCGTTGAGTTTGCGGAACTGATCACCAAAGGTCACCAGAACTCGCCCCTTTATATGTGTGTGCCTTGGACTGCCGACAGCGAGGCCCATTTCAACCAGCATGCTACAGACGGACACACCCGTGGCACCCTATTGAAACTGGCTGCCCTGTTCCATGACGTTGCAAAACCCCAGACCAAATCCCTGGAAGCCAATGGACGCACCCGTTTCTTTGGCCATTCTGAACAGGGGGCAAAGGTTGCGACCAACCGTCTGGGGCAGCTTCGCGTCAGCGCTAATGGCATTGAAATGGTGGCTACGATGGTGGAACATCACCTACGCCCAACAGGCATGAAAAACGGCAGTGATTGGCCGACCAATCGGGCGATCTATCGTTACTTTAGGGATGTTGGTGAAGTGGCCGTGGATACGCTGTATCTAAGCCTGGCAGACTATTTGGCCGCATTAGGCCCCAATTTAGTGCATGAGGATTGGCTAGACCATGCTAGAATGGTCGGACACATACTCCATGTAGGTACCAGCGAGCCGGTTTCACCAACGACCACTCGCCTTATCACTGGAAAAGACCTGATGACCCACTTCAATATCCAACCGGGGCCAGAGATTGGCGCCGTGTTGGAACGTGTCGAAGAAGCCCGGGCCGCGGGTGAGATTGAAACCAAGGAGCAAGCCCTGGAAATGGCTGCCAATGCACTGAGATATCTGGCGGAAAAACTAACGCCGGAAAGCCGCCACAACGGGTCGAAATAGCCGATGCGCTCGCGCAGCATACGCCTTTCTATCACCATAATCCTGATCCTGGGCATCGCCATTGCTGCCCTGGGATTCAAAGACATCAGTATAGACATTCCCGGATTCCCAACGTTGGAACGCAACGGCACTGGGCCGTTGGGTCTCAAATTGGGTCTGGATCTCCGGGGTGGCGGTCACCTGGTCTACCAGGCTGATACCGGTACCAAGTTTGATGTCACTTTTGCAGACGACGTTTCATTCGGTGAAATTACCACCACTTTGCAGAGCCTGACCTTTGGCGAAGATAATTCAACTCTTGAAGGCTTGCAGGTGCTACCTGTTGCTCCAAACAGGTTCCAGATTCGTACTGGAATCCTGGCAGAGGACGATCCAAGACGCACGGGCCTGAACGAAGCCCTGGGAGAAGCCCACGGAGAGATATCTATCTTCAGGGCCGACACCATCGGGGAGCCGACTGCAGACCAAATGCAGGGCGTGCTGGATAACATCACCCGCCGCGTCAACAAGTTTGGCACTGAAGAGCCGATTATCCAGATATTTGGTGCTGACCGGCTCATCGTCCAGCTCCCGGGCGCCAGTGGTTCAATAACCGAAGTAACACTGGCCGATCCAATATTGGCTGGAATTCCCGCCCCGGTTGTCGATGACGCAGATTCCATCGATGCCGATGCTCAGCCCGAAACCCCCGTTGTAGTCGCGCCAGAGGTGAAATCGCCCGACGAATTGGCGGCATTGCTTCCGGTATTGCTCACAGAGGCCGGGTACGAAGATTTTGAAATTGACATAGGCGATGCCCTGAACTTCACCATCCGTTCCAACACGGTGAACTCTGCAACCCAGAGCCGGGCAGCAATCGCCATATCTCAACAGATTGGCTCATTGTTCTCGTTCCGAGTGAACAGCGGCATCGACGCTGCCAAATCGCTGATTGGTCAAACGGCCAGACTAGAATTCAAAGAGCGAACCTGTGACTCAGCCGCTTGTAACACTTTTTCAGACACCGACTTGGGTCTGTCGGGTGATGACCTTTCCCGGGCTGAGGCTTCCACGAACGCCGTGGGAATCGGCTGGGTAATTAACTTGCAATTCAACGGTCGCGGGTCTGACATATTCTCAGATTTGACCCGCCGCATATCCACCACAGAATCCCAAGCCACCAAGCGGATCGCAATCATCATGGATGACCAGCTCTTACTGGCCCCGGTGGCGCGAGCTTGGATACGTGACGGACGCACCCAGATAAGCGGCGACTTCACCAGGGAAGAAGCCCAAACCAGGGCCATCCAATTGGAGTCTGGTCGTCTGCCGGTCCCACTAAAGCTGATCCAAGAGAGTGATGTAGACGCCCTGCTGGGTGAAGAATCGCTGAAGAACAGCCTAATCGCTGGTCTGGTCGGCTTGGCTCTGGTCTTTGTGTTCATGATCATCTACTACCGCATGGCCGGCGTGGTTGCGGCCTTTGCGCTGATGTTCTACGCCGTCATAGTTCTGGCCATATTCAAGATGATTCCCGTAACACTGGAGTTGGCCCACATCGGCGGGTTCATCCTCTCAATTGGTATGGCTGTAGACGCTAACATTCTGATATTTGAGCGTATGAAAGAAGAGGTTCGCATTGGTCGGACACTGGCTTCCTCTATGGAAGTTGGGTTTAGTCGTGCCTGGCCGGCGATTCGTGACAGCAACATTTCCACCATGATCACCTGCGTGGTGCTCCTCTGGTTTGGTGACCGGTTGGGTGGCGGCCTGGTAACGGGTGTGGCCATCAGTCTGTTTATCGGTGTGGCGGTCAGCATGTTCACCGCCGTGGTTGTCAGCCGTAACCTGTTGCAGTTGATGGCCTGGATTGGTCTGGGTAAACGGATAAACCTGTTTACGCCAGAGGCATTGCAGCGCACCGGACCGAATACCGTACAGACCTCGGCCCCGAGAGGAGGACGCTAATGTTAGATATCGTCGGCAAACGGGGTTGGTTTTTCCTGTTCTCCGCGCTAATTATCCTGCCTGGCCTTATCTCCATGATCATAGCGCCCGGCTGGATCACTGGAAACTCTGGCCTGAAGGCAGGCATCGACTTCACCAGCGGTTCCGTGATGAACGTTTCATTCGCCAACCCAGACATTGATGAGGAAGACATTCAGGCACGGATGAACGAACTTGGCCACGATGAGGCCTTGATTCAACGTATCGGCGGAAACACATTCTTCATCCGGACCGTGGTCTTAGAAGAGGCCATCGGCGACGGTCTCTCAGAGCGTGAGATCATTGAGCGGGGTCTGGAGGAATTCTTGGGGCTGGAAAGAGACCGGGTAGAGTTTGATACAGTCTCACCTATAGTAGCTGAAGAAACGATCAAGACGGCCTTTTACGCCCTGATCGCAGCATCGGTGTTCATCATGTTCTTCGTTTGGTACGCCTTCCGCCGGGTGCCGAAAGCCCACCGGTACGGGGTGAGTGCCATCCTGGCATTGGTCCATGACCTGCTCATAATCCTTGGGATATTCTCAATCCTTGGCCGGGTCATCAACCTTGAAGTGAACTCCATGTTCATTGTGGGGTTACTGATTGTGGCTGGTTACAGCGTGAACGACACCATTGTGGTGTTTGACCGCATCCGAGAAAACGTATCCCGGCATCCAGACCGCGACCTGGCACCCATGGTCAACCTGAGCATCATGGAGAGTATGGGACGGTCGCTCAACACCAGTATCACAACCCTGGTGGTGCTGATGGCCATGCTATTCATCGGCGGTAACAGCATTAGAGAACTACTGCTGGTGCTGGCAATTGGCGCGTTGGCTGGAACCTACAGTTCCATCTTCATCGCCAGTCAGTACTTGGTCATGTGGGACCGGGGCGAGATTGGTCGGTTCTTCCGGCGTGGCCCTGCGGCTACGGCTTCCTCGCTGTTGCACCTGATCGGCATCGGACGCTAACTAAACCAACAGACGACTAATCAAAAAGGGCCACCAACTTGGTGGCCCTTTTTAATTAACCGTTCGGTAGCAACACCACCCGCCCGATTGGTGTTCGCTCCGAAACCAACCGGAACGCCTCACGCGCTTGTTCCAGCGGCAATTTGATATCCACCACCGGGCGCATCTTACCCTCAAGCACCAGTTGACCAGCTTGCTCCACAGTTGCCCGAGACACACCAGACGTACCCAGCACTTGCGCGTCTCTGAAGATGATCTCTGCCGGGCTCAGCGTCACACTGTGGCCCTCGATCTCCCCCAGCAATACCAACCTGCCGTACTGGGCTAGACACCGTAGTGTGGAAGGAAACAACGCCGATCCCACGGTATCTATCACGGCATTCGCTCCCTCGTCTCCGGTAATGGCCATCACCAACTCTGCGAAGTCAAGACCTTCGTCGGCTGGGACTTCTGCGGCCAAAACCTCAGACGCACCCATCTCCCGCAGTAGGTCGATCTTGTCGGGAGATGACGACACCGCCAACACCGTTGCCCCCAGCGCCGCTGCTGCCTGCACTGCATGGATGCCCAGACCGCCCCCGGCACCTGTGACCACAACTGATTGTCCGGCAGTCACCTGGGCCGTCTCACGCACAGCATGTAGCGCCACGCCCATGGGGCAGGCCAAGAGCGCGGCACCCACTGGGTCTATCCCGTCTGGTATCTTGACCAGGCTGTGCTCAGATAGAGCCACAAATTCGGCGAAACCGCCGTTACGTCCGTGGCCAATGCCCTGACCCTGCCGGCATCGATGCTCGCGGCCATCTGCGCAGCGGTCACACTCGCCGCACGCCTCCGTGAGAATGCTCACCACCTTGTCGCCTGGCCGGAGACTGGTGACGCCGCTGCCGGTCTCTGTCACCACCCCGGAGATTTCGTGCCCCAGGATGATGTCTTCGGCAACTCCGCGTCGAAGTACGCCGGCCATGACCGACCGGTCATGATGGCAAAAGCCGCAGGAAGTAACCCGTACCAGGGCCTGCCGATAGCCAGTCTTGGGCGTGGGCACGTCGCGTATTTCCAGTTCTGGTGGGTTGCCGGGTTGTTTTATAAAAAGAGCTTTCATGGGGTTTTAATCAAGGCGTTTATAGATCTTTAATAAAAGCGTTCATATGGGAAGATTATATTCCTGGGAGCGTATACCGCCAATGCTGCGCTAACGTATAATTGGCGATGCCGATTCACCTGGCTCAGGCACAAATGTGGGCTGGTGATTCGAGCATTCAGGATATTGATAGGACTGCAAATGAAGATAGGAGCCCACGTTTCCACGTCTGGTGGGATTAGCAAGGCAGTGGCTAGAGGCCAGGAGATTGGCTGTGAAGCCATTCAGATATTTGGCTCTTCACCCCAGGCCTGGGCCTTCAAACCGGTACCCAGTGAGCAGATAGAACTGTTCAAACAGGGTCTGGCCGACGCTGGTATCGGCCCGGTTTTTCTACATGCCATCTACTTGATTAACCTGGGCACTCCCGATAAAGAAAAGCTCAAAAAAGTAATCGACTCTTTGGCCAACTACATGAAGTTGGCGGCAGACCTGGGAGCCACCGGCGTGATATTCCATCCGGGGAGTCATGGTGGCCGGGGCTATGAAGCGGTCCTACCGCAGACGGTGGAAGCCATCAAAATCGTCTTGGATACCGCTCCGGAAGGGCCGGTATTGGCCGTGGAGAATATGGCGGGCATGGGCCAGCATATTGGGGCTAAATTTGAAGAGTTAGGCGGCATACTAGACTCTGTGGACAGTCCTAGACTTAAGATTTGCCTGGACACCCAGCATTCTTTCGCCGCCGGGTATGACCTGACCAACCCAGAGGGAATCCAGGCGATGCTGGACGAACTGGACGCCGGGCCGGGCAGCGCCAACGTGGCTGCGGTCCATGCCAACGACTCCAAGCGTGTGTGCGGCTCCGGAGTAGACCGGCACGATAACATCGGTGAAGGGTTCATCGGTGAAGAAGGTTTTGCGGCGATCATGGCCAATCCGGCATTTGCCGACGTCCCATTTTTGCTGGAAGTCCCCGGTTTTGAGGGCAACGGCCCCGACCAGCAGAACATAGATATACTCAAGCGAATCAGACAGCAAATGGGGCTTTCCGGTTGATCAAGATGACCAACCGAGAGTTCGTCCGTCTGGTGCGCCAAGCCTATGGTGAGATGCCGCTTCAGGTGATCAAATCGCTGGACAATGTGGACGTGGTTGTTGAGGAGTGGCCAGGCCCAGAGGAAGAGGACATGTTGGGCGGCGACGGCACGTTGTTTGGCCTCTACGTGGGCGTGCCCTTGACCGAACGCGAGGGCGGAGACCCAATGCTGCCAGATCGAATTGCCATCTACCGTCAGCCCATCTTGCGGAGTTGCTCCAGCCGAACCGAAGCTGAACGCGAGATCAAGATTACCCTCTGGCATGAGATTGGGCATTATCTGGGCCTCAGTGAAGATGCCCTGCACAGATTGGGGTACGGCTGATGGCAGCGTTGTTGAGTAAGGCAGGCTGGGCTATGGGAACCGGGATGGGCATTGGTCTGGCCCCCTTTGCTCCGGCTACCTGGGCCAGTTTGGTGGCGGTGCTAATCTACGGGTTCTCTCCCTTAGATCAAGATTCGATTGGCTTTTTCCTGCTCTGCGGCCTAGGGTTTTTGGCTGGTATCTGGGCCTGCCAAACGCTGATAACCGAGTCTGATCACGATCCCAAGAGGGCTGTTTGGGACGAATTTGCCGGTATGTGGATCACCTGTCTGTTCCTGCCAAAAACGTTCGTCTGGTTGGCATTGGCGTTTGTGGTGTTCCGGGTTCTGGACATCTGGAAGCCGTGGCCGATTAGAAAGTTTGAAGCGTTGCCAGGCGGGCTGGGCATCATGGCCGATGACGTAGCGGCCGGAGTTGTTGGGGCCGTTGGACTGAACGTTGTATACCGGGTGTTTTTCCATTAACTGGCGAGAAATCTCATCGGCCACTGAAAATCAAAATTTATTGAACCGCGACAAACGGCTGGACGGCAAATCTGAGCCGGCTACATTGCCCGTCAAAAACCCCTATGTTATACTCCGACAAGCATTTAACTGCCCCAGTTTCAGCCTCGGCCTAGGCGTCGAAACCTAGGCGTTGGAATAGAAACGTGTGGCAGGATTTTTGCGGGTAACGTTGCTCACTTGTGACGGACCCTTGGACGCAGTCGGCCTAATAGGCTGACAAAAGGAAAAACACAGTATATGGTTGAGTCCAACGAATTACCGGTAGAGCCGACAGGGGAACCTGCCGCTGCACCTGCCCCAGCTCCCGAAGCTGCCCCCGTTGCCGCACCGGCTCCAGCGCCAGTTGCCGCCGAGGCACCAGCACCTGAACCTGCAGCAGCCCCCGCGCCAATAGCTGCAGCTCCAGCACCTGAACCCGCAGCCGCAGCCGCAACCCCGGCTCCCGCGCCAGTAGCCGCTGCGCCGGCACCTGCTCCCGCTGTAGCGGCCGCGCCTGAACCCGCTGGCGGCGTAGCTGTAGCTACTGCCCCGGCTCCCGCGCCGGCACCTGCGCCAGCTCCTGCTCCATTTGTGCGAGAGCACCTAACCATGAAAGCCCTTTTAGAGGCGGGCGTCCACTTTGGGCATCAGACCCGACGCTGGAACCCCACCATGAAGAAGTACATCTTCACCCAGAGAAACGGTATCCACATCATTGACCTGCAACAGACCCTGGGCATGATTAACAATGTCTATCAAGAGATGGTTGATCTGGTAGCCGAGGGCGGCAAGGTACTGTTCGTGGGTACCAAGCGCCAGGCCCAAGAAGTGATTCAGAGCGAGGCTGAACGCTGCGGCATGCTGTACGTCAACCAACGCTGGTTGGGCGGCACCATGACAAACTTCCAGACCATTCGTACCCGCATCACCTACATGCTGGAACTCCAGCAGAAGCGGGATCAAGGATATTTCCGACTTCTTCCCAAGAAAGAGGGAGTCAAACTCCGAGACAAGCTGGCCCGGTTGGAAAAGTATTTCACCGGCGTGCGCGACATGACAGAAGTTCCAAAGGCCATCTTCGTGATTGATATTGGCCGTGAAGACATCTGTATTGCTGAAGCCCAGCGCATGGGAATTGAAATCTTCGCCATCGTTGACTCGGACTGTGACCCGAACAAGGTCGATCACATCATCCCCGGCAATGACGACGCTGTTCGTTCCATCCGGTTGATTACCAACCGCATGGCCTCAGCCGTGCTTGAAGGACTCGCTGAGCGCGAGGCCCGAGCACAGGCACGGGTCGAAGCCATGGCAGAGGTGGACCAGTCTGCTTTCCTGACCGCTTACGTGTCACCTGACGACGACGAGGAAGCAGGTCTCCCAGAGATGGAAGGCCTGGGCACCGCTACCGTTGCTGAAGTTGCGCCCGCAGCGGCCGCTGCCATCACACCAGTGGCCGAGCCTGAAGCGCCAGCCGCAGCCGCTGCGCCGGTAGCTGAAGCTCCTGCGCCTGCCCCATCCCCGGCAGCAGAAGCCCCGGCTCCTGCTCCGGTAGCCGAAGCCCCCGCCCCGGCGCCAGCTCCGGGAGCTCCTGCAGCAGATGCCCCTGCGGAAGGAACCGCGTAGCAAGTAAACAAGTAATCATCGAGAAACAGCCGGAGGACACGCCTCCGGCGTTCTCTATCCACGGCTAAATTATGGCCGAATAATAGGAGCCGTCAATTGGCTGTTAGTGCAGAACAAGTCCGATCCCTCCGCGACCAAACCGGTGCCGGGATTATGGACTGTAAAGTTGCCCTGGAAGAAACCGATGGCGATGTTGAAAAAGCCATTGTTGCCCTTCGAGAGAAGGGGCTGGCCAGCGCCGCCAAACGCTCGGGCCGCGACACCAATGAAGGCGTCATTGAGACCTACATCCACACCGGTGGACGGGTTGGAGCCATGGTAGAACTTGGCTGCGAAACCGACTTCGTTGCCCGGACTGAAGAATTCCAAAAACTGGCCCACGACATTGCTCTACAGGTCGCGGCCATGGACCCAGTCTACGTAGACGTTGATGACATAGAAGAAGGCGACGACCGCCCCAAGGCTCAGGTCACTCTCATGCTGCAGCCGTTCATCAAGAACAACTCCTCATCAGTTGGCGAGATGGTTAAAGAGTTGGCCGGCAAGGTGGGAGAGAACATCAAGGTGGTCCGATTCTCCCGATTAGCCGTCGGCGAATAGTTCAGTACCAGGTATGGCAGACACTAAATACCGTCGCGTAATGCTAAAGATCAGCGGCGAGTCTCTCAAGGGAGACACGCCGTTTGGTATTGACCCAAAAGCAGTTAACTACCTGGCTTCACAGATTGGTGAAGCCGCATCGATGGGTGTAGAGATTGCTGTTGTTATGGGTGGTGGCAACATCTGGCGAGGCGAGGCCGCAGAATCCAGAGGTATGGACCGAGCGACCGCTGACTACGCCGGTATGCTGGCCACCATGATTAACGCCTTGGCTCTTCAAGACAGTCTGGAACAACTTGACATCGACGTACGAACTCAGAGCGCGCTGCAGATGCAGGCCGTGGCCGAGCCGTACATACGCCGCCGGGCCATCAGGCACTTGGAAAAACATCGGGTTGTTCTCTTTGCCGCCGGCACCGGCAACCCATACATGACCACTGACACCGCGTCTGCCCTAAGGGCCCTGGAAATCAGCGCAGACGTCCTTCTGATGGCCAAGAACAATGTGGACGGAGTCTATGACTCAGACCCAAATGAGAATTCGGACGCTGTCAGGTTTGGCAATTTGGATTATATGGAAGCCCTGAACATGCGTTTGGCCGTGATGGATTCAACGGCTCTGACTCTGTGCATGGATAATAAACTACCGATTGTAGTCTTCAATGTCTTTGAACCCGGCACCATTGCCAATATACTTAATGGTCAAACCGTGGGCACAATAATAACAGGGAGGGACTGATTATGCCTCCAAAAGGCGACGACTCCGATTTAACCCCCGA